>CAKZPB010000001.1 GCA_937138395.1 uncultured Pseudomonadota bacterium
GACACCCATCAACTATAGCTGTTTTCCTACGCTCTCTCCAGCGCTTGTCTGATTCAAATATCAGCTGTAACACGTGATACTCGTTGCAACTTCACAGCTCGATTTATTAATGACCATCTCCCGCTCAGCATTGGTGTCGCTGGATGCCACACCCTACTATCACTGCATCGGCCGATGCGTGCGGAGGGCGTCTTTGTGTGGCTTGGATCAGCACACCGGAGGTTCGTTCGAGCATCGACGCGGCTGGATTGTCGAGAAACTCGCCCGATTTAAAGCCGCTCCACAGCCACTTCGCCCACTTGCAATATTCTATCCAGTTTTTAGTTGAATGACAAAAAGCTGCTTTGTTGCAAGCTACCTCGGCTGATGCTAACCATTCAATCCCAAGGATTAATGATGGCTAGTTTCATGTGCTCAAAGTCCGAAGTATTTCGAGTTGCCAACTGCCCGTTATTTGCCTTGGCTATGGCGGCGATCAGACCATCCGGCGCAAAAACCACTTTACCAGAATGGGCTGAATCTGCCATAAGCTCGCCATAGATCAATGCAGCTTGCTCTGTGAATGGATAGATCCGATCAGAAAACCGATGACGCCAGTCATCAAGCGCATTAGCCAGCCGTTTTGAGCGTTCATCCGTACGAATTTTGGCAATGCCATACGCAATTTCAGCGATGGTTACGGTTGGAATGGCCAGCAAATCATCGTGCGACTCCAACCAGCTAATCACCGAAGGATTGGGCTGCTTTCGCATCGTTTCCGAAATGACGTTGGTGTCCAGAAAAATCAAAGATCAATCCCGTGATGCGGTTTCCGACCTTCACGAATAGCCGCTTCCAAATCAATATCGGCGGCACAGCGAAGATTCAATTCGCGATAGAACTGAGAAGCTGGCATTCGACCCGTCTGCTGGGCCGCATATTCTTCAAGCGCACATTCAACAACCTGAGCAACGGTTCGCCGCTCAAGCTTGGCGAGTTTATGTGCAAGCTCCTTTGCACGCGCACTGCGAACGGATAATTGAGGTTCAGCCATCGACCTAGTTCCTGTTTCGTTTAATTCAATTAGCCTAGCATACTGCCATCCAGATGGCAGAAGATGGCTATAAACACAAATCGCGGTTTCGATCAATCCCTGGGTAACACGGCAAGATCTGGCAAAATCTGCCCCATGACAATTCCGACAAACCCTACCCTTGCCAAAGTCGTTGAGCTGCTTCAACTCGAGCAGATCGAAAACAACCTGTTTAGAGGCCAAAGCCATGACATTGGCTCGGCTCAGGTGTTCGGCGGCCAGATTCTCGGGCAGGCGCTATCGGCTGCGGAACAAACGGTCGAGAATCGCGCACCGCATTCGCTGCACGCCTATTTTCTTCGGCGTGGGGATTTCAATCGGCCGGTGGTCTACCAGGTCGAGCGCTCGCGGGATGGACGCAGTTATTCGAATCGGCGCGTGGTGGCCATTCAGCACGGTCGACCGATCCTGAACCTGGCGGCCTCGTTCAAGTGCCAGGAAGACGAAGCGTTGAGCCATCAGGTCGAGATGCCGAAGGTGCCCGGACCGGACGGACTGACCAGCCTCGGCGAAATCAATCAGCGGCTGCTGGACCGCGTGCCGAACAAGATGCACCGCTGGTTACGACACGAACCGCCGTTCGAGTTTCGTCCGGTTGAAGCGCCGAAGATTATCGATCCATCCGCACGGCCACCGACCAAGCACCTGTGGATGAAAGCGCGCAGCCCCCTGCCCGATCAGCCCGAGTTGCACCGCAGCCTGCTGGCCTATGTATCCGATTACGAGTTGCTGGGCACGGCCACGCTGCCGCATGAATTGGACTTTGATTCACTGAACGTGATGATGGCCAGCCTCGACCACGCGCTGTGGTTTCACCGGCCGTTCCGGGTCGATGAGTGGTTGCTGTACGCGCTCGACAGCCCGACCTCCGGCGACGGACGTGGTTTTTCCAGGGGCCAGGTGTTTACCCGGGACGGTCGCCTGGTTGCGTCGACGACACAGGAAGGGGTCGTACGTCGTTGGCGGGATTAGATTGAACGGAGTTCGCTGGAACAGCCCTAGTTGTAGCGGCTGACCTCGAACACTCGGTCATTGCCATTGGATTCGATTTCAATCATCCAATGTGGATCCGGCAGCGCGCGCTCGGCCCGCTCAGGCCATTCAACCAGCACCACGGTGTTGGGCGCCAGCAACTCTTCCAGGCCCAGGTCAAACAGCTCTTCGGCATGCCCAAGGCGATACAGATCGAGATGATGAATCGTCAGCGGATCCAGTTCATAGGATTCCAGCAGGCCGTAACTCGGGCTCTTGACGCGACCCTCGAAGCCCAGGCCGCGCAGCAGGCCGCGAACCAGCGTGGTTTTGCCTGCGCCCAGGGCGCCTTTCAGAAACACCAGCTCACCGCCCTTGAATTGCTGTGCCCAGTCGGCACCCAGTGCAAGTGTTTCGGCTTCGCTGGCCGTGCTGCACGACTGCCGGGCGTGTTCTGCTGTCATTTCGGCAGCACGCTCGACAGCGCGGTGATCAATTCAGACGCAATAACCTGGCGGCGATGTACAGCGGCCTGATCCCCGGCCAGCGCATGCAGCAGCACGCCAGTCGAGGCGGCATCAAAGCCATCCAGGCCCTGACCGAGCAAGCTGGCGATGATGCCGGTCAATGCATCGCCCATGCCGGCCGTGGCCATGGCCGGATTACCATACGGGCAGACGCGCACCGCCCCTTCCGGATTGGCAATCAACGAGCCGGCGCCTTTCAACACGACGGTGGCGCAGAACTGCTCGGCCAGCGTGCGGACCGCGGCATAGCGATCGGCCTGAATGTCATCGACCGAGCAATTCAATAAACGCGCTGCCTCACCCGGATGCGGCGTCAGCACCCAGTCCAGGCATTGGCGCGGAGCCTGCTGCAAACAGTTCAAACCATCGGCATCCAGCACCATTGGCAAGCCGGCGGAAGCCAGTCGATGCCAGATCCGCCGGGACCAGTCCGAATCACCGAGGCCGGGACCCAGCGCGACCACGTCCGCTCGCTGGACCAGGCGATCGAGCCGCTCGAATGCTTCGCCATCGGCCCACATGACCTCAGGCAGCGCAGCGGCCATGGCCACGGCATGCTCTTGTCGGGTGGCAACCGAGACCAGGCCACTGCCCGCCATCAATGCCGCGCGCGCGGCCAACGCAACCGCACCGGGATAGCCGTGATCGCTACCGGCGACCAGCACATGGCCCAACTGGCCTTTGTGCGTGCTGGGCTCGCGACTCGGCAAGTGCTGGCTGATGGCCGACTCATGCAGCAGTTCGGCGTCCTTCGGCATCGCCTGGTAGATCGCATCCGGTGCGCCAAGGTCATCAAATTCCAGTGCACCGGTGTAATCGACCGCCTGCCCGGTATACAGGCCGCGCTTCTGGCCGATAAAACCGACTGTCAACTCCGCCCGGATTGCGGTCGGCATGGCCGTACCGGTATCTGCATTCAGCCCGGATGGAATATCAACCGACACCACTGGCGCGTCCATCGCGTTGACCCGGTTGATCACTTCCAGGAAGCGGCCCTCGACCGGCCGATCGAGGCCGGTGCCCAGAATGGCATCGACCACCAGGTCGCCCGGTTTCCGCGAGTCAAAATCCAACTCGACCGCGCCGCCGTCCTCAAGATAGGCCTGGGCCGCGGTAGCAGCGTCGCCCTGGAGCTGTTGCGGATCAATCAGCGCCCAAACCTCAGCATCGATTCCGGCGGCTCTGGCCAACGTTGCTACGACGTATCCATCGCCCGCGTTGTTACCGGCGCCGCAGAAGATCGTCATCGAGCGGCAGTCCGGGTAGCGGGACTGGATCTGCTGGAACAGGCTCAATCCAGCCCGCTGCATCAGTTCATAGCCCGCGATGCCGTGTTGTTCGATACACAAGCGATCCAGTTCGCGGACTTGCTGAGCTCGATATAATTGGCGCTTATGTCGCATATCGACAATTATAAAGAGCTCAACAGCGTTGACCAGCCCGATTCCGCATCGCTGGTCAATGCGATTCGCCAGTGGGGTCAGACCCTCGGCTTCCAGCAGATCGGTATCAGCGATATCGAGCTGGGCCAGGCCGAGCAGCGGCTAAATGACTGGCTGGCCGACGGCCAGCATGGCGATATGGACTGGATGGAGCGACACGGCAACAAGCGCACGCGACCCGACGAGCTGGTGCCGGGCACGTGCTCGGTGATCGTTGCGCGCATGGATTATCTGCCGGCCAGTGCGACGCCGGTCGAAGATCTGCTGGAACAGCCTGAGCGCGCCTGTATTTCGCGCTATGCGATTGGCCGTGACTATCACAAAGTGCTGCGCGCCCGCCTGCAAAAACTGGCCACCAATATTGAACAGACCATCGGCCCCTTTGGCTATCGCGTGTTCACCGACTCGGCCCCGGTCATGGAAAAGCCGCTCGCAGCTAAAGCCGGGCTGGGCTGGATCGGCAAGCACACCAACTTGCTCAATCGCCGCGCCGGCAGCTGGTTTTTTCTGGGCGTGATCTATACCGACCTGGCGCTTCCGGCCGATGAACCGGTGACCGATCACTGCGGGTCCTGCCGCAAGTGCATCGATGTCTGCCCGACCCAAGCCATCACCGCGCCGTATCAGCTGGATGCCCGACGCTGCATTTCGTATTTGACCATCGAGCACAAAGGGGCCATTCCAATCGAGTTCCGCAGGCCGATCGGCAATCGCGTATACGGCTGTGATGACTGCCAGGCCGTCTGCCCCTGGAACCGCTACGCCGATTTTTCAGCCGAGGAAGACTTCACGCCCCGCCAGCACCTTGATGCCGGGCATCTGGTCGACTTGTTCGGCTGGGACGAGGCCACCTTCTTGCACAACACGGCCGGAACTGCGATTCGACGAATCGGCCACGAACGCTGGCTGCGTAACCTGGCCGTGGGCCTGGGTAATGCGCCCACTTCAAGCAAGGTCATTGACGCGCTCAGGCAGCGCCAGGACCATTCATCGGCACTGGTGCGGGAACACGTGGAGTGGGCGCTGGAACAACATGCCCAGTCGGACAAGAGCTCCTAAAGTCTGACCCCGACGCCGATGCTGACGTTATCGAAGGCCGATCGCTGAACCACCGGCCATAGCTCGATGCGCTCGCTGAGCAGTACCGGCTGATCTGCAACAAAATCGCCCACCGTGCGCGGCTCGATCGATTCAAAAACGCCCAGCGCTGTGACATAGCGCCCCGGGCTGAACGACATCGGCTCCAGAAAGCCGGAATGGCGTATGACAAACCGCACGCCGGCCTCACGATCGCGCCGTGGTCGGTCAGCACCATCCAGCGGCAAGGCCACCAGTTCCAGCTCGGTGAATTGTTCGAGGTTGTTGACTGAAACAATCTGACCACCCCAGATCACCTGTTCACCGACGCGGAACGGCGCGTTCAACGCATCGGCCGGTCCGATGGCGGTCACTTCGTTGTCCACGCCCTGAAATGGGCTGGTCGCACATGCCGACAGCAGCAGCAAACCAAAACTAATCAATGTACTTCGTGCGATCCATTTCATGACAGCATCCTGCGAGTCAAAACAGCATTATGCTACGCGCCGGCTGATGATTCAGCTGCTGTTGAATCGGCCATCAGCCTGCTTCGAATCTGGCGAAGCTTCTGCTGCAGGGCCCGAGAGTGACCGGGCCCGATCCGCAGCAGCAGCTTGTGGCCTGCTGTTGCCTGCTCCAGCGCCGGGTCGGCAAATTCATACAGCACTTCGGGGCGGATCAATTCCGGCTGGGAATCAGGATAGTCAAACGCCAACAGGTGATCGATGACCTCGATCAGGCGCTGATCAAAACGCGATTCAGTCTGACCGAGTGCCAACCAGGCCTGCTCGAAGGCAGGCTCGAAGCGCCGGTACAGATCCACCGTTTGCTCCGGATCGAGTTGTTCGAGCAGCGCCCGATAGGGATCGTAGCGTGGGTCGGGCTGGTCGGACAAGCGCCAGCCCTGTTCATGGTTGGCCACAGCGGGCAGGCCCGGTACGTGTGCCATCGGACGCATGCGCAGCGGCACGCCGTCCCGATCAAGGCTATTGATGGTCACCACCAGGCGTTCGATCAGGCGCGGCTGAACAATCTGACGAGTCAGTTCCGATCGCAGGGATTGCACGATGCCGGCGTGCAGTTCGACATCAGCCTGCTCGGCATCAAGGGCCGGCTGCAGACTGGACGGCAGCCGATCGTTGGCCCCATCGTCAGGCCATTCGGTTTCAGCAACCGTCGGTGCCATCGGTTCGGTCTCGACCGGCAGCAGCGTCGGTTCGGCACCCGAGGGCTCGTTGGTCACGCTGCGGCCTGAAGGCTCAACAGCCTGGGATTGATCGTCTATCGGCGGATTGCTGAGTGATATCTGATCGCCTGACTCTGGAGCTGAAAATTGATACCAGGCCAGAATGGCGAAGACCAGCAGCAGCACCACTATCAGGGTGATTAACAGGGCCGGATTCGTGCTTCCACGGTTGGCCTGGAACGTTCGAGCATTGTGTGCCATCGGAATTCTACGACATGGATGTTATGCTGTAGGACTACTTTCAACACAGGAAATTCAATGCAAGCAAGTGCCAATCACGTGGTAGAAATCGATTACACGCTGACCAATAACGACGGTGAAGTCATTGACAGCTCGGAGGGTCGCGAACCGCTGGCCTATCTGCACGGTTTCGGCAATATCATTCCGGGTTTGGAAAAAGCCCTGGAAGGCAAGACAGAAGGTGATGAACTGAAAGTCAGGGTCGAGCCGGAAGAAGGCTATGGTCCACGCCGTGATGAGCTCGTTCAATCCGTCTCGATTGAAGCGTTTGCCGGTCAGGACAAGGTCGAGCCCGGCATGAAATTCAACGCCGAGTCATCGCAGGGCCCGATGGTTGTTACCGTGACCAGCATTGAAGATGGTCAAGTCACCATCGACGCTAATCATGATCTGGCCGGTCAGCAACTGAATTTCGATGTAACGGTCCGCGGCATTCGCGAAGCGAGCCCAGCCGAGATCGAGCAGGGACAGCCCGAAGGGTAGACAGTGCCGGTCCAATCAAGCGCCTTCGATCTACTTGTTCAGAAATGAGCGAATTTTTCGCCGCTCGCGCTTGTCCGGCCTGCGCGATCGCGATTGTCCCTGTAGCTTCTCCAGCCGGCGCTGTTCGGCCCGGTTTTCGCGATTGCGCAGGCTGAGTTCTGTCTCGGAATACAAGGTTTGAGCAATACTGGCCGGGCCTCGTCGCTCGGCAAGCGCCACTACATCCAACTCGAAGCGCGCATCGCCCCGCTGAATGCGCAGCTGATCCCCTACTTTTACGGTTCGCGAAGGCTTGCAGCTGTGTCCGTTCAGATGAACGTGGCCACCCCGGACGGCCGTCTGCGCCAGTGAACGGGTCTTGTAAAACCGGGCAGCCCACAGCCACTTATCAATGCGTATCTCAGTCATAGTTCGGTTTTGATTTTATAACCATAGGGCTATGACCGCAGATTACATGGATTTTGGAGTCCGCTGCGCAGGGTGTCCTGCATTATTCAATTGGATTTAGCAATACCATACAATCAAAATTATTCCGCCGCCCGCTGCACGGGCTGATGCGTCCTACTTTTGTGATCAAAAGTAGGCAAAACTCTTTCCGCGACTTCACCGCCCGGCTGCGCCGGGT
>CAKZPB010000002.1 GCA_937138395.1 uncultured Pseudomonadota bacterium
CGACGGCGAGGATATTCAGGATTTCAGGCGTTGCCGACATCAATTGGTTCCATTCAGGAAACTTCAGCATTATGCTACATCGGCTTGGCAGGCAGGGGGCTTGTAATGGTTGACTCAAGCGGCACATAGCGGATCGAACTGTGGACAGATGCACACGCCTGACTTGAATCAATTGAGCACGTTGGCTGATCTTTGCAGCATTGGTGCAGGTCACTCAGCTCGAAGAATCCGCTATGCTCAATCCGGCTGGCAGGCATCATAGCTGTAGACGTTTTTCCTGGCCGGCTTGATGCAGCAAAGTCGATTTGAATTGGAGACCGCTCTTGAACCAGCCTACGACCTGGCCCGCGATTGCAGAACACGGCGTATTGCGCCTGTTTGTTGTTTTTGTGTTGTATGTAGCCCAGGGCGTGCCCTACGGCTTGATTCTGGTGGCACTGCCGGGGTGGTTGGCTACGCAGGGTGTTTCTGCTGCTTCGCTTGGTGTGTTTGTCAGCCTTGCCAGTCTGCCGTGGACAATGAAGTTCATGCATGGCTTTTTCATGGATCGCTTCGCATATTTACCGATGGGACGACGGCGGGCCTGGCTGATTGTTGCTCAAGGCTGCATGATGGCAGGTTTGGTGATCTGTGCGCTGATTGACCCTGCGGCCGGTCAGATCACACTGCTGGCTGGAATCGGCTTTGTTGTCATGCTTGCAACCACGGTTCAGGATGTCGCTGTCGACGGAATGGCTGTAGATTTGCTGCAGGAAAAAGAACGACCTATTGCCAATGGATTGATGTTCGGTGGTCAGTCGCTCGGCATCGCGGCTGGTGGGGCCGCCGGTGGTCTGCTGATCGCAGGCTTCGGGCTGCCGACCGCCATGTTGGCCGTAGCGGCTTTTTTGTTGGCGGTATTGATGATGGTAGTTGCGCTGCGGGAACGCCCCGGTGAAAAGCTGATGCCCTGGACCGCGGGCGTGGCTTCTGAAATCAATCAACAACGCCACCTGGGTGCCTGGATGCCGCTGCTTCGCCAGACTTTTGGCGTCATCTTGCGCAGACGCAGTTTAATTCTGATTGTCGGAGTCATCATGATCAATGCATCATGGGGCTTCTTCTTAACGCTCACCCCGTCGTTGGCAGCCGATGTGACCGGGTGGACGGACGCGATGTACTCCTCGGCTTCCGGCTCAGCCTATTTGCTTGCCGGTGTTTTGACGATTGTATTGTTCGGTGCGCTGGTAGCCGCACTCGGTACTCGCTGGAGCATGTTGCTGGCAACCGTTGTTTTTGCTGCGGTATGTATTGGTATGGGGATGAACGAAGCAGCCTGGGCTGAAGATCGAACGATCAGGGTGTTCATTTATGCGGTCATTGGTTTGTATCAGGTTATTCTGGTGGTTTGGGCGGTCACTGCCATGAGGTTGTGTTCACCCGCTGTGGCCGCGACGCAGTTTGCATTGTATATGGCGATGGCCAATCTTGGTATCAGTCTTGGCGCAGCCCTGGTAGGGCCGATCGAACAACTCGGCGGCTATTCGGCAGTGTTGTATTGCATTGCTGCAGGCTTGATCATGGGTGGCCTGATCTTCTTCCTGTTCGGCCGTGTTGAAGACAAAGCTGTCGAATTACACCCTGCTGTCGACTGACAGCGTTCTGTTGATCGGGGGCAATGTTGATGAATTGGCTGCAGTCGTTTCTGTTACCTTGAGATTCAATTTAGATTACTAATTCTGCTGTCAATTGGATGGAGATTTCGAGTATGAGACGTTGGACTTTTATCGCTTTACTGCTTGTTCCAACCTGGGCATCTGCCGACGGCATGACGCTGGAACAATTGACCCGTCTGGAGAGGGTGACCTCGGTCG
>CAKZPB010000003.1 GCA_937138395.1 uncultured Pseudomonadota bacterium
GAGTTTTGCTTTCTTCTGATCACAAGAGTACGACGCACCAGCCCGCGCAGCGGGCGGCGGAATGATTTTGACTTTGATAGAGATACTGACTTAAAAGCCGGGTATGAAACAGGCGCACTGCATCAAGCAGTCCCCGAATGTGTTTCTATGGTTTTCCCAAACACTCGCAAAATGACAACGAGTATGACCGCCGCCACCGGCATGCAAACCCACCACGGCACGCCAAATCCGGCAGGAATCGCGCCAATGACCAAAGCCGCGCCGCCGGCGAGCAGTGCGTAGGGCAATTGTGTCCGGACGTGTTCGACGTGATCACATTGACTGGCCATCGAAGACAGGATGGTGGTATCGGAGATCGGTGAACAATGATCGCCCCACACTGCACCGCCCATTACCGCTGCAACGGTGGCATAGAGTACCGATAAATGCCCGGCATCGCCAAGACCGGCTGCAGTCAGTAATGCCCAGGTCAATGGCACCATCAGCGGAAGAAGGATGCCCATCGTGCCCCAGCTGGAGCCGGTAGCAAACGCAGTGCCTGCGGCCAGCACAAATACCATGGCTGGCATCAAACCGGGATGGACATAGTCGCTTAACTGGCTGACCAGATAGGCTGCGGTACCGAGCTGTTCGGTTACTCCTGAAAGCCCCCAGGCCAGCACAAGAATGAAAATTGCGTACATCATGCTGCGTGCGCCGGAAAACCAGGCGGCAACCGATTGGCTCAAACTCAAAATGCGCTGGCTGACTGACAAGGCAATCGCCATCAGGCAGCCAAGCAGAGAACCCCAGATCAAGGATTTATATGGATCGGCTGAACCTACGATTTCGCGTAGATTTTCACCCTGACCGGTTGCAGCCATACCGCCAACGACACCGGCAATCAGCGTCAGGATCGGCACGATCGCATTGATGGCCCGTTTTGGTGCCTGCTCGTCGGCCTCGACTTCATTCATGTCACTGGATGTCAGAGACGTCGCGGTTGTTGGTGGAGCAACAATGCCATCCTTGCGCGCACGCTGTTCCGCTGCACGCATCGGACCGATATCGCGGCCGGTGATGACAACGGAAAATACCAGCACCAGCGCAAGGACCGGATAGAAGCTGTACGCGATCGAGTTGAGAAACACCATATAGGCATTCAATTCGAGGCCTTCAATGCCGGATATGGCATCCCGGATCAGGCCGACTTCATACCCGACCCAGGTGGTGACCAGGGCGATGCAGGCGATGGGTGCCGCGGTTGAATCGACCAGGTAGGCCAGCTTTTCGCGTGAAACGCGCATCCGGTCGGTGATCGGTCGCATCGTGTTTCCGACCACCAGTGTGTTGGCATAGTCATCAAAGAAAATGGCCAGTCCAAGACCCACGGTGCTGACCATGGCGCGGCGCGCGCTGCTGGCAAAAACAACGATGCTTTCAACAATGCCCAGCATGCCACCATTCTTCGAGATCACGCCGACCATGCCGCCAACCAGCAGCGTGAACAGCATGACCGAAGCATGATCCGGTTCGGCCAGGGCCTGCAGAATGTAGGTGTCGACCACCCGCAGCGTGGCTGTGCCGACGCCGTGCAGCGAGAAGCCCGCAATCGCCCAAGCCCCGATCCAGATGCCGAGAAACAGTGCCGGGATGACCTGGCGTAGCAGGAGGGCAAGACCGATCGCCACCAGTGGCGGCAGGATCGAGATCCAGCCGGCGTGCTCCAGCTCAGTTTGAGCCAGAACCGAGTCGGGCAGTAGCAGAAAGGATAGGGCAATGGCTATGGATGACGTGCGCGTAAAGAGCATTAGGAAGCCGTCATGTTTTTTAATATCGTATCGCCTGACGCGAAGCGCTTGCTGAGTTCTTCATGATCAGCCGGATGGTGCGGGAAACTGCGCAACCAGCGGTCCAGTAGCTGTTCGCGTTCGTCGGTTGCGTCCTTCCGTGAGGAACCCTGCCCGAGTCGCTCGGACAAACGCTTGACCTGGTAGTCCATGCGTTGCTTGCGGTCTTGCTCGGGTGTTTCCAGCCCGGACAGTGTTTCCATTTCGATGACGACTTGCCGCGCCTGTTCGGTCAGTTCGTCAACCTGGGCGCGCAGTGCACTCAAGTCACTGGACGGGTCACAGAAATGCATCAGTCTGTTGGCGAGCGCATCGGCTACTGGATCATTGTCAGGCCATTCCAGCTTGGGTTGGTTGACCGGACCATTGGCCTTGTCCAGTTGCGTCCAGCACTGCTGCAGCGCTTCGGCAAGGGCGATGAGCTGCTGTGATTGAATCGCCTGATGCTGTTGGTCGCGTTCTGAAATGCGCTCATGGAAGCGGGCAACCGCTTGATTGAAGCGTTGATTCAAACCTGCTGGAGCTGCCAGTTCGCTCCATTGCTGTTCCAGTCCAGCCAGGGGTCCGGCGGCGTTGTCGAGCGTCTCAACATCGCTTTCTGCGAGTTCTTCGGCCTGCTTGCAAAGTGCTTTCAAGGTGGTCAGTCGTTCCTGATCCTGTTCCTTTTGCTGCTGGCGCTCCTGCTTCAGTTCGGAAAACAGCGGATCGATGGGCTGGCGAAATTCATTCCAGAGCTGCTGGTCGATTTTGCGTCTGGCCGGTGGAATCTTCTTCCATTCAGCCTGAAGGGCCTTGGCCTGCTCGATCGCGCTATCCCGGTCCTTGGCATGCTCCAGTTTGCGTGCTTCGGCGACCAGTCGACGCTTATCCTGCTCGCTTTGCTCGAACTGCGCATCCAGCCGTGATGAAATACGATCCATCAATGAACGAAGCTCACCGGCCATCCGGCCGCGTTGCTTGGGCGGCAATGAGTTCAGATTGCGAATTGCGGTTCGTGCCGCGCGCTGATAGCGAATCAATTGACTTCGCTCGGTGTCCTGAGCTTCAGCGACTGGTTGAGCTTCTTCCAGAAACACCTCGAGCTCTTCCAGCGACGATTGCTGAACTTCACTCCGTTTGTCCAGGAATGGCCTGGCCGCTTCGAATGCCTTCTGTGTGGCGTTCTGGAAGCGACGCCACTGGTTGGCTGGAGCAGCAAACTTGCGTTTCGATTGACCCGCGGTTTCCTGTTCATCCAGGGCTTTCCATCGTTCGCGCAATTCTTTCAACCGGGCAGTGACTGCGTCGGGATGTAGTGTTTCGACGTCGATCTGTTCGACATGTTCGATGAGTCGCTCGCGCAGTTCGTTATTCGACCAGTGCTGCCAGTTTCGCAGTTCACGGACCTTGCCGCTCAAACGACTCAGCCGTCCACTGATCTCTGACGATCGATGTTTCTTCGGTATCCGGTCGAACAGGCTGTGCGCGTTGCCAAGCCTGGTCTGAGCCAGCGCCACATCGCCTTCCTCGATGACGTGTTTCAGTTCATCCAACGCCGTATCGAGTTGCGCCAGCAGTTCAGGTCCAGGATCTTTGGTTGCTTCTTTGCGAGCAGCAGGCTGTTTCGCGGGCTTAGTGCTCGCTGTGGCCATCAGACGACTCTGATGTTCCTGCCAGAGCGCATCGAAGCGCTGCTTGATGTCGACATGATTGGCGTCAGGCTGGGTCGATGACCACTGCTGGTCGAATTGATGTCGAAGTGCATTGGCCCGGGAATTCAGTTCAGAGCGGTTGGTATCGCCCGGCGCTGACAGCAGCACCTGCAGTTCATCGGCCAGTCTGCTCAGCGATTGATTGGCCTCCTCGATGGCGTTGTCGGACGCATCAGGTTTAGGGCGACGGCGTTCATCCATTGCCAGCTCAACCACGTGCAGCGTCGTTTGAAAGCGACGGACCAGTGCCGGCTCAGGATCGTTCAGCTGCTGCCATTGGCGTTGAATTTGTTCTAGTTGCTTTGCACGGTTATCCGATGCTGCGCCGCGTGCCAGTTGTTCAAGTTGTTCCAGTAGCCTGAAGGCCAGGGCATTGCTGGCTTCCCGGTCGGTATCACTTTCCGATGTTGCCTGCAGCTCGGCGAGGCGATGCAGCACGGCCTCCTGACGCCGCTTGTTTTTTTTTCGCAGCTGCTGGCTGATCCGTTTCAGGGTTGAAATCTGATGAATACGTTTCAGGAGTCGATCGGCCAGTCCATCATCGGGCTCGCTTGCGAAGCAATCGCCGAGGAATCCCTGTGCTTCGATCCGAAGGAGAGCGGCTTCGCGCAGCTCGAGATCTTGAGCAGACCGGGCCAGCGTGCGCAGCCATTTGTTGTCCTGGATGGATTCGAGCCAGCGCAGCCGGTCAGCCAGATGGCCGTCGGCCTTTGAATCCTGCACGGCGCGGATCAACCACTGGTCGGCAATCGACCTGAGGTCGGTGTCGGGATCATTCATGCTCGTCTTCAGCCACTGGTGCTGATGGTCCAGGCGGCGGAGTGCGGCCAGTCGAACCTGAGGGTCCTGATCGTGATGGGCAATGGTCGAGAGCTGCTCGAACAGGCGCTCGTCCTGGTCTTCACGAACCGATTGCAGTCGAACTGCTGGATCCTTGTGCTGCCAGCGCGGTCCGAAGAGTCGTTCTTTGATGCCCATGCGTTTTCTTGAATTGAAGTTGAGTTACTGAGCCAGCTGACGAACCATGCTGAAACCTGCAATCCAGGTGCCAATTGCCGAACCCAGGTTGGCCAGGAAAAACACCAGGAATACGCGCGCTACCCGGTTGCGCCACCAGCCCGACCACTGCACCACGTCGTCTCGCAGTGACTCGAAATCAGCCACTTTGGGCTTGCGCAGCCAGGCCTCGACGGCACCGGTGACCATGCCTGCACCAATGGTTGGATTCAGGGACGTAAATGGCGCGGCGCACAGGGCCGTGATGATCGTCAATGGATGGGCGCGCGCAATCAACGCGCCCAGCGCGGAGAGACCGCCGTTGATGATGACCCAGGTCAAGACGAGCGATAATCCAAGCTCTGGGCTGCGCACGAAGCCAATGGCAAAGCCTGTCACTACAGCAACCAGAATCAGCCAGGGGAGGATTTTCCAGACCTTTGAGGGTGGTGGCAGCTCATTCAAACGGCCAACCTCGCGCACCGGAATGCTCGGCTGCTGAAGCGCTTCGGCGAGCCCATTCAGGTGACCAGCGCCGACCACGGCGAGCACGCGCCGTCCCGGGCTGTTTTCATTTTCCTGTCGTAGACGCGCGGCCATGTATTGATCACGTTCGGCAATCAGGCCCTCGAACAGTGCCGGGGACTGGGATGCGAATTCACTGAAGGTTTCGTTCAGGATGTCGCCCTGTTTGAGGCGCTCGATGTCTTCCTCGGCGATCTGTTCTCGCGAAAACACCGAAAAAATCATGCCGTTGGTCAGCACCCAGCGCTGCCACCAGCTCAACTTGCTGCTGGTGCGCTTCAACGTGATGCCGATCTCACGGTCGATCAGCTGGACCGGTAATTGATGTTCGTCAGCGACCTGCATCGCCATTTTCATTTCAGCACCCGGTTCGATGCCGAACTGTTCGGCGATGCGGCGTTGATAGGCTGACAGGGCCAGACTGGCCATCATCATGCCGGCTTTGCCTTGGCGGATAATGGCAAACAGGTTCATTTCACGCCATGCGTTCTCATCGGTCAGGGCGCGGTGACGCGACGGGCACAGTTCAATCGCGACAGCGTCGAATTCACCCTGGTCAATGTGGTGACGCACGGCATCTACGCTTGCCTGGGATACATGGGCAGTGCCGAGCAGCGTGTAGTCCACTCCATCCCGGTTGATTTCAATGACAGGCTCGTCGGCAAACGCGATCGAATCTTTTGCGGCTTTGTCGTCTTGTGCCAGCGGAGGGCTTTGCTGCATGGAATGATCAGACCGATTTCAGATGGTGCATTTTAGCAGCCATCTGGAGGCAGTTCGACGCCCTGATCATCAGTGAAGCTGCCGGTTTGAAGGTTGAAATCAGCCTTGATTGGTGGCTTCGATCAATTCCGATGCGCGATCCGGCGTAATCATGACCTGCATCGATCGAACCCGCTCCAGCCAGTCATTGGCGCGCGCTTCGAAGGTTTCGTCGCCGGCTGCTGCACGAAAGGCCTGCTCAGCTACGCTGTAACGATCGAGATTGAATGCTGCGACCCCGACAAAATAGTGAATCTGGGAACGTTGCTCGTCGGAGGAAAGCTCCAGCGCTTGTTGAAGCACGTCGAGTGCAAGCTGATATTCCATTCGATTCAGGTGCATCTGGCCGAGCATGCGCATCGCCTGGATATCAGCGGTTTGCTCGATGCTGTTGCTCAGCACGCGGACAGCCTGGTCATGTTCGCGCGCCAATGCCCAGAACGTGGCCAATAGCATCTGGGCGTCCAGATCGTCTTCGATGAGACCGTCTTCAAGATCCTGCTCATACAAGCGTGAGGCTTTCTCTGGAATTTCGAGATAGGCATAGAGCCGCGCCATTTCGGTCAGCTGGGACTCCGGCATGGAGTCAATCATCCGCGCGTAGCTCAGGCCCCCGAGTCCTGCCGAATAATTGTCTTGCTGCATGTAGATATTGGCAAGGTAACGCCACCAGCTTTGTTTGAGCGGATTGATGTTCAGCGCTTCCAGCAGCACACGCCGGGCCTGGTCAATTTCTTCATCCAGCAAATAGGCATAAAACAAGAAGTCGACCCATCGCTCGTTTCGGTCGGGCAGGTCAATGATCAGCTCCAGGTTCGCGGCGGTATCGCCGTACTGCTTGAGCTGAAAATGCGCATAGGCAATCAGGAATATGCCGTGCGGCCTGGGCGGCTGTTCTGCAATGGCGCGCCAGCGCTCCAGCTCTGCAAGCGCTGGTTCGAATTGTTCCTGCACAATCAGCAGCTGGGCGCGCAGGTAACGGAGGCTGGTCACCAGACGAGGCGTCAGCTTTTCAGGTTCAATTGAAAGTGCTGTATCCAGGTTGTTGAGAGCAGTGGCATAGTCTTCCTGCTCGATCTGGAACGCGGACAGCTGCTGAAGCACGATCGCCTGATCAAAGGGCCGGCTGCCAAGTCCATCGGCCAAGTCCTGAAGTTGATCAATCGCCAGGTCAATCTGCCCTTCGTCGGCCAGCTCGATCGCGGCCATCACGCGTGTGTAGGTGTTGTCTGAAATGCGCGGTTCGGCCATGGCCGGGTTGCACCAGCTCAACCCCAGAAGCACCAGCAGGGCAATCCATGGTTGTGCGCTACTGTGCTGCATCATCCAGGGAAAACTCAAGGGTAGTGCGAGCCAGGACGGCAATCGCTTGACCATCCTTGAACTGTGGACGGAAGCGCCAGCGATACACCGCATTGCGCGTGGCTTGGTCAAACATGGCAGCTGGTTCGGAATCGATGATGCGCACCGACGTCACCGAGCCATCGGTGCCGATCACCATTTCTACAGTCACAAAGCCTTCGATGCCCTGCATCAAGGCGCGTCGCGGATACTGTGGAGGCAGTTGGTTGATTGCAGTCAGGTCTTCCATCAGCACATAATCCATCTGCACCGCATTACCGCCACTGCCATCAACCAGGCGCTGGCCGAGGCTGATGCCGGTATCCAGGTCCAGTAGATTGTCAATCGATAGTGCCGTGACTTCCATCGGCAATGGCTGAACGCTCTGCAATTCTTCGAGCTGTTCCAGATCGGGTGGTGGTTCGTCGATTTCCGGTTTCGGCGGCGGTTCACGCCGTCGGTCCTTGGTCTGGGTCTGAGATTCGATCGTCATGCTATCGAACTGAATCGCCATCATGTCCGGTAAATCAAGCGCATTGCCGCGCTGCTTGTCGGCCATGAATGCCATGACCACGAACAGGCTGAAACAGATCAGGCCGGCGCCGGTCGCAATGGCCACAAGCTTGATCATGACTCGGTCGGTTCTGCAGCGGCTACGGCCACTTTGGCCGCTCCGGCCAGACGGGCCTGATCCACAACTTCGATCAGAATGCCGGTGCGCGAGTCCTTGTCCGACAAAATAACCACTGCAGCCGAGGGGTTTTCGATCAACTCCCGCTCGATCACGCTGCGCAAGCGGCGCAGGTCGATGCGCTGTTTGTCGATCCATATATCGCCGTTTTCGGTCACGGCAACCAGCACGTTGGTCGTGGGATCGGCTACAGCCGTTTCTGCCGCGGGGCGATTGATATCGACGCCCGGGAACTTGACAAAGGTCGAGTTGACCGCAAAAAACACCAGCAGTATGAATACCATGTCGATCAACGGTGTCAGGTTGATCGCGGCATTGCCGCCCTGTTCGCGTGTATGCAGCTTAAGCATCGCCAGTATCGGGCTGCTCGAACAAATTGGACAGGCGCGTGCGCTCGTGTTCGACTTTGCCCTGCAAATGACTGGCAAAATAGACGCCGGAAAGGGCGGTCACCAGGCCGGCCATGGTCGTGATCAGGGCTTCGGAAATCCCTTCGGCCATGCCGCGCACGTTGCCGGTACCGTACACGGTCATGATCTCGAAAATCTTGATCATGCCGGTGACGGTGCCTAGCAGGCCCAGCAGCGGCAATACGGCTGTCAGCATGCTGATCGATTCAACCGACTGGTTCGTGCTGGCCTCGAAGCGGTTCAGCAGGCTGTCCTTGACCCGGCCACGGACCGGGGGATCCATCGGCGGACGCTGACGCCAGCTACTCAAGTAGCGCTCGCGCAGTCGCGGCAATTGCCGCAGCATGAACCAGTAACGCTCGAGTATCAGTGCCCACATCAGCAGGGTGGCCAACGCGATGACCCACATTACCGTGCCACCGGCATAGAACAAGCTGTTCAGGCTGTCGAGCAGCTCATTCATGCGGGCAGGCCCGGATCATACTTGGCGTAGATGCTGGCGCTTTCTTCGTCCAGCAACGCGACCATGCGGTTGGCGCGGCTGTGCAGAAAGCTGTGCAGCAATAGCAGCGGAATGGCGACAGCCAGCCCCAGCTGGGTGGTGACCAGCGCCTGTGAAATGCCGCCCGACATCAATCGAGGGTCGCCGGCACCGAACAATGTAATGATCTGAAAGGTTTCGATCATGCCGGTCACGGTGCCGAGCAGACCCAGCAGCGGGCTGACGGCAGCAAAAATGGCCAGTGTGGCCAGGCCCCAATGCAGTTTGTTGCTCGCGCCGGATACAAATTCATCCAGGCGCGTGGCCAGCACTTCGCGGTCGCCGGCATTCGTGGCCGCAATTGATCGCAGCTTGCCCAGCATGCCGCTGGCCCGGTCAGACGCACTCTGCTGACCACGATTGAATGTGCGCTGCAGCCAGAGCAGCGCAACCAGGCGGTACAGGCCCAGGGCCAGGCCAATGGCTCCCAGCAACAGGATGATGTAGCCGATCAATCCACCTTGTGCGACCCGTTGTTCAATGGTCGGGCTCTGCAGAATCATGCCCAGGATTGCACCGCGTGACGGGTCCACGCTGATCGGCATGAACCGTTCATCGGCATTGCTGAAGTTGATCAGTTCTCGGCGATTGACCTGTTCAGGCTGCTGCGCCAGTGCGAGGAAGCGCTGCGTTTCCGGCAGATAGCGAAGATAACTGCCGGAAGCGATCGCGCTGAATGCGCCGATGCGCGTCACTTCGGTTGTTGCTGCCTCGCCATTACCAGCGATAATGTCCTGTTCAAAACTCACAACGCGCCCGTTCTGAGACATCTCTTCAAGCAGCGCCAGCCACAGCGACCTGAGCTGGTCCATCGAAGGAATCCCGGTACTGTCGACCAGTTCATTCAAGGGCTGGTGACGATCAGAAATCTGCCCGGAGACCAGTGAACCCTCGATCATGCTCAGCGCATCGATCGAGATTTGACTGACCACGGCAAAGAAATCGTCCAGGTCTCCGGTTTTATCCGAGAGCTCGGTTTCCAGGTCGGCCAGACGGTTCTCACCCTCTTCGTAGGCCAATCGGAGTTGATCCGCCAACGCTTCAGCCTGGATCCGCTCGGCTCGAACCTGCTCCAGCAGCGCCTGTTGTTGATCGCGCTGCTGCTGAAAGCGTTGTTCCCGCGCGCGAAGATTCTGCATTTCTAGGCTGCGCTGCTCGCGCACCTGCTGAATCAATTCATCGATGGATTGCGGCCCGCTGACAGCGGGTTCCGGTGATTGAGCCGCTTCATCCTGGGCCACGGCAAGCTGCAAATGCAGCAGGCAGGCCAATGCCAACAATCTCGAAACGTTCATGGCTGGCCTCCCGGTGTCGGTAAGGGGAGTCGAACCAGGTCAGGGGGTGCCTGCTGTCGAGCCATGCGAATCGCCTGGGTGACCGATTCGGTGAATTCATCCGGCAATCGATGCCAGCGCTCATTTTCGAAATCCCAGATTCCGACTTGCTGGCGATCGAGCGTAAGGTAGTACAGGGCAGTCCGCCCCAGGCGTAAAAAATCGACCGTCAATTGCTGCCCATCAAGTTCAATCAGGCCTTCGTAGGCTTCGAGCGTTTGACCGTATTCCGCTTCGATGATGTAGGCCTCGATCAACCGGCGGTATTTTTCGGCCATATCGACGTCGGCCCGTTTGAGCAGGTCGTCGAGAGCCGCGACGCGTGCTGCGCGTTCGTCCGGTAGAAACGGCAGATCGAGACGGACAAATTCTGAAATGACGCGCTGCATTTCCAGCAATAGCGGGACCAGATCGCGACGGATCGCTTCCAGCTCAGTCAGGTCTTGTTCGATGCGCAGCTGTTCAGCAGCCTGACTGTCGAGCATCTCCTGCAGGTTCCGGTTGTAGCCATTGAGATCTTCGAGCCGGCGTAGTTCCGATCGATATTCGGCCAGCAGATCCAGCGTTTGGTTATCGAGCTCGTCGACACGCGCCTGTGATTCACTGAGCGTCTGCTGCATGTCCTGCTGCTCGTCCAGCGCCTGTTCCACCGTCTGTGCCGAAACGGTTCCGATACCCACTGCGATCAACAGTGAGGCTAATCCACGACGCGGTCTGATATCCATGTCATTGAGTATAGACACTTTTTTCTGAGAATGCAGCTGGTATTGCTGCTGGTCGAAATTCAAACTTGTACGGCTGCATCAATTCTCATTCTTGCAGCAGGCTGATTCTCCCAGCCAGAAAAGGGGCTACCAGCGCGTGCCTGGATGACGGAGTTGGACGGATATACCTTGTAATCTGAAGCGGTAAATTCGTTAGACTTTACGTTCATCATTATCAACCTGGAGCCAAAATCATGACGCATACACCGCACGAACTTGCCGAGGAATTTCCAGAACACAAACAGAAAATTCATGATCTCAAGTCCAGCGATGCGCATTTTGCGCGCCTGGCCGATGAGTATCACAAGTTGAATCGAGAGATTCATCGCATGGAGACCCGGGTCGAGCCGGTGACCGATGAAACCGAAGAGCGCAAGCGCCTGCAACGCGTCCATCTGAAAGATCAGATAGCTGCCTACTTGAAGTGATCCGAATTCCAGCTGCAGTACCGTCTGCTGGCCTTCAGTAAAGTGTCGAGCGAAACCTCGAGCGAAAAGCCGTTCGCGGCACCCTGTCGGCAGCTTCGCGTTGCCGAGCCGCTGAGCTGGCTGGTCAAGGGCTGGCGGGATTTTCGTGCCAGTCTGACGATCAGTCTGGTCTATGGCCTTCTGATCTTTGCGATCAGTATTGCTGTATCGCTGCTGGCCTGGATTTTTGGGCGCTATATGCTGGTGGTGGCCATGTTGTCAGGCTTTGTCATCATTGCGCCGTTGCTGGCAACGGGACTGTACTCGATCAGTCGTCAACTGGAGCGCGGTGAGCAACCCTCCTTACCTCGTTCAATGGCCAGGATGCGGCATGCGCTGCGCGATTCGATGGTGTACGCGCTGATTCTGCTGGTGATCTTTCTGGTTTGGGTACGGGCCGGTGCGATGGTTCATGTGTTCTTTCCGGTCAAGCTGGAGCACGGCCTGATGAGTCTGATTGCGTTTTTTGCGATCGGGAGTGCTGTTGGTTCGATCTTTGCGTTGGTCAGCTTTGCCGCATCGGCTTTTTCCCTGCCGATGATTGTGGATCGAAATGTCGACATGGTGACGGCCTGCGTGACCAGCATCAATGCCGTGCTGCGAAATAAACGAGCGATGCTGGTCTGGATCGGGTTGATCGTGTCACTGACCGGCCTGGGATTTGCAACGGCAGGATTCGGACTGATTCTGGTCATTCCCTTGCTGGCCTATGCGACATACCACGGCTATGTTGCGACCATTGATGGTGAGCAATGGCCGCCGTCACCAGGCTGACCCTGTGCTGATTTTGACGCAACGCCGGGTGCCGAAATCAATTGGAGAAACCCGATGACCAAACAATCCATTGGCCTGGCGCCAACGCTGTATCAATATTTGCTGGAGCATTCGGCAACAGAGCATCCACTGCTGAAGGAGCTTCGAGAGGAAACGGCCAAACTGCCTGAATCGAATATGCAGATTGCACCCGAGCAGGGCCAGTTCATGGCACTGATGGCACGCTTGATGGGCGCGCGGCGTTACCTCGAAGTCGGGACTTTTACCGGTTACAGTGCATTAGCCATGCTACTGGCCATGCCTTCGCAAGCCCAGGCCGTTTGTTTGGATATCAGCGAAGCGTGGACCCGGGTTGCGCAGAAATACTGGATTCGTGCGGGCGTAGCAGATCGGATTCAGCTTGAAATCCGGCCAGCTGCCGACAGCCTTGATGCACTGATCAAGGCCGGCTGGACGGGTGATTTCGATCTCGCGTTCATCGACGCCGACAAGTCCGGTTATATCGAATATTACGAACGCTGTATTGAACTTGTCCGTATCGGAGGTCTGGTTCTGATCGACAACACGCTGTGGGACGGTGCGGTGGCAGACGAACATGAGCAGGACAGGGATACCCTTGCGATTCGTGCCTTCAATCAGCATGTCGCCCGAGACGACCGGATCGATCTGTCGATCCTGCCGCTGGGCGATGGTTTGACGCTGGCTCGAAAGCGAGCCTGAGATCAGGCCGCTTTTCGCTGAGCTTTACGCGAGCGCGAAGCGTTCCCGGCGTGATTCTTGCCCGCGTTGCGGCGGGACGATCGGCGTTTACTGTTTTTTCCAGGCCTGGCCTTGTTCGCAGCAGTCCGCGTATGACCGCCACGTCCGCCACCGCCACCCTTGCCGCGACTTGACTTGGCATTGTGATTCAAAGGCTCGGTGGGTTCATAGCCCTCAATCTGCCGGGTCGGGATTTCCACCTTGACCAGCTCGCGAATAGCTTCGAACCGACCGTGCTCGGATCCCGAAACCAGTGAGACAGCCAGCCCCTCGCGTCCGGCACGCCCGGTGCGACCGATCCGGTGAACGTAGTCTTCGGCGACTTCCGGAATGTCGTAATTGACCACGTGCGGAAGCTGTTCGATATCGAGTCCTCGTGCAGCAATATCAGTGGCGACCAGCGCGCGCACCTTGTTTTGCTTGAACTCCTTCAGTGCGCGGGTTCGAGCACCCTGGGTCTTGTTGCCGTGAATCGCGCTGGCTGTGATGCCGTCAGCAATCAATTGTTTGGTCAGGCGGTTGGCACCATGTTTTGTGCGAGTAAACACCAATACTTGCTGCCACTGGTTGCTGCCGATCATCCAGGACAGCAGTTCACGTTTGCGATTCTGGTCAACCTGGATGGCTTGCTGTGCAATGGCTTCCACTGTTGAGTTTGGCGGAGCGGTTTCGATGCGCACCGGATCGTTCAGAAAACGTCGGGCCAACTGTGTGATCTGCTTCGAGAACGTGGCTGAAAACAGCAGTGTCTGCCGCTGATCGGGCACGCTGTTGAGGATGCGCTCTATGGCAGGTAAGAAGCCCATGTCCAGCATGCGGTCGGCCTCGTCAAGCACAAGATATTGCAGTGCATCCAGGTTCACGCTGCCGCGTTGCATCAAGTCAATCAGGCGTCCCGGTGTCGCGATCAGGATATCAACCCCTCGCTTGAGCTTGTTGATTTGCGGGTTGATGTTGACCCCGCCGAATACCGCAAGGCTGCGGCAAGACGTGAATCGGCCCAGGTCCCGGAAATTCTCGTGGACCTGTGCGGCAAGTTCGCGTGTCGGCGTCAAGATCAAGGCCGCGGGCTTTGTGTGGCGGCCTTTTTCGGCTGCAAGATGATTCAGGATCGGCAGTGCAAATGCTGCGGTTTTTCCAGTGCCGGTTTGCGCACTGGCCATGACATCCTGACCGTCAAGAATAACGGGTATGGATTTAGCCTGTACGGGTGTGGGGGCTGAAAAGCCCTGCGCATCAATAGCGCGCAAAAGATCGGCCTTGAGGCCGAGAGATTCGAAAGACATAATGATTTCCTTGTCTGCCAAGGCTTGAACGCATTCACTCAGGAATGCTGAAGAACAGATCGGGGAGGGGCCTTGGTCGAAAATCACATCCGCGAAAGGTGCATTACATTCAGTGGTAATGCGGAGCGCACCTTACCACAGTTATCGTCTAATTCATAGCAGGGAGCCACTCCAGACTCGTCACGGGCAATGAATACGTCTCTCAAACAACTGGGACACTCAGCCGATGTGCCGAATTGCCGGTCCATGGTTCGCTGTGAGCGGGGCTGAAAGTTGCAATGGCCGATGCGCAGTTGGCGGGTCGATGATGGTTAAACTGGCTTCGTTCGTGATCACTAGCGCGTGATAAAGCATTAGCCGCTGCTTGGGCAGCGGCCGGCCAGTATGCGTTGAGGCCTCATAAAGCAGGCCGTTGACATGCCTTGGCTCAAAGGCGATCCAGCATAGCTTGTCGAAAATTTCGGAATGAAACCATGCGGCTTTCCGGATGATTGACTCGCTCGCCGATTTCCAGCGCTCGATCAATGGTTTCAATGGCTGCAGCAGGCTGATCGGCGCGGGCATAAGCAATCGCACGGTAGGCCACTGTCTCCGGACGATAGGGGTGGCGGAGTTCCAATTCATCGAATACTGCGGTTGCTGCCTGTTGCTGTCCGGATACAAATAACTGTACTGCGGCCAGCCCCAGTTCCATCGACTGTGGTACAAATCGCCAGCCCAGTTTGCCCTGTTGATCCGAAAACCACTCAGCTACGCCCGCAGGTCCCGCCTGCTCGACGCTTTGCATCATGTGCTCGGCCTGTTGATAGAACGGGAACAATACTCGTATGGCATCGTGCAGGCTGATCGGCACGTTGGTAAAGTGATTTTCACTTGGAAAAACTGTATGGCTCCATTCCAGTCCTTCTGGCGCCAGATCAGTCAATAGTTCCGCGTAGAGCGCACCGTCCGGTACGGTCGCACCACCATCACCTTCTCCCACGCTCAAGTATAGAAAGGTGTCCAACGACGGATTTGATTCAAGCCGCGTCCGTGTCCGTTCAAACAACACCCGTTCGGCTACCCAGGTGCTGGTGCCAACCGCAATATGGGCATCAAACACACTGGCATCCCGCAGCATCTGATTGATTGTTACAACGCCGCCAAAGGAATGGCCAAATAAGATACGACGCCCCGACGTTCGATAGCTTGCGTCGATGATAGGTAACAATTCATCGTTCAGATGGTCCAGAAAGCGGTCACCTGATCCGGTAAACGGGTAGCCGGGATCCTCTTTCGGAACAAAATCCCGGTTCCGATTTACGTTGACAATGCCAATAGTGATGAACGCTGGAATTCGTCCCCAACGTGTATGAAAATCCAGCGTGGATGCAACCAGATCAAAATTCCAGTCGGCGTCGGTGACGAAGAACACTGGATAGCGGGCGTCGGGGTTATCAAGATAGCCCTGCGGTAATCGAACGAGGACTTCGCGTGTTTCATCCAGTATCTCGGAGTACAGGGAAAGGTTCAGCGTTCGATTTTCGCGGGCTTCGGTTTGTGCCCAGCTGTTGTTCGAACAAGGCACCAGCAAGGCCAGTATCAGGATTGTTTTTATGCTTGTGGTCAAGCGCATGAGCATCGCTCCGTAGCGGACATCCTGCGATACTAATTTTGGCCAGTCGGATTGTCTTGGAAAATCCTATTAGCAGGTGTCAAACCACTCCGCGAAGGCCGTGGGAGAAACCCCTATGCGCTGACGAAATGCATTGGTGTAGTGCGCCTGGTCGTAAAAACCGCAATCCAGGGCGATGGATGATATCGGGCGTCCGGCTGTCTGCAGCTGGGCCTTGCTCATTTCAAGCCGACTGCGCAACAGGTAATCGTGCGGTCCGCAGCCGATCAACCGCCGAAACAGGCGATGAAATGTAGGCTTCGAGATGCCTGTCAATTCAGCCAGTGAATCCAGGTTGTTGCTGGCACTTGCAGGTCCGTGCATGGAGTCAAGTACCTTGCCGATTGGTATGCGGCCGATCACCGGTTCTGCGTTTGGCGAAGTGGTGCTGTAGTGCCTGGCAATATGGCTGCCAATTGCATTGATCAATTCGTCTGCTGCAGGCTGATCCTGCGGCCAAACCCGACAGAGTTCGTACAGTGCGCCTGCATATTGGGCCAGCTCACTGTCCTGAAATCGAAATATCCTCTTTACATGCCGGCCACGAATACCAGCATTCAAAGCATGGCGTTCGATCAAGTCGCCACCGATATGAAGATGCATGACCTCGACCAAACGGCCATGCCATTCGATGTGCTCTGATTCGCCGGCAGGATACAGACCGAGCTCACCACGACCAAAATAGGCAGAGTCACATCCGTGACGACTATTGCGGACTACT
Organism: uncultured Pseudomonadota bacterium; assembly: GCA_937138395.1. Classification (GTDB taxonomy): domain Bacteria; phylum Pseudomonadota; class Gammaproteobacteria; order Xanthomonadales; family Wenzhouxiangellaceae. Next base: position 16,546 of record CAKZPB010000003.1, read on the forward strand.
TTGACGGCCTGCTCGGGAAAGAACGACAACACATGGTAGCGCCGATAAGGTTGTTGCAGCGAGCATCCACTGGAGCGGTTCAGTTCGATGCTCCAATCCTTGCCGTTGAATGGGCGCGCAGTCAGCATGCCTTGAAGCTCAAGATCCTCGAACAGTCGTGCGCGGGAAAGAATATGACTCATCGGCTTCCGTCTGTTTGCAATGCGCGCGCTGAATACCTTCGCAAATGGGCTCGTCGTTGGTATGAAATGATCAACAGGTTAGAGCATAACGTGGGCTTGCAACGAGCGATATGTGCTCTTGGTCATAGCGACTCGCGAATTGCTGGCAGTTCAGTGCGCTCAGGCTGAGATTGTAATTTCTCGTCATGTGCTAGTTGCAGGCGCAACGTATCGAGCAGATGATTGATTTTATTGAGCAAGCCGCTGTAATCGTTCAAGGCATTCGTCGCACCATTCCACAATTGTGGCGTATTTCATCAAGCCCA
>CAKZPB010000004.1 GCA_937138395.1 uncultured Pseudomonadota bacterium
CCTGGTCGGCCAGCGCATCCGGTAACGTGGCCGGCACGCGGCCGAGGTGCATATCGCCGACGGCCAGCAGCTTCATCTCAGCCCACGCATTGTGGATCGTCTGAACCGGCGTGTCGACAGCCTGATTCACCGTCTGGCTCGGCCTGTAGCGTCGGATGATCGATCTGGAAATCCTGCAGCAACATCGCATTGAGCCGTTCCAGAATGCCTGGCCAGGCGTTCAGGTCATGAATCACCACGTGTGCGGACAGCGCGGTGCGCGCGCTGCTGATCTGCCAGATGTGCAAGTCATGAATGCCCACCACGCCGTCAATCTGCTGCATCGCCTTGCGCACCTCCTCCAGTTCGATGCCTGCAGGTACGCCCTCCATCACCACGCCAAAGCCGGTTTTCAGCAGTGATACGGCAGCGAACAGAATCAGCGTGCAGATGACTAGCGAAAGAATCGGGTCAATCGGCGTCCAACCGGACAGGACGATGACCAGCCCGGAGGTGATCGCGGCGATCGAACCCAGCAGGTCGCCGAGCACGTGCAGCATCGCGCCCTTGACATTGATATTGTCCTGGCCGCCGTGCAGCACACGCAGCACCAGCAGGTTGACGATTAGTCCGATCACGGCCACCAGCAATACGGCGGCGCCGCGAATCTCGACCGGGTTGCTGAAGCGCTCAATCGCGTTGCTGACAATGACGCCAATCAGGATCAGCATGGCCATGCCGTTGACGATGGCCGCAATGATTTCGCCCCGACCGTGGCCCCAACTGTGCTGGGCATCGGCGGGTCGCTGCGCATACCAGGCCGCCAATGCCGCCAGGCCAAGCGCGGTCGAATCGGTCAGCATATGGCCGGCGTCGGCCATCAGCGCCAGCGACCCACCCCACCAGCCGACCACGAACTCGACGGCCGCAAAGCTCAGCGTCAGCAGCAGCGCATTGCGCAGTGCGGGTCCGCTGCGGTTGTCGTCTGAATGATGGTCGTGTTCGTACATGCCGTGGTTCTATCCGCTCAATAAACCAGAATATCGCATCCCGACCGTTTGTTTTCATCGCGTCGCAGATCGCTCTTTTTGAAATTGCCGGCGTTCAACCCATCCAACCAGTCCGCAGAACCCAGCCAAACTACACAATAAGAATCGCAGTCACTTGTTGCTGAAACCAGAACGAGCTGAAACAGGCCATAGGCCTCAGCTATTGCTGCCTTGAGTAAGCCACTGGGTCCCGGGTCAAGCCCGGGATGACACGGATGGTTTTAGTAACTGACT
>CAKZPB010000005.1 GCA_937138395.1 uncultured Pseudomonadota bacterium
TCTACCAGACCAGCCAGGTGACCGGCCTCGACTCCGGCTGCGTCTGGGGCGGTGCCTTGACCGCCTTGATCATCGAAGGCAAGCAGCGCAAGGTGATACAGGTGCAGTGCTAATCGAGCCTGGTTTACTCAATCCTGAGCTCATACGGCTGTGCCCGGTTATTTCGATTCCACTGGCCGTAGATATCGAAGCGATCGCCTGCGGACAGCTGGATATCAAACTGCACGAAGTCGTCGTCCAGATTGCCGGGGCGATAGAGCTGATCGGACGTGAAGGTGGCCGGCACCCGCGCGGTCAGGCGATAGGTGCCTGGATCGAGCGCGAGATAATCGCGCGGTGCGATGTTTCTACCGTCAATCGCGGTAAATTCCACGTTGAACTGATCGTCTCCAGCAAACGCCTTGGTGCTGGTCAGCACGGCCTGACGTTCGTCAGCAGTGATTTCAGACGAGGGTGCGCAGCCGATCACGATTGCGGCAAGGAAAATAATCAAAACGATACGCAACATGCTGTATCCCACAATTACAGCCAGCCTTCAATCTATCAGCATACGTTGGTCGGTTCAAGAACCAATAGGTCGCTCGGAACCGGATGACCAGGACCATCCTGCCGTTCCTGTTTGTCAATGAAAAACGCCTGCCGTTTGGGCAGGCGTTAGTCAATCAATTAGCTGCATGGAGCAGGTCGAGTTAATCATAGTTCCGGTGGTGGGATCAAGCTGCTGTAAATTGATTCGCGCATGAAGTTTCGATATTGTGCCTTGTCGGTATTCAACTGCCGTGCGCTTCGGCAATCGGTACTCTTGATCCGTGAACCCACTCGAGCAGCCTCTTCGCAGACGACTGGCTGATACTCGTTCTCATGAATGGTGGCCCAGAGTTCTTCGGTGGCATTGAAAATTTTATGTTTGTCGCGCGATTCCATGGCCTGGATGTTCTCAACACCGACCAGCATCTCGCGAAGATCGTCCACAATCCCGTTAACCGTTTCCATTTCGCGTTCGCTCAGTTCGCGTGGCTTGCCGTCCTGCACAGCCAGCTGAATTTCATAAATGTAGTCAAGGAAATAATCCGGGCTGACGATGCGGGCCTCACCGACTGCAACCTCATTATTGGCTTGCGGTTCTGGGCTGGATGCGCAGGCAGCCAGTAAACAACTGGTCAGGATTACAACTAGAATTCGCATGGGGCTCCTCCGGTCTGTGGCATGGATTGATGGGCTTCAACACCAACCTACCAAGGCATGTTGCTGAAATCAAGCAGATTTTTCATATCCGCAATCGATCGAGCGCTTCAAGACCCCGAAATCAGGTGTGCTTAACTGTTGTTTGGCTGTCGCATTGAAATGGTCAAGAAAGGTTCCTGCATTGGAGACGTCGTTTCTAGTTTCGACCGCATTGAATAAACCATATGTCATTCATGATTGCTCCGCCTCAATTACTATAGTGCGATGTCGTCTGAGTTTGATCTGATTGGTCTGATCCAGTCTCGCGTGCGAGCCTACGGCCTGTATGAAGGCGTGGTGCTGGGTATCGGCGATGATGCGGCGGTCATGCAGCCGTCGCAGGGAATGCAGCTGGTGGCCACGGCCGACAATCTGGTTCAGGGCCGACATTTTGATGCGCGCGCCGGCGAACAGCAGCTTGGCCATCTTGCGCTGGCCGTCAATCTGAGTGACCTGGCCGCGATGGGTGCGGTGCCGCGTTGGAGTCTGCTGACATTGACGATGCCTGAACCGGATGCCGCCTGGCTGGAGGGTTTTCTGGAGGGCTATCTGGCCTTGAGTACACAGCATGACTGTGCGCTGGTCGGCGGCAATATCACGCGGGGTCCGCTGAATATTGCCGTGACCGCGCTTGGCGAAGTGCCTGAGGGTAAGTGGATCAGTCGAGCCGGTGCTGAGGCCGGTGACGGTATTTTTGTGACCGGCACCCTGGGCGATGCAGCTGCGGGTCTACTCACAGATCAGCCTGAATTGCGTCAGCGATGGTTGATGCCGACACCTAGAATTCAGGCGGGCCTGGTGCTGGCCGAATCCGCGCACTGCATGATCGATGTCTCCGACGGTCTGCTGGCCGATCTGAGTCATCTGTTGGGCGGGCTTGGCGCGGCCATTCAGTTGGACGATCTGCCGACCTCGTCGACGCTGAGGCAGCAGGTATCGGACGCAGCGGATCGCTGGCCGCTGCAGTTGAATGGAGGCGGTGATTACGAACTGCTGGCCGTGCTGCCGGGCGATTGGACGGCACCCGATCGGATCGGCAATGTCCCGTTGACGCGAGTTGGCCAGGTGACCCACACTGGCCGCATCGAGTGCATCGACGTGAACGGACATTGCGTACCGTTTGAAGCCGGTGGATGGGATCATTTCAAGGCGTAAACCATGTCGATCGAGATTCGAGACACCGCACTGAACGAACTGGAACTCGTTCAACACATCCATCAGCATGCGTTCGGTCCGGACGAAGGTCCGGTCATTGCTGAACTATTGGCCAGGCTTTGGCAAGACGCGACTGCTAAGCCAATGGTTTCACTGTTGGCAATTGACAACGAGGATCCCGTCGGCCACGTGTTATTTACCACCGTTCAAATCAGCCAGCAGCCCGATCAGGTCAAGGCGATGATTCTTTCACCACTGGCGGTATTGCCGGCCCGGCAGCGCAGCGGTATCGGAACACAGCTGATCGAATCCGGGCTGGATCGCTTGCAAACCTCGGGCGCCGACTGCGTATTCGTCTATGGCGACCCGGCCTACTATTCGCGCACCGGATTTGTGCCGGCGTTGCCGTTTGGCCTGCACCCGCCGCATGCGATTGAATTTCCGGAGGGTTGGCAAGTGCAGACATTCGGCGATGATGTGCTGGAGCGCATCGCCGGCACCGTGCAGTGTTGTCAAACGCTGAATTCAGCGGACAACTGGTAGCGCACTAGGCAAGCGATGCTCGAGCGTCCTGCAGCGCCTGCTCGGCTTCCATCCAGTCGTGTTCCAGGGCCGCTTCTTGCTGTTTCAATTCGGCTTGCTGTTGGAGCAAACGATTCAGTTCTTCGGCACGCTCAGCCTGGTAGAGATCGGCGTCGGCCAGCATCGATTCCAGTTTGTTTAACTGCTGTTCGATGGATTCCATCTGTTCGGTCGCGCGCCGGACGGCGCGCAACAAGGGTTTCAGTTGAGCCCGTTCGGCAGCCTTGCGCTGACGTTCGGCTTTTTGATTGGGCCGTGAATGACTCGATGAGGACGGCGTCGATGCAGTGCCCGGGTCACTGCCAGTACTCGAATCCTGCTGTCGAAGCCAGCGCCGGTAGTCGTCCAGGTCGCCGCTGAAGGGGCGGACGCTGCCATCGGCAACCAGCCAGTAGTCATCCACGGTTTGCTTGAGCAGATGCCGATCGTGCGATACGGTGACGACGGCACCGTCAAAGCCCTGCAGGGCCAGCGTCAGCGCATAGCGCATGTCCAGGTCGAGATGGTTGGTCGGCTCGTCCAGCAGCAGCAGGTTGGGTTTCTGCCAGATGATCAGTGCCAGTACCAGGCGCGCGCGTTCTCCGCCGGATAATCGTGCGCAGGCATCGGTGCACAGGTCACCGGAGAACGCGAAACCACCGAGATAATCGCGCAGGTCTTGCTCCGGCGTGTCGTCGGCAATGCGGGCGAGGTGCGCAAGCGGGCTGGATTCCGGTTCGACCTGTTCGAGCTGGTGTTGTGCAAAATAGCCGATCTGCAGGTTGCGGCTGAACGTCCGATGGCCTTCGATCGGCGTCAGCGTATCAGCCAGTGCCTTGATCAGCGTCGACTTGCCGGCGCCGTTGACGCCGAGTAGGCCAACCCGGTCACCGGAGGACAGGTTCAGGCCGACGTTGTCCAACACCACATGATCGCCATACCCGAGCTGCACGTCGTGACATGAGATCAGCGGATCGGCGACCCGACTGGCCTCGGCAAAGCGAAAGCTGAACGGACTATCCACGTGTGCTGGTGCGATCTTCTCCATCCTCTCCAGCGCCTTGATTCGGGCCTGGGCCTGGCGCGCCTTGGTCGCCTTGGCGCGAAAACGGTCGATGAACGACTGCATATGCGTGATCTGCCGCTGCTGCTTTTCATACTGGGCCTGCTGCAGGGCCATGTGTTCGGCGCGCTGGCGCTCGAAATCGGAATAGCTGCCGGTGTAGCGATGGATCGACTGGTGTTCGATGTGGGCAATACTATCGACGGTCTGGTCGAGAAAATCGCGGTCATGCGAAATCAACAGCAGCGTGCCGGTATAACGCCTGAGCCAGTCTTCCAGCCACAGCACCGTTTCCAGATCCAGGTGATTGGTGGGCTCGTCAAGCAGCAGGAGATCAGACGGTGCCATCAGTGCGCGTGCCAGGCTCAGTCGAATTCGCCAACCGCCGGAAAACGCGCCAACGGGCTGACCGTGCTGTTCGGCGGCAAAGCCCAATCCATTCAACAGGGCGCCGGCGCGGGCGTGCGCGTCATAGCCCTGGGCATCGTCCAGGGCCTGGTGTGCGGCGGCAATTCGGACGCCATCGCCGTTGGCATCGGCCTCAGCAACCGCCTGTTCGGCCTCACGCAAGCGGGTATCGCCATCGAGGACAAATTCGATCGCGGCCTGATCGAGCGCCGTAATCTGCTGCGCCATATGCGCAATCGTCCAATCGGATGGAAGCTGGAGCTGGCCATGATCGGTATCGAGTTCGCCGAGCAGCAGCGCAAACAGACTTGACTTGCCGCAGCCATTGGCGCCGACGAGACCGAGCTTCTGGCCGGCATGCATGGTCAGGCTGGCCTGCTCGAGCAAGACGTCGGTTCCGCGGCGAAGCGTGATGTGTTCCAATTGCAGCATGGGTGATGACTAATTGAAGTAATGGCAATCGATGGTCCGCAGTGTACAAACTCCGGCCAGCATCAACCGGGTTGTCATGCAAGCCGCGGTGAACTGCCGTTATCGACCTGGCGATTCGTATTGGTGGCCTGCTCGGGATTGATCACCTGGGCCAGTTCCGCGGCCAATCGCTCACGCGCTGCGTTCTGCAGCGAAGTTTCGTTATTCAGCCTGGAGATCGCAGGCTTGAGTCGCGCCTTGAATACCGCGTTCGGTAGGCGGTCTTTGGGCCAGATCGATGTTGGCTCCGATTCTTCGTTGTCCAGCTGTTCCGGCGTCAGGCTGGCGTGGCCACGCTGCTGCAATGCACGGATCAAGCGCAGTTGCCGCCCGGCCAGATAGGTCAAGGTCGGATCGTCGATTTGCAGTCGGATACGGCCCCGCGCCTTGTCGACCAGGTTGCGTCCCGAGGCCAGGCCGGTGCCGATGCCGGTGCCTAACAGCGTGCCGATGACCGTACCTGCACCAAGCGATAGACCCCCGGTTGCGACGTCGACGGCGGCGCCGGCTGCGGCCCCGGCGCCGGCCCCGCGTCCGACGCGCAGCGCATAGTACTGAAGTACCTGTTGATCAAACAGGTCACCGCGCAATTGGCCGTCCTGGATCGGAAGTTCGAGCAGCGCCACGTCGGATGGGGTGAAGTGAAACAGATCCAGCAGTTGCTTGATCGTGTCCTGCTCGGCGGATCGCACGGCCCGCTGCAGCGCCTGGCTGGCCTGTTGCTGGGCCGCTGCATCATCTTTATCGGCGGTTCGCTCGCAGCCGGCCACGTCAATCAACAGTTCACTGACGATGCGCATCGCAGCGGCCTGCTGAAAAAGGGCCTGCTGATTACGATGTGCGATCAGGTCCTGCAGCGCATCACCGCGCTGGTCCAGCAGATTGATCAGCCGCTGCCACAGCTTGGTTTCGGCTTCAACCGAGAAGACGACGGTGTCGAATTCGGCCACGGCATGCAGATTGACTCTCGCCAGCGCCTCACGCCATTGCTCGCTGCGCGCACTCGAACTGGCCGTGAAATTCAGCACCGGTAATACCGGGCGCGCGCACATTGTCAGGATGGCCAGTTCATCCTGATATTTGCCCAGTACGGGCTCGCGGGCATCAATGATATACAGCGCGGCAGCGCTGGCCAGCAGCTGCCGAAGTACACGCGCTTCCTGCTCGAACAACTGATCGGCCTGAGGGCTGGACAAGAACGATTCGATGCGGCTCGGACCATCATGACGCTCACCGCCGATCTGGTCGAGCACCTCGATCAAGCGACCGGCATCTTCCAGACCCGGCGTGTCATACAGGTCCACGATGCGCCGTCCGTCGACCTGCAGCGCGACGCCTTCGACCTGCCGCGTGGTCGATGGCGAACCGCTGACCTCACCAAAACCGGCATCGCGTGTCAGGGTCCGCATCAGCGAAGTCTTGCCGGTATTGGTGTGGCCGACCACGGCCAAAGACAATGGGGACTCAGGCATTGAAACGCACACCGTGTTTGTGACGCCACGTCGAGCTGATCGTCATGCAGGACATCATCGTTTTCCAGACCCGTGTTCCAGTCCGTTTTCTGGCCCGTTCTCCAGTTCGACTTCAGGGCCATGCTCATCATGATATTCCAGGATAACCAGCTTGAAGCGGTCGGCCAACGCCGCCCAATCCTGCTGTCGGGACTTGCAATCGCCACCCCGCGCGTCAAGTAACGATGCGTCGACCAGCACCAGGTCCACCGGCGCGAGTGCGTTCAGCGAGGACAGCCAGTGGCCGATCCCACGATCCGGTGAGCGCAGCAGCGAACAAACTGCAATGATGCGTCGCGGCGTTGGATCGAGTACCGCAATGGCGTCATACAACTGGTGCCTGGCCGTCCGGTCATCGGCTCGACCCAGTGCCAGCGGCAGGCCTTGCTCATCGTTCATCAACTGCGCTTTCACTGCTTCGCTCAGCTGCGGTGGCCAGTCCTTCTGCTCCAACTCGATGCCGATCATAACGGCTTGACCATCGCCCGCTTCGGCGCGCTCATGAATCTGGCTCAGTCGGTCCAGGTTTGGTGCCGGTTCACCCTGGAGGCCAAGCGGCTTGGCTTCGCTGGAAGAAAGTACCGGCAGTAGCTGCAAGTAGCCCGGTGCGCTCACATCCAGTCGCGGTTGATTGTTTCGCTGGGCCAGGCCAAAGCCCAGCATCAACAGCATGCGTGGCAGTAGACCGTATAGGACCAGCGCAGCGATCAAGTACCAGGCCCAGGTACTGCGGTCAGCCGCGCTGGACTGTTGGTCAAGCAGGGCCAGAACCTGCGCCTGGCTGGGCAGGTCCTGTCCGCTCAGCCACGCGGGTAGATACCCCAGCATCAGGATCAGCGCCTGCAGTCGATCGCTGCTGAGAATGGTCGTACCCCAGCTGAAGTCGAAACGCAGGCCAACAAAGGCCGCCCATAACAAGCCGATTGCGCCAAGCAGGAATGCGCTCCAGAATGCATGCGTGGCCAGGCTGGCCAGTCGTCGTCCGTACAGGCGTCCATACTCGGCCAGGCTGCCGGCCAGCTGCTGTTTGGCCGGGTGAGTCGACAGCCTGCGTGCCAGCAGCGTCGATAACCACCAGAACAAACGGCCGGGCAAACCGCTGCCGGCCTGCCGCCGCCTCTGCCTGCTGCGCGGCCAGAACGTCATCAACAGCCAGATCAGCAGCATCAATGTGGGCAGGCCCAATAGTGTCATCAGGGCCCACGAGAGTCGAATGATGCCATCGGCTGCAAGTACGGACTGCGCTGCACCGGCACCGGCCAGCAGCCCGAGCAGCAGCAGAATTCCAAAGGCCCAGCGCAGCCCGCCCAGCGCCTCGGCAATGGTTTGTTGCAGCTCGCTGCTCGCGTCCTTGCGGCGCGCTCGCAGCACGATGCGATCACTGATTGTGGCCGGTGAAAGCGCGACCGCCGCGCGGGTTGCTGCGTCATCCAGCACGAATTCGCCGGACTTCAATTCTGCCCGACGGGTAGTTTCGGCCAGCAGCCAGTCCGGCAGCCTCACGCGGTGATTCGTAGAACGTCGCTCCATCGCTGAATCATACCCGTGCCTGTATCGTCGTCGGTGCTGATGATTTGGGTTGCAAAACCGCTTGTAATCATGATATTGACGAAGGTCAGCTAAGATGCGTTCACTTTTGTGAACTATTGAACTGAAACCAATGAACTTCAGACCGCTTTTTCCGGGATTAGTGCTTTTTGCAGCGCTGCTGCTTGCTGGCTGTGAATCCGAGCCTGGCCCGGCCGCGGGTCGTGAGTCAGTCGATCGGTCGATGCCGGTGCGTGCCTATGTCGTGTCTCGCCAGGATCTGTCGCGACGCATACAGCTATCGGCACCGGTCCAGCCGCTGCGTACGATCGAACTTGCGGCCCGGACCGATGGCATTGTCAGCGAGGTGCTGGTTGAAGCCGGGGATCAGGTTGCAGCCGGTGACGTGCTGGCCCGGATTGACGTGCGCGAGCAGCGTGCTGAACTGGCCCGGTCCGAAGCCTCGCTGCGCGAAGCACAGGCCAATTTCGATCGTCTTCAGCGCCTGCGCGAGCGGGACTACATCGATGAAGCCAGTTTTGTCACGTCAAGATCATTGCTGGAAGTGGCCGAGAGCGAAGTCCAGCTGTGGCAGACGCGGGTTGCGTTTGGCGTGATTACAGCACCGATCGACGGACGCATCATCCAGCGTATGATCGAACCCGGTGCAGCTGTCAATCGCCTGGGCGTGGCCTTCGAACTGGCTGATTTGAATGAGCTGGTGACCCGCATTGGCGTATCGGAACTCGATGTGACCGACATCGAAGTCAACGACAGCGTACCGATCCGCATCGACGCGCTGGGGCAAAGTCCAGTCATGGATGGCACAGTGCGACGGGTCTTCCCTGCGGCCGAAGGCAACAGCCGCCTGGTCACCGTGGAAATCGCGCTGCCTGACGCCTACGCGTTGGGCGTACGGCCGGGCTTTCTGGCGCGCGCCGATCTGCTGGTCGATTACAAACAGGATGTACTGGCGGTGCCGGCTGGCTCCGTCGGCATGGGCCAGCCGAACTATGTCATGGTCATCGATGAATCGGATGAACTGGTTCGACGTGCGGTCACGACCGGCGTCATCCGCAACGGCTGGCGCGAGATTCGCGGTGGCCTGGAACCGGGCGATCGCATCGTGTCGTCGAATCCGCTGGAGCTGGCTGAAGGTGATCTGGTGCGTGTCGTCGACACGATGGAAGCCGGCGCATGAGTTCTCCGGACGCCAACGCTACAACATCACAGCGGGATACAACCGACCCGGCCCGGGGCACTCGGTATTATCGCGGCTTGACGCACAGCGCCATTCGACGTCCGATCGGCACACTGTCGATTGCAGCCGTTGTATTGGTCATGGGCTTGTTTTTTGTGGACCGGCTGCCGGTCAATTTGCTGCCGGAAGTGGTCTATCCGCTGATTCGCATCGACGTCAATTACCCTGGCGCGGCACCCGAAGTCGTTGAAGAGCAGGTCACGCGCGTGCTCGAACGTCAGCTCAGTTCTACCGAAGATCTGATTCGTATGTCGAGCGAAGCAGAGGAAGGGCGGACCGATATCAGCCTGATATTTGAATACGGCACTGATCTGGATACGGCACTGCAAAATGCATCCCGTTTGCTTGAACGAGCGCGTGCGCAGCTGCCCGATGATGTCGATCCGCCGCGCATGCGCAAATGGGACCCAGGCACATCCTCGGTGTTCGAGGCCGGTTTTTCATCGAATCTGCGCACGCCGCGCGAGGTGCGCGACTGGGTGGATAATCGATTGGCGCCGCAGCTTCAGGCCATTCAAGGTGTTGCGAGCGTTGAAGCGATCGGCGGCCAGGAGCGTGAGTTGGAAGTCATATTGGACCAGCAGCGTCTGCGGTCCTATGGCCTGACACTGAATGGCGTAGCCGCTCAACTGGCGCAGGAAAACCTGAACGTGGCGGCCGGTAACGTCACGTCAAGCAGCCTGGATGTCCTGGCGCGAACCGACGGCCGATTTCAATCGCCGAATGATATTGCCAACGTGTTGATCAGCGTTCCGGGTTCTGAACGTCAGATCCGTCTGGACGAAGTGGCCGAGGTGCGCGACGGCTTTCGCGAACAGCGATTGTTCGTGCGGCTGGACGGCGCGCCGGCGATTCAGTTATCGGTATTCAAGCAGCCGGATGCCAATACCGTGTCGGTGGTGCGTGATGTGCAGCAACAGCTGAATTCACTCGACGCGTCGGGCTTCATACCGCCCGACATTGAATTCAAGATTACCGAGGATGCCGCCTATTTCATTCGTGGCTCGGTCCAGTCGGTTTCGGCAGCCGCAATTCTCGGCGGTGTGCTGGCCATGTTTGTTGTATTGGCCTTTCTCGGCAGTTTGCGCAAAAGCTTTGTCATCGGCCTGTCGATTCCGCTGGCCGTCATGGCGACCTTTGCGCTGATGGGTGCAGCCGGCCTGACGCTGAACGTGATGAGTCTGGGCGGCCTGGCGCTCGGGGTCGGTCTGTTGCTGGATAACGCCATCGTCATGTTGGAAAACATCGCGCGGCATCGGGAAAAACTCGGCAAATCAGGCGAGCAGGCCGCACACGAAGGCGCCGATGAAGTCATGTCGGCGATCACGGCCGGCACGCTGACGAACCTGGCGGCTGTAATCCCCTTCCTGTTGGTCACCGGCCTGGCCACGCTGGTGTTTCGCGAGCTGCTGGTGACCATTTCATTTGCCGTTATTGCCTCCCTGGCGGTGGCCTTGACGCTGGTGCCAATGCTGGCCGCCCAGTTCGCCAAAGTCCAGTTTCAATCGGGGTTCGCCGATAGTCGACTGTACCGTGCAATCGATGGAACCATCGAGCGACTGGCCGAAACCTACAAACGGTTTCTCGGTCGGCTGCTGCGCTGGCGCTGGATGGTGGTTGCTGCCGGCATCAGTGCCTTTGCCGGTGGTATCTATCTGTCCGGCCAGTTGGGCAATGAATTCCTGCCGCAGCTGGATGACGGTGAATTGGGCATTCGACTGGCCCTTCCGGCAGGTGCGACGCCGGAAGAAACCAACGCCGCGGTGCGCATGATCGAGGCCGAGGTCGAGACCATGCCGCACGTTGAAAGCGCGTTTGCGCTGGCTGGCGGCAATGTCTGGGGTGGCGTCGCCAACGAGCGGCCCGGTCGCGGCTATGTGCTGGTCAAGCTGGTACCTGCTGAACAGCGACCGGACTGGCCGGCCAGTCGCTGGGTGGCCGAAAACCAGCGCCGCATGCGGGCGCTGGATATTGCCGGTGCGCGCATCTGGACCTGGTCGCCGGGCATTCGCGGTCTGACGTTCGGCGTCAGTGGCGAAGATATGGAAATCAAGGTGGTCGGCGACGAGATTGCCGTACTTCAGGACTTGGCCGGGCAAATTATCAATGAGATCGAAACCATACCCGGCCTGAACGGCGTCGAGATGCAGGATGAAGACCGCACGCCGCTGCTGTCGATTGATGTGGATCGTGAACGCGCAGCCGCGCTGGGGCTGGATATCGCGTCCGTTGCCCGGTCACTGCGGGCGGCTGTGTCAGGCTCGGTGCCGACTCGCTACTCGACCGGCGTCAACGAATACGATGTCAGGGTTCGTCTGCCGCGCGAAGATGTCAGTGATATTGACCGCCTGGGCCAGGTGATTGTGGCCGACGGCATCAATGGACCGATCCAGGCGCGTCAGGTGGCGAACTTCTCACTCGAGGAGGGCCCGGCTGAAATTGGTCGCGAGAATCAGGTGCGGATTCAGCGAATCACCGGCAACTTTGATACCTCGGTCAATGATGTCGGCTCCATCATGGCGGCCGTCGAGCAGCGCGTCAGTGCTTTGAATATGCCAAACCAGTACGGCGTGGTGCTGGGCGGACAGTTTGAAACCATTCGCGAAACCAACCGTGAGATGACCACGGTCATCGCGCTGGCCGTCTTCCTTGTATTCGTGGTGCTGGCCGTACAATACGAAAAACTATCCAACCCGGTGGTCATCATGACCGCGGCGCCACTGGCCAGTGTTGGTTCGGCGCTTGCGCTGTGGTTTTCAAGTACCCCGATCAGCGCGCCGGTATTTCTTGGCACGGTGCTGTTGATCGGTATCGTGGTCAATAACGCCATATTGCTGGTCGAATACATCGAGCGCCGGCGCAAACAGGGCTGGGCACTGGAAGCAGCCGTGGCCGAGGCCGGGCGCATCCGCCTCCGCCCGATCCTGATGACCACGCTGACCACAGTAGTCGGCATGTTGCCGCTTGCGATCGGGGCCGGTTCCGGCGCAATGCTGATGCAGCCCCTGGCCATTGCAGTGGTCGGTGGTCTGCTTTCGGCAATGTTGCTGACCCTGTTCCTGGTGCCCTGTCTGTATGTGATCGTGCAGAACATGTCCGATGCGCTGATTCGCTTCCTGACCGGGCGGCGGCAACAGGCCTCAGCGCAGGCGTCCGCCAGCGGTTAACAAACCTGCGGATCGGCCATGCCATCTGTGAGCAGGCGACTGGACTGAATGCCCGACCTGAGACGAGGAAATGCGCCTGTGTTCTTGCCCGAATCAGCGTGTCAGTAGGACGGAACTCCACAATACACAGTCGTCGGACCCCCGTTGACCGGCAAGACGACGATTGCGGGTGCGACCGGTGACGGTCTGGATCACTCCTCAAGCACCGATCACGAACCCTGCTGATGGATCGTGGCGGCAAAACAAAGCTCCGTCAGCCAATGGTGTCGAACATTTCGTGGTGGCGATGACATGATTCGTGCCTTCAGCGCGAATGATGAACAGAACAACATTCCGGGCCTTTTTAATCATTGCAGGGATGCAGTAACTTTACAAAATGTTCTGTATAGTATCTAACCATGACC
>CAKZPB010000006.1 GCA_937138395.1 uncultured Pseudomonadota bacterium
TCGGCCAGTGTCAGGCGGTCGACCAGGTGGAAGCTGGAGCGGCCGGATAGCTGGATCGTATAAATATCGGCCGCGTCGAAGCGCGCGAAGATGTTGTGCGCGTCGTTATCGCTGGTGCGGGTACTGAAGGTCCAATTGGTCGTGCCGCTGGAGTACACCTTGAACCAGCCCTCCGAGCCCGAGCCATTGGGCTGTCCGCCACTGCAGTCGTTCTGGGACGGATCAAAACCTTTCGGGCAGACCACGTTGCCGTTGTTCTTGCGGCCGAAAAAGGCGTCGGCGTCGATCTTCAGCCAGGTGTCGTTGTGGTCGGTCGACGAAGTACCGTTGCCGACCTGGCTGCGCCAGCAGAAGCGATATTCGCCGGGTGCATTGATCTGGATCGGATACACCAGCGTACCCTGGCCGGGATTGTTCAGCTGCTGGTTGCCCTCCCAGACAATAAAGCCATCACCAGTGGCCGCGCCCGGCTGACTCACGTTGGGCGCAGTGTAGTTGCCGGCATCGGCCCAGGGCGAGGGCAAGGGCGTGATCGATTCGGCTTCGATGATCACCTGACCATCGGACTCGATGAAATAACCGTCGAGAATGGTCTGTGCAGCGGTTGGATTGCTGGCCAGAATCAGACCAGGCAAGAACAGTGAAATCCAGCGCATCGGTTGGTTTTCCTGATTGATGTGTACAAAAACCTATCTTACTGGGCATATCCGAACGTTTCTGTGATGCGGGTTACAATTTACCTATCTTTACATTCAGGAATACAAGCATGCGTTCAGCATTGATTCTGTTTTGTTTGATCTCAACACTTGCATTGGCCGATACATCGGGTGTGATTCGATTGTCCGATCCTGTGATGGTGACTGAAACCCATGAAGTGTTTGGCGCAGCAATGCCTACCGGTGTCGAATCGATGAGCCTGGCCGCGGTGGTTGAGCAAAGCCAGGCCTTGTCCGGCCAGGCTGTACGCATTGAGGCTGAGATCGTTCAGGTCTGCCAGAAGAAAGGCTGTTTCTTCATTGCCCGCGATGGTGACGCGGTGGCGCGCGTTCGATTCAAGGACTATGGCTTCTTTATCCCGACGGACGCGGCCGGTAAAACCGTGCAGCTGGCCGGGCGAATCGAGAAAGTCGAGTTGAGCCCGGAACAGGCGGCGCACTTTGCCGAAGACCTGGGCCAACCGGCACCAGCCACGCAAGCCCCCGTCTTCGAATACCAGATTATGGCCACGTCGGTCCAAATACCACTTGGCTGAAAATATTCCCACCCGCCACATCAGTTTTGTATTGAGCCCTTGAGAGAATCACGATGAAACGAATCCTTTCCCTGCTAGCCGTCCTGGCCATCAGCACCCTGAATGCTGAATGGACCAACCACTATCCTCAGGTCGAAGGATTCAATCACCATGTGTATCTCGAAGGATTCGAGCTGCCGATATTGAATGCCGGCCCGATGGATCCGGCGCCATCGCCGGACGGCCAATCCGTTGCATTTTCTGCGCGCGGCTGGTTATGGGTTATGGATCTCGAAAGCCGCATTGCGCGACGGGTAACGCAAACGCCGGCCATGGACGGACGGCCTGCCTGGTCGAATGACAGCAAGCATCTGGTCTTTATTCGCGATGATGGCAATCATCTGGCCATCGTGCAGCTCGATCTGTCCTCTGGCGATGAACGTGTGCTGGTGGACGCTGATGCTGTCAATCTGGACCCGGTGTTTTCGGCTGACGGCCAATCGGTTATTTATTCCTCTTCTGAAGCCGGGCCCTTGCGGTTGTGGCAGGTCGACCCTGCTACGCTGAATCGCGAGCCGGTGTTGCCGGATTCGGATACCGGCAGGCGTGAACTGGAACGTCGTCCCCAGGTCGTGCCGGGTAACAACCAGCTGGTGTACCTGAGCAAACGCAATTCCGCCGATTCGCTGGCCCTGTGGGATGTTGAGCAACAGCAGTTGACCCGACTGATTGAAGACGGCATTACCGGCCAGGCTGATTTGAGTGTGTCACCGGACGGGCAATCGGTCGCCTACATCTGGCCGTTTGATGGCGGCTGGGAGCTGCGCATGCTGTCGCTTAACGCGCCGCACAGTTCGGTGCTGCTAACTCAGGCCAACGGTTTGCCGCTGGCGCCGGCCTTCAGCCACGATGGCCAGTATGTATGGTTTGCCGAGGCCGGTGACGATCAGCGCAAAGCGCTGTATCGCGTGCCGGTCAATGGCGGCGAAGTCGAAGCCATCGAGATTGCAGACTGGGCCTGGGGCGCCGAGGCCGGCCGCTTGAGCCTGCGCACCGTCATGCAGGGTCAGACCGTGCCGGTGCGGCTGAACGTGGTGGATGCCAGCGGTCATCCAATCGTGCCCGAAGCCGGTGCAGTGCGCTCCGAGGGTGAGCATGGACGGGTGTTTTTCTATTCTGACGGCCAGATCGAATTGATCGGGCCCGCCGGTGAGTGGACGGTATCGGCCGTGCACGGCTTTGAAACTGTCGAAACCACGCAAACGTTCACGCTTGTCCCGGACCAAACCACCGAAGCCACGCTCGAGCTTGAATCCATCTGGGACGCATCGGCGCACGGCTGGTATGCGGCCGACACGCACTTTCATCTCAACTACGGCGGCACTTATCGTCTGGCCCCGGACGATATCGTCACCGATCTTCAAGCCGAAGGGATTGATCTGGGTGTGCCGCTGCTGGCCAATCTTCACAACCGTTTTCTCGAGCAGGACCTGTGGGGCTGGCAGCGCGATGAATTGCCGTTCATCATTATTGGCCAGGAAGTGCGTTCGCACTTTCTCGGCCATGTGGGCTTGTTCGGCATGGATGAACTGTTCTGGCCTTGGATCTGGGGTCCGGGCTACGAGCTGTATGCCAATGACGATCGGCTGAACGCCGAGCCGTTGCAGCACGCACGCGATGGCGGCGGCCTGGCCGGCTACGTGCACCCGGTCTGGGTACAGAATCCGCTGACTGAAGAAACGGCGTCCTACGTACCGATCTCGCTGGTCGCCGACGCGGTGATGGGCGCGGGCGACTGGATCGAAGTCGGCTGCCTGTGGACTGATGAGGTCGGGACAGCTGCGGTCTGGCACCAGATCCTGAACCTGGGGATACCGATGGCGGCCACCAGCGGTAGCGACGTCATGAACAACTACTACCGCACGATGACCATCGGTGCCACCCGCGTCTACCTGCGGCCCGGCGGCGAGCCGACGCCGGCAAACTTGATGGCCGCATTGAAGAACGGTCGAAGCTTCAACAGCAACGGCCCGATGCTGGAGTTTGAACTCGGTGAAGCCTTGCCGGGCGATGTGGTTGAGGACTCCAACGAGCCGGTTGAATGGCAGCTGACCGTTCACTCCGCGCTGCCAATCGAACAGCTTGAACTGTTCGTCAATGGTCGGGTCGTCGATACGCTTGACGGTATGGACGAGCCGGGCAGCAAAACCTATACCGGCTCGCTACAGCTTCCAGAAGGCGGCTGGGTCACCGCCCGCGTGCTCGGCGAAAACACCGGCTGGCCCGCACTGGACAGCTACCTGTACGCCGAAACGAGCCCGATCTGGATCAACGCAGTCGGCAGTACCGTGCCCGAAGCCAGGCAGTCTGCGGCGGAGACCTTGTTGATGGTCCTGGACAACGCGCAGGACCGGCTGGAAATTGGCTACGGCAGAAATCGAATTCCGAAACTGAAGGCGCATTTCGACGCGGCCAGAGATCGGTTGGAACAGATGCAACAAGGTGAAACCAATCCCATGGTTTCAGGTCGGTAGTTTTTTCAGTTGCAATCGCTCGCTTTGTTGCTGTTGACTAGTATTTCTAGATTTAAAGTCAACATCATTGATGTTGCTTTTGATATTTGAGTCCAATTCAAATCAAACAGTGATTAGCCGATGAAGCAGTGTGGGGAAATGGCTTGCTGTTCACCGGATGTTGATTGAATCAATCAGATGACCGGAACGTTGTTGAACAATGATTCTTCAACGCTGTTGTTCAGAAAACAAGATTACCGCTCGGGTAAATACTTCACTGGATCATCCGGCTGACCATTGCGCCGGATTTCGAAGTGCAGCAGCGGGCGATTGGGTTCGAATTCGCCCATATGCGCAATCAACTGCCCGGCCTGGACCCGGTCGCCTTGCTCGACCAGGCGTTCGCGATTATGAGCGTAGGCCGACAGCATGCTGTCGGTGTGCTTGATGATGATCAGTTCGCCGTAGCCGATCAGGCCGTTGCCGCTGTACACCACTTCACCATTGGCGGTGGCGCGAATGGGCTGGCCGTTTTCACCAGCAATATGTATGCCCTTGCGCGTATCGCTGGCGTTGAAGCGTCGCGTTAACCGGCCTTCGGTCGGCCAGAACCAGGTCGCGCCGGCGGTGTTGCGGCCCGAACCGGTGGTGACGACATCGGCGCTGCTGGCTGGCGCTTCCTGTTGTGGTTCGGTCGCTGATGGCCGGGTCACGCTGGGGCGAGGCTCGGGCCGGGTTTCAGGTGCTGGTCTCGGTGGTGCTGTGATCGGTGGCAGCGGCACACGCGCTGTATCTTCATCTTGATCGATTGCTGGTTCTGAGCCTGTGCTGCCCGAGGCAATGGGCCTGGATTCAACGGGGCGGGGCGGTGTGCCCAGCGTGCTGGTTTCGCCCGGTAGATCACTGCCGTCTGTAGTCGTTGTTGCCGTGATCGTGCCGACCGGCGGACGCAAGCGCAGGCGCTGGCCGACCTGAATGGTGTAGGGCGGATCAATTGCGTTCCAGCGCGCTATTTCACGCCAGTCCAGGCCGTAGCGAAAGGCAATGGAATACAGCGTGTCGCCGCCAACCACGCGATAGGCTGTTGGATTGCTTGCGGTTGACGTTGTGCTTGGGGGTGTCGTTGAACTGCCCGGCATGATCGGGCCGGGCGCGCCGCAGCCGACCATCAATACAATGAGCGTGAAGACAACAATTCGTCCAAGAAAGCGCTGAACCAGTCTGCGTCGACGCGATGGCAACTTCACGTGTGGCTCCGGCCTGGTTTGGGCGAGCGTGGTGCGATGAATCCAAGCAAGCGAGCCCAAACGAGTCGGAGACTCCGCAAAATCCCGTCCCAACACGGTGTCGCCGGAGAAGCTGCATCTCGCCCATCTTGATGTGAAAACCATCCCTCGACTGTAGCTACGGCTACTTTCACTCGCGACACCCCACACAATCTGCGCCATCTCCGGCTGAAACGCACGCCGCGCAGACTTGTTCAGAGCTTTCCTAAACCATCGATTCGTCATGCTGGTGGTTGCAACTACTGGCACCTGACTATTCTAACTAGCGCAGCCACAGCACGAGCGCAATGATCACAGCAAGCAGGATCACGCTCCAGCCGATCCTGTCGACCCACTGTCTGAGCCGATCCTCCATCTTCTCTCCGCCCAGGTAGATCAGCAGCGCGACCAGAAAAAAACGCGCGCCGCGCCCGATAAAGCTGGCCAGGATAAAAGCCGGCACGGACATCAGCAGCATGCCGGCCGCAATCGTAACCAGCTTGTACGGAATGGGCGTAAAGCCGATGATGACTACCAGCCACAGGCCGTACTGGTCAAACGCGTCGACCGCAGTTTGAAACGTGTCGCCATAGCCGACACGCTCGATCAATGGATACACGGCCTCGAAGGCGAGCCAGCCGATCAGATACCCAATCAAGCCGCCGAGCACCGAGGCCAATGTGGTCAGAAAGGCCAGCCGCCAGGCTTTGCTTCGATTGCCCAGCACCATCGGTGCCAGCATCACGTCCGGGGGTACCGGAAAAAACGTGGCTTCGGCCATGCTCATGCCAAACAGGTAACGCTCGGCATGCGGATGGCGTGACCACTTCAATACCCGGTCATAGATTGGCTGAAAAATTTTCATCTTTGACGGTCCCCCGGATCCCGAATGTTCAGTCCAGTCCTTCGAGCAGCGGCACGAAACTGACTTCACCCAGATCCTCGCGCTCGATGCCCTCGGCTGTCCGTTCGAAGCGGATCAGATGCTGACGATCATGCTCGGCAGCCACCGGAGCGACCAGCACGCCGCCTTCAGCCAGCTGATCGAACAGGGCTTCGGGCAAGTGTCCGCCGGCAGTGACCACGATTGCATCAAACGGGGCTTGGCCCGGCCAGCCGGCCAGTCCGTCCAGATGGCGAGCGTAGACGTTGTGGATCTTCAGCGCATGCAGGCGCTGCTTGGCCAGCCGCGATAGCTCACCGATGCGCTCCGTGGTGAATACCTTGTCGGCCAGGCGCGCCAGCACGGCAGCCTGATAGCCTGAGCCAGTGCCGATTTCGAGCACCTTGTGCAAGCGACGACCTGTCTCAGCGGCGTTGTCGTCGCCACTATTCGAGCGCAGCACGGCATCGGTCATCATGGCCACGACCCACGGCTGTGAAATGGTTTGACCCCGGCCGATTGGCAGCGCGCTGTTTTCATACGCGCGGCTGGACAAGGCTTCGTCAACGAATAGATGACGCGGCGTTGCCACGATGGCATCGAGTACCACCTGGTTGTCGATTCCGAGCCCACGCAGCTGTTTGATCAAGCGCCGACGCGTGCCGTCAGAGGTCATCCCAATACCGCGGATACTGCTGACCATCATCAATCGACGGGCTCGTTCAATTCGATCTGTTGGACCCACTGCCCAACCGGGTCGAGCGCCTGGTAACGCGTCAGATCGGTATGGATTGGCGTGACGGAGACATAGTGTCTGCGCACGGCATTGAAATCCGTACCGGGCCCGTTATCGTCTTCGTCTCCGGCTGCACCGATCCAGAAAAATGAGCGGCCGCGGGGATCTTCGATCGGGATCACGTTGTCGGAGCGGTGTCGATGGCCCAGCCGCGTGGTTTCGAAGCCCTGGATCTGGTCCCAGGGCACATCCGGGACGTTGACGTTCAGGATGGTGTCGGCCGGTAAGGGCTCGGCAATCAGATGCTTCATCAACAGCACGGCGGCATGGGCAGCCGTGGCGTAATGGTGTGGGCGGTTCTCGGCGTATACCAGCGACACGGCCATGGCCGGCAAGCCCAGGAAGCGCCCTTCCATGGCTGCGGCTACAGTGCCGGAGTACAGCACATCATCGCCCATGTTGGCGCCGGCATTGATGCCGGACACCACCATATCCGGGTCTTTCTCGAGCAAGCCGGTGATGCCGACGTGGACACAGTCAGTGGGTGTGCCATACACTTTGTAAATGTTGTCTTTGCGCTGCTGGACGCGAATCGGACGATCCAGGGTCAGAGAATTACTTGCGCCGGACCGGTCCCGATCGGGCGCGATGATGGTGATGCGATCGACGTTCTGGTCAATTTTCTCGGCCAGAAGTTGAATGCCGGGTGCGTCCAGCCCGTCGTCGTTACTGATCAGAATATGCATTGCGATAGGCCCTCGGAAGCGCAAACAAATGTTTCGTGAAACGGGGTCTCACCCATGACCGGGTGAAGCGAACACTATAATGGATTATGCTGGTCCAGGCGCTGCAGATCGTTGATCAATTGACTGCAATGCAGCCTGTTCATCAGGAAACTGCGTGCTTGATCTACAGTAGTCTGTGACTGATGTTCTGCATTCGTTTTCAAGTTCTGGAGAGCCGACATGAGCCAAGATGATGACAGCGCTGGTAATCCGGACGATGAGCTGCAGTTGTTTCGAGATGCGGTAGGCCCAGTGCGTCGAATTCGCTCGGAACGCAGCGAATCGCGAGCGCCACGCGTGCGCGCCCAACCCGCCATGCGTAAAGCTGATGAAGCCCTGGTGCTGCAGGAGCTGGGTGAGGCACATCCTGAGCTGGATGCGACGCTGGCATGGCTGGAAACCGGTGAAGAGCTGATGTGGCACAGGCCGGGTCTCCAATCGCGCGTGTTGAAGCGTCTGCGGCGCGGCCACTGGCGTATTCAGGACGAGATGGATCTGCATCAGATGAACGTCGAGGCGGCCAGTCGCTCGATCCGCATTTTTCTGAAAGCGTCGCTCGACCGGGGGTTTAGCTGCGTCAAGATCATTCACGGCAAGGGGTTGCGTTCCGGTAAGGCTGGACCACGTCTGAAAGCGCTGACGGCGCGTTTGTTGAGCCGACATCCGGCGGTGCTTGCCTTTGCAACGGCCCCGCGGACGGACGGGGGCACCGGCGCGGTCTATGTGCTGCTGAAGAATCGCGCATGAATCGCTGTCATGAGCTTGCGGCCCTGATGCCTGAATTGCCCTTTTGTGAATAGCTGGTCCAGCATGCTGCCGGCGATTCTGGCGCTCGGTTCAGTCTGTCTTTGGTGGTATTCAGCCGTACAGGCCCGAGATCGCGCCCGTTCGCTTGCACGCGCATTCTGTCAGCGTCAGCGCTGGCAACTGTTGGACCAGACCGTCGCCCTTGAGCGCATGCGACCCAAGCGCATTGAAGATCGATGGAAACTACAGCGCCGCTATCGATTCGAATACAGTCCGGACGGTGGGGCCCGCAGAGCCGGTGGATTGATTATGTCAGGCAATCGCCCGGTCAGGATCTGGGCGGATGCGCCGGAGGGCAGCGCTATTGAAGAGCTTCAGTAACACACGGTTTGCATTGTGCGTAACCGCTCAGATTCCGCAGCTCGAATCCACTTCGTAGCGGTCCCGGCCCGATGCCTTCGCTGCATACAAGGCCTGGTCGGCGCGATTTCTGAGTGTTTGAATATCGTCTTCAGGTTTTGCGCAGCTTACGCCGAAGCTGATCGTGACCGGCGGATCGCCGGCACGCATCAACTTCTGGTCGGTATTGCGGAAGCGTTCGATAAACCCAATGGCATGGTTGACATCGTCAACCTGCATCAAAACAGCAAATTCTTCGCCGCCGATCCGTCCAACCAGGGCGTCTTCGGGAAAGGTTTCCTGCAAGCGGCGCGCCGTTCGTCCCAGCACCCGGTCGCCCACCCGGTGCCCGTGTTCGTCGTTGACCTGCTTGAAGTGATCGATGTCGGCTGCGATCAACACGATCCGGCCTGAATTCCCAGCATCGCCGTTGAAACGATCCAGCTCGGCCTGTGCGCGCTCGAAAAACCAGGTGTGGTTGACCAGGCCGCTCAAACCATCGATGCGCGATAATTCCTGAAAACGACGCCGGCTGACCTGGAGGCGGTACAGAATGCCGGCCAGCACGAGAACAATCAATGCGGCCAGTAGCCAGCCAAACGTCCGTAGTCGCTGTTGTTGGGCTGAAGCCCGGGCTTCGAGCTGGGCCGCACGCGCAGTTTCCCGCAATAATTCAATCTGCTGTCGCTGCAGGCTGCTGTCGAACTCGACCTGCAGATAGGCCAGCCGCATGCTGCGTTCGCGGCCCAGAAAGGATTCGCGCGCCTCGTTATAGGCATGAAGTTGTTCAAGCGCAAGCTCGAAATCGCCTGCAGCGGCCGCGCGTTCTGATTTCAGTTGATGCAGGCGCGCCGATTGATCCCACAGTGCACGATCCGTGAAGTAGACGTTCAGCTGCTGGAGCTCTTCGTCCCAGCGCTGATCCAGCCGGCCCAGATCCTGAAGCGTTTCAGCGCGAATCAAGCGAGCCTCGAATTCTCCCAGCGTGAATACGCCGTCATCAAGCGCTTCAATTGATTGTTCAGACAACAACAGCGCGGCCTCAGGGTCGCCGTCCCGGCGCAGCAAGTCAGCCAATCCATGCCGATGCACACCGGCAAACAGCAAGTTGCCGACCTCGCCGCAGGTTGAGATGCCTTCACGGTAGGTTTGTTTGGCCTGTTCGTATTGCTTCGCCCACTTGTACACCGGCGCTAGGCGCTGGAGTGCGATGCAGGCATCCTGTGCTTGACCGGTTTCACGTGCCAGCGCCAGCGCGCGCTGGCCGTACTCGGCACCTCTTTCATATTCGCCGGCGCGACCGAACATGTAGGCCGCCATATTCAGGGTGGCAATGACCGGTTGCGGATCATCCACGTCGACCTCGATGTCGAGCGCCTCACTCAACGACTCGAAGGCAACTTCGTAGCGGCGCAGCAGCACCGCGATATTCGCGCGAAACTGCAGCGCGCGCAGGCGTTGATCGGGCTCCAGATTGCGCTCGAGCAATTGGTCGGCCAGCGCAAGACTTTGTTCCGTCTGGTCATCCAGCGCCAGATGACGGGCCTGAAGAAGCTGGTAGTCTGCATACTCGCGCAGTCCGGCCTGATCAATATAGGGTGCAAGCTGGTCCAGTATGGCCTGGGCCTCCCGCCAGTGAGCCTGATAGCTGATTTCACGCGCCTCATCAAGCAGGGCACGGGTATCAGGCGGTTGAGCCGTAACCGAAGGCGAAATGGACGAAACGAGCAGTGATCCGAACAGCAGGGTCGGGCGCAGAATCTGATGAAACATGTTGTACAAAAATCGGCCCCTCGATGAAATCGATCCCCACTGATCTGCCGATTATGCCATTGCTATCGCCTGCTTGTGTGGCTGCTGTTTGAACAGAGATTCATGAATACGCGCCAGGCGCTGATTTTTTCCAGCGAGTGGAATTCTTGAATTTCTGACCAATCAATCGATTGCCGAGTCATGAGCTGCAACGTTGCACTCGTGATGGGCTGGCATCTCGATCCACCAGCCCGGTATGCGTCATCTGCACATTGATCCGTTGTGCTGTTCAAACGTCGCTTGCCCTGCCCATCGACGCAGCGATCGATGGGCCTGGGCAGATTGAAAGCGTATCGAATTTTTCGTCACAGTCCCGGGTGATCGAGGCCGGTTTGTTAAGCTGTCGAAGGTTTGAAAGAAAATTGGTGGTCCATGAAGTATTGGTTGATGAAATCCGAACCGGATGTTTTTGGCATCGAACATCTGAAGAAGTGCAAGAAGCAGACCGAGCCCTGGGACGGCATCCGCAACTATCAGGCGCGCAATTTCATGCGCGATGACATGACGATCGGCGATCAGGCGTTCTTCTATCACTCCAACTGCGCCGAGCCGGGCATTGTCGGCATTATGGAAATCGTGTCCGATCCCTATCCGGATTTCACTCAGTTTGACGCCGATTCGAACTACTACGATGCCAAGTCCGACCCGGATGATCCTCGCTGGATTCTGGTCGACGTAAAATTTGTGCGCGAACTCGAACAGCCGGTTTCGCTGAAACACCTGAAAGCCAACGCTGATCGCTTTGATGATTTCCGCTTGCTGGCCAAAGGCAATCGTCTTTCAATCATGCCGGTTACCAGGAAACAGTGGAACACGGTGCTGGAAATGGAAAAGGAGCTGGGCCAATGAGTCAGGATCGTCTCAAAATCGAAGTTGCCAAAGCAGCCCTACGCTATGTTGAAGACGGCATGCTGCTGGGCGTTGGTACCGGTTCAACCGTCAATGCATTGATTGATCAGCTGGCAAGCGCTGGCATTCGACCGGAAGCGGCAGTGTCCTCTTCGGAAGCGACGACAGAGCGACTCAAGGCGATCGGTATCGAGGTGACCGAACTGAACCATACGGGCGACCTCGAGCTATACATCGACGGCGCTGACGAGGTCGATGCGCACAAGCGGTTGATCAAGGGCGGCGGTGGCGCATTGACCCGCGAGAAGATCATTGCTGCGGCGAGCCGTAAATTTATCTGCATTGTCGATGAATCAAAATGTCGACCGGTACTCAGTGAGTTTCCGCTGCCGGTCGAAGTGCTGCCGATGGCGCGCGCGTACGTGGCCCGACAGATGATCAAGCTGGGCGGCCAGCCCGAATTGCGCGAAGATTTTGTCACCGACAACGGCAATCTGATATTGGACGTGCGTAATCTGGACCTGGTTGATCCGGTCCGTGTCGAAACCGACATCAACCAGATTCCGGGCGTGGTCACCTGCGGCTTGTTTGCCCGCCGCGCGGCTGATCAGGTGCTGGTGGCAACCGAGTCGGGGATTGAGACCCGGTAAAGGCTTTCTTGCCGCAGATACCGCAGATGGACGCAGATTAGTATTTTCGGGACTTGCCACCCGGCACTCGGGATTTGGTACTCAGTGTTGTAGCGGTTGGTTTGTGTCGTTTCATCGTTTTGAAAAAACCCGTAGCAGCCTGTCTGCAATCGATGATTACGCTTGATTCACTCAGTCCATGAAGTCCCTTGCCAGCGTTGGCTGAGGAATCATTGATCAAGATCGTGGTTCGGACCTGTCAGTTCAAATCGGTTCTGGCACTCGGCTAGCAACTGCGCTCCATTCGGGCGATTGGCTGCCTCGCGTTCGCACTGGTGCGACTGGCCCATCATGCGTAGCGAGTGATTGACGGTGCTTCCGCAGCCACTCAACGTCATGAGAATGACTGCAATCCAGATCAGCAGCAATTGTTTGAAGAATGACAGTCGCTTGAGTTCATTCATTACGATTGACGGTTTGATCTGCGTTCATCTGCGCAATCTGCGGAAAAAAGGCCTTTCTGTGACTTCAGACCTGAGCCAGCGCATGCTTCAAATCATCAATCAAGTCATTCACGTCTTCGATGCCGACCGATAGACGGATCAACGTATCGGTTATCCCGAGCTGTTCGCGTCGATCTTTGGGAACGCTGCCGTGCGTCATGATGGCCGGATGATTGACCAGGCTCTCGACGCCACCGAGTGATTCGGCCAGCGCAAACCAGTGCGTGTTTTCCAGCATGCGCCGTGCCGCAGCCATGTCGCCGTCCAGGTCAAAGCTGATGATGCCGCCAAAGCCCTGCATTTGTTTCTCGGCCAGTGCCTTCTGCGGATGACTGTCCAGACCCGGGTATATAACGCGCTTGATTTTGGGTTGTTCGGTCAGCCACTCGGCAATGCTACCGGCGTTGTCGCAATGCGCTTTCATTCGAAGCGCCAGTGTCTTGACGCCGCGCATGGCCAGCCAGGCATCGAATGCGCCCTGCACGCCGCCGGCGGAATTCTGCAGAAAGCCGATCTGTTCACCCAGCGCGTCATCCTTGACCACCAGCGCGCCGCCAACCATGTCGGAATGCCCGTTCAGGTACTTGGTCACCGAGTGCAGCACGATATCGGCACCCAGTTCGATCGGCTGCTGAAGCATCGGTGTGGCGAAGGTGTTATCCACGACCAGCAGCGCGTTATGTTTTTTGGCCAGCGCAGCCATCGCCTGAATATCCACCAGCTCCAGCATTGGATTGGTCGGCGTTTCCACCCAGATGAACCGCGTGCGCTCGGTCATCGCCTGCTCGGCCTGCTCGGTATCGCTGAGATCGACAAAGCTGAATTCAAGCCCGGACGAACGTCTGCGCACGCGTTCAAACAATCGATAGGTGCCGCCGTACAGGTCGTGCATGGCCAGCACGTGGTCGCCCGGCTCGAGCAGATGCATCAAGGTATCGACTGCCGCCATGCCTGAAGCAAAAGCGAAGCCATGCTGGCCGCCCTCGAGATCGGCAATGCAGTCTTCCCAGGCCTTTCGGGTCGGATTGTGCGTACGGGAATACTCGTAGCCCTGGTGATCGCCCGGGCTCTTCTGCACATAGGTGCTGGTGGTATAGATCGGCGTCATGATGGCGCCATTGCTTGGGTCGGGCGATTGGCCAGCATGAATGACGCGAGTGCCTAAATGGGTAGATCTTTTCATGAGTGTTTAACTTTCCTGACTGAGGTGGGCATCGTATCCGAAACCCAGCGTAATGTCGTCAATCAGCTGTGTCGCTGACCGTCCCAACCGCCTGATTTCAGCAGGCGCTCGCCCAATTGCCGCGGTGGATCCTCCAACTCGGTGGCCATGGAATCATTCCAGCGATTCAGGAAACCGTACAGACAGACTGCAGCCAGTAATTCGACAATCTGGTCATCATTCCAATGCTGGCGCAGGCGCTGCATGATCTCGTCATCGACGCCATTCGGCACGGACCCGGCGGCCAGCGCGTAGTCCAATGCAGCGCGCTCGGCGTCGCTGTACAGTTCGCTGGTCTGGTACTCCCAGATGGCGTCCAGCTTTTCTTGCGAAACGCCGCTGATGCCGGCAGCAATCAGCGAGTGGGCCTCGCAGTACTGACAGCCCGCCGCCCGGCTTGCAAAGTGGGCCAGTAATCGCTTGGTCGCGGGATCGACGCTGCCCTCCGGGTTCATGACCGCGTCGGTCAACACGCCGAATGCGCGCACAATCTCGGGACGGCGCTGCATGGTCAGCAGGCTGTTGGGCACAAAACCCAGAATCTCTCGGAAGTGTTCAAAGGTATCGGACAGTTCGGGGGTCGCCTGCTCGGGTAGCGGTTGCATGAAAGCCATATTGAATCCTGGTTCGGGTGAAAATAGTCGGGTCTGTCAACGGGAGCATCGAATGGACGCAGTGTTACAGAACTTGGGCACCATTATCGGCTGGATCGTTGCCGTGCTGTTGATTCTGATCGGATTTGCCGGCGCAATCCTGCCTGCGCTGCCCGGTATACCGTTGATTCTGGTCGGCTTGATTCTGCTGGCCTGGATGGACGGTTTTGTTCAAGTTGGGTCGGGCGTGCTGATTGGCTTGACGCTCCTGACGCTACTGTCGATTGCGGTTGATTTCATCGCCACGGCCGAAGGTGCACGCCGGTTCGGCGCCGGTCGTGCGGCGATACTGGGTGCGACCGTAGGCCTGGTGGTGGGTATTTTCTTTGGGCCCCTGGGCATTCTGCTCGGGCCGTTCGTTGGCGCAGCGGTCGGTCATTCGCTCGGCAAGGCGAATTTTGAAGATTCCATGCGGGCCGGCGTTGGCGCCAGTATCGGTGTACTGGTTGGCACGGTTGCCAAAGTCGTGATCGGCGTGATCATGGTGGTCTGGTTTGCCTTGGTCTGGTGGTTCTGATCGCGTGATCGGAGCCTGGTGCCCTAGCTGAACTGTCCCGTCCGGATGAATTCAACCGTAGCCCGGGCCACGGTGCTGGAGGCCAGCAGGCCGGTGTGCGAGGTTGATACCAGCAGGCGGTCGGCGGCGCCGTCCAGTTCGGTTTCGGAAACCGCCACGGTACCGTCGTGTGGCCGCTCGAGACGACTGACCAACTGACCCGCGCCAACTGGCGACGTACCGGCAATGATGCCGGTCTGATGATGCGCCGGCGCATGCGCAAATCCATATTTCAATCCGTTGGCTGCGCGCCCGAGAAATGTACGTGACAAGGGCCGGGTCAGCGCCACTCGGGTCAGGCTTCGTGCAACGGCCGATCCATGAACAGGACTGCCCAATAACACCACGCGACCGTCCGGAAGGCGTTCATCGAACTCGTCGAGCATGCGCAGGATAACCAGCCCACCAAGGCTGTGTCCGACCCAATGAATTTCGTCCGCATCGAATTGCAGTCCAAAATCCGCTAAGCCTCGCGCATTTTCAGCGAGCGACCTGCGAATGGTTGGATAGGCAAAACGCCTGGTGGCCAGCCCCTGTTGTTCGAGCCTGCGTGCCAGCAGCCCGATGCTGAGCTTGCCGTACCAAAGGCCATGGACCACTACGGTGATTGAAGTGGATCCCTGACTCATCGATGGATAAATTCCCGAATCAAAAGCCGGATGCTAGCAGGCTGTTGCGGTTAATACTTAAAAAAGTGCAGCCAAAAAAAACGGCCGCCCAGTGGCGGCCGTTAGATTCAACGTGCTGGTGACTGAATTCAGGCCAGGCGACGAATCGCAACGACTGAAAGCAGTGCAATCATCATGAACAATCCGATCCAACTCAACGTCGGAACGGGCAAGAATTCCGGCACACCGCGCTCCAGCGGAATTTCGAAAACCGTGCCGTCCGGGTTCTGACCCGTAATGCCGAGCGGCTGATTGATGATGTCGCCGACGGCAAATACGGTAATGACCTGGCCGTCGGTCAAATCGACTGCAACCGGATCAATCAGGGGAGTGCTGCCGTCGGGTGTTGCGACCACCAGGTTGTAGTTACCTGCAGGTAACTGGATAAAGCCGGAATCCGCGCCGTACGGCACGTTGGTCAGACCAGCAACGACGGAGCCGTCCTGTAGTCGAATGGAAACTTCGGTGTCCGTTGCATTGTCTGCAAATGGGGCTGCATGCACAACGCGTAGTAACGCGCCACCAGGTTCACCGTCAACTAAAGGGATCACTGGCGTGTCATCAAGAAGAAGGAAATCGAGCGGCTGGAGTGTTCCGTTGCCGATGGCGGCAATGGTGTAATCCGTACCAAAATCAAGGTCGAAAGTATCGGTGATTGCAGGCATACCAGCACTTCCTGGTGGAGCGAATACATCGACATCCACTTGTGCGGAAGCACCATCTGTTCCAGTTGGACCTATTACAAGCCCTAAATCAAGGTAGCCGGACGCAACATTGAAAACAACGCTCTCAATGACTTCAGTGCTTTCAACGTCAACAGATACTGCCGTACCTTCCAGGGTGTCAGCAAATGGAGCCAGATGTGCAACATTGGCTTGGGGAAATTCTTGTGCTAAAGCGATAGAGCTGGCGAGTGCCAGGGAAATGCCTAGAACGCCAGCGACCAGCGGATTGGTGTTGTTCTTGGTGTTGCTGTAAATCATTTAATCACTCCGAATCTTTTTGTTTTGTGGGCCAAGGAATCATAATCATCCTTCATTTTAGTTAAGGATGAGTGAATATCGATGCTCAGGCTGTATTGAAGCATTCGATTGATGCTCGTTTCGGCATTATTTCTGTGAAAAATTTCACGTCGCGTGCGGCACCAAAAAATTACTCGACCACGCGAACATGCAAGTCACGTAACTGCTCGGCATCAACCGAAGAGGGTGCTTCGGTCAGCGGGCAGGCTGCCGCGGTGGTCTTCGGAAACGCAATCACTTCGCGAATCGAGTCTTCGCCGGCCATCAGTGCGGCAATCCGGTCGATGCCGAACGCCATGCCGCCGTGCGGTGGGCAGCCGTAGCGTAATGCTTCCAGCAGGAAGCCGAAGCGGGCCTGTGCTTCGTCCGACGATATACCCAGCAAGTCAAAGACGGTTTGTTGCATGGCCTGGTTATGAATACGAATCGAGCCACCGCCGATTTCAGCGCCGTTCAACACCAGGTCGTAGCCGCGTGACAGTGCGCTGCCGGGATCGGCGCGCAGCGCATCGGCATCGCTTGACTGCGGGGCCGTAAACGGATGGTGCAGTGCGTAGTAGCGATTGTCTTCGACGTCGAACTCGAACATCGGGAAATCCACGACCCACAGCGGCTTCCAGCCTGGATTGACCAGCCCTCGCTCGCGGCCGACTTTCAGGCGCACCGCACCCATGAATTCATTGACCTGCTGTTCCGGGCCAGCACCGAACAGCAGCAGGTCGCCGCTTTCAGCCTGGGTTGAGTTCAGAATTGCACGCGCCGCATCGCCGTCGAGGAACTTGGCGATCGGCGACTGCAGGCCTTCGAGCCCCTGGCCGGTGTCATTGACCTTGATCCAGGCCAGGCCCTTGGCGCCGTACTTCGCCGCGTGTTCGGTCAGTTCATCGATCTGCTTGCGCGACAGCTCTGCGCCGCCCGGGACCCGCAGCGCAGCAACACGACCCTTCGCGTCGTTGGCCGGCCCGCTGAACACCTTGAACTCGACGTGTTTGACTGCTTCGCCGACATCGACCAGCTCAAGGTCGATGCGTAAATCGGGCTTGTCGGAGCCATAGCGCCGCATCGCCTCATGCCAGGTCATGCGCGGGAACGGATCGGCGAGCTCAACGTCGAGCACGTCCTGAAAGACGTGTCGGATCATGCCCTCGACGAGTTGATGAATATCGGCTTCTTCGACAAAGGCAAGTTCGATATCGAGCTGGGTGAATTCAGGCTGCCGATCGGCACGCAGGTCTTCATCTCGAAAGCAACGGGCAATCTGGTAATAGCGGTCCATGCCTGCCATCATCAACAGCTGCTTGAAAATCTGCGGCGACTGGGGCAGGGCATAGAACTGCCCGGCGTGTACTCGACTGGGCACCAGGTAATCACGCGCGCCTTCCGGTGTTGCCCGGGTCAGGATTGGCGTTTCCAGGTCGAGGAAATCCCTGCTTTCAAGATAGCGGCGGATGGCGCCAGTCAGCCGGGCGCGCAGGCGCAGGTTGTGCTGCATGCGGTCCTTGCGCAAGTCCAGGTAGCGATACTTGAGACGGATTTCCTCGCCGTCGTCCTCGTTCATCAGCAGCGGGATCGGTGCCGATGGGTTCAGAATATGGACCGCGCTTGCCAGTACCTCAACCTTACCGGTCGCCATGTCTTGATTCCACTGGGACTCCGGACGCATGCGAACCTGGCCTTCGATACGCACGCAGTATTCATTGCGCAGTTTCTCGGCCTGCTCGAAGACCTCGGCCTGATCGGGCTCGACCACGACCTGGAGGATGCCTGCATGGTCTCGCAGGCCGATAAAGATCAGGCCCCCGAGGTCTCGCCTGCGGGCGACCCAACCACACAAGGTGACCGTTTGTCCGGTCAGTTGTTCGCTTACCTGTCCGCACAGATGACTGCGCATACTGTTCTCCAATAAGTTGTTGGTCCTGCGAGCAGAAATGAACCCGCCCGGGATGATTTGTATCACTCAGTCGCTGTTGCTCTTGCTGGATGCGCTGGAGCCGGACGCGCCAGAGGCGGGTTTGGACTCCGCCTTGCCGGCAGCACTGTCCTTGACTGGTTTGCTGTCCGCGCTCGAATCCTTCTTGCCCGATGAATCCGATTCCTTGGCGCTGTCGCCGGCCAGGTTGCGCTTGCCGTCTTTCTTGAAGTCCGTTTCATACCAGCCGCCGCCTTTCAGACGGAATGCGGCTGCCGAGACGAGTTTTTTCAGTGCGTCCTGTCCACAGGCTGGACAGGTGACTAGCGGCGGATCGGAAATTTTCTGCAGTTTTTCCAGACGGTGCTGGCAATTCCGGCATTGATATTCGTAAATAGGCATGGTTATGATTCTTTGTTCAGTGACCTGGGTGTGCAAATGGGGCTGCATTCTCGGGTTTTCGAGTCGCCGGCCCGAATCTTTCATCGCCAATCAATCCCAGACGGTTGTCAGCTCGTTTCGGCTTGACCGATCATCCAGTCATACCGGCTACATCAGGATAACTTGCTATTATCGCTTTTTTTTGCCATGAGGCTCCAGTCGGCACGGAGTACCAGCTGCAAGAGTCCAATGACGGTCTTGACCATAAACAACTTGCTTTCAAATGATATTGCTGCGTCAGTCAGGACTTTTCTTGAGAAAAGGCCCGACCCAGTTGCGATCAGCAACCAGGGCGCGGTCTACCGGATGGAAATGGACGGACAAACGCTGGCGCTGAAGACACTACCACCAGGCAGTCGCTTGAATGCGCTGCATCGCCTGACGCTGCAGCGTGAATACAAGGCCTATCAGCGCTTGCAGGATATGCCGGGTTTTGTTCGTTGTCACGGCCTGCTGGATCAGTCATGCCTGGTGCTGGACTGGGTCAATGGTCAGCCGATCGAGGTGTTGGATCTGCCGAGCGATCATCCGGCCTTTGCTTCGCTGCTGAATAGTATCGAAGCGATGCATCAACGGGGTGTGGCGCACTGCGACCTGAAGCGCAAGTCCAATATCCTGATTGATCGGGACGAACAGCCGGTCATCCTCGATCTGGGCGCCTGTTTTCTGCACAAACCGGGCCTGCACCCGCTCAATCACCGTTTGTTCAAGCTGATGAAGCAGATCGATCTGAACTCCTGGGTCAAACTAAAGTATGGCGGCTATACCGGTCTGAGTCAGCACGATCAAGCGTACTTGCGACGGACCTGGATCGAACGGATCCTGAGTCACATTCGAAGTCGTTGATGGAAGCGTTCTGGAGTAGTCTGCTGCTTATCGGGTTGGCCGAGCTTGGTGATAAAACACAGCTATTGACCTTTGTGCTGGTTCGACAGTTTCGACGCCCACTCATCATTGCGATTGCCCTTGGGCTGGCTTTTCTGGTTTCTTACAGCCTTGCTGCGATCGTCGGAGTCTGGATCGAACAATCGTTTATCAAAAACTGGATTCATTGGGCATCCGCCTTGATGTTTCTTGCCATTGGTTGCTGGATCCTTCTTTCTGCGAGTGATTCGCACAATGAGCCCGAGGAGAACACATCATCAAGCGCAAAGTCATCCTCGATAACGGCAGCGTTCGCATTCTCATTTGTTTCTATTCTCACTGCTGAACTTGGCGACAAGAGCCAGCTATCGCTGGTAGCAATTTCGATTCATCTGCAGCCGATCGAGCTGGTCGTAGCTGGTGCATTGTTGGGCACACTGATTGTCAATCTGCCGGTGCTGGTCCTGGCCCGGCATTCGTACTCAAGGCACTGGTTGCAGCGCAGCCATCAGGAGTGGATCGGCTACCTGGCCGGCAGTTTGTTTATCGTTTTCGGGCTGGTGCTGTTGCTGTCCTGAACCGGACAGAGGGTCAGCTGATTTCCGGCACATCGAACGCCTGCCGCACCCAGGCCAGGTAGGCCTGATCGGTCGAAACCACCTTGCCGGGTGAATCCGAAAGCTTGACGACCGGCTGCCCGTTGCATCGGGTCATCTTGATGACGATGTTGAGCGGGTCAACGCCGGTGTCGTTGGTCAGGTTGGTGCCAATGCCGAACGATACGTTGATGCGTTCGCGAAAGCGCTCCCAGATCTCGACCGCGCGTGGTATGTCGAGTGAATCCGAGAACACCAGGCGCTTGCTGGTCGGGTCGATGCGGTGATGCTGGTAGTGCGCAATCATCGCCTCACCCCAGGCCATCGGGTCGCCGGAATCCTGGCGCGCGCCATCGAACAGCTTGCAGAAATACAGGTCGAAGTCGCGTAAAAAAGCCTTCAGGCTGTAGGTGTCGGACAGCGCAATGCCAAGATCGCCGCGGTACTCGCGCGCCCAGACCTCGAACGCAAAGCGCTGGGTTTCAGCCAGCCGGGGGCCCAGTGCCTGGGCTGCCTGAATGAACTCATGCGCCATCGTGCCGATCGGCACCAGATCCAGCTGCATGGCCAACCGTACGTTGCTGGTGCCTCTGAGGCTGTCCGGAATCTCGCGCGCCAGCGTCGCGGTAACCTCGTCCTGCCAGTCCCGCGAAAAACGTCGCCGGGTGCCGAAGTCGGCAAAAATGAACGCATCGGCCTGGCCCAGCGCCTGGACCTGTTTGATTTTTTCGCTCAATCGGCGCCGACCTTCGTCCAGGTCATGGTCTGGATGCACATGGCTCAGATACAGCTCGCTGATGATGGCCAGCAGCGGTACTTCGAACAGGATGGTATGCAGCCAGGGCCCGCGAATGGTCAGTTCGATGCCGCCATTGGCATTCTCTTCGCTGGCCTGCACCTGCACAAAGCGAGACTGCAGCTGAAACAGCCGCAAAAATTCGATGAAGTCACGCTTGAAATAGCGTTCGCCGGCCATGAATTCCAGTTCTTCATCCGATAGCTTCAGCGAGCACAGGTGCTCGATCTCGGCTTGGAGCGGTTCGACAATGGGCCGCAAGTCCACGTCTTCGCTGCGGCAGCGAAAGCGATACTCGACCTCGGCGCCGGGAAACTGATGCAGTACCACCTGCATCATGCTGAATTTGTAGATATCGGTATCGAGCAGCGACTGGATGATCATCAGGCGAGTGCCTCGGTGGATTCGATGAGTTGTACGCCGGCTTCGCGCATGGCTTCGATGGCCTGCCGCGTCGTGTCTTCGGCAATGCCGCGGCAGGCCGCCCGGTTCAAGATCACCTGGAAACCCGCGTTGGCCAACTGCAGCACGGTAGCCTTGACGCAGTAATCGGTCGCCAGGCCACCGACCAGCACGTGGCTGATCGAACGTGCACGCAACCATTCAATCACGCCGGTACTGCGCTGTTCGTCCAGGTCGTGATAGCAGGCACCATACGGATGCATATCGGGCTCAACGCCTTTCCAGACAAAATAATCATACTCGGCAGGATGCGGCAGGTCGGGGATCAGCTTGAAGCCCTCAGTGCCCGGCACCGCGTGCACCGGCCAGAATTCATTGGCATGCTTGCTTGGCACGCCGGGTTGGCCAATCTGCTCGGCATTGTTCGTCACCCAGACCGCTTGCGGGCTGTGCGCGTCCTTTGAACCGATCCGGACGGCCGCATACGCTGCCTGGCGGTTCAGTTCATCGGCAATTTCATCGCCGCCGACTACCGGGAGTTCATCGGGGCACAGCGGCGTGAACGTGCGCTGCGCATCCACATCGAAACTGGCCACGAAGTTTTTTTCAGCCATAGGGATCCGTTCTGAAGTCATCTGATTCAGGTCATCGATTGAGATCAGGGTGTAATACAAGCATTGTCAAAGTACTTTTCGGTCGTGTTCAGATGCTAGATTATTGCACCATGCAACCACAGCAATATGAATCGAACGCCCGAAACAGTTCTCCAGCTCACTGTGTGCGATTTCGCCAGGAATATCGCGCGCAGCATATTCCGGATAGTTACCGCGGCTGGGCTCACCTGGCCACGATCGTGCTGCTGTGTGCAGCGGTCCTGATGGCAGGCGGAATGGCGCTGGACCAGGTTCAACCGCTGGAATGGCTGACCATTCCGCTGGCATTTCTATACGCCAACCTGTCGGAATACCTGGGCCATCGGTTTGTCATGCATCGCAAGCGCCCGTTGCTGGGCCTGGTGTATCGACGGCATACGCTGCAGCACCATCGCTTCTTCACCGATCAAAACATGCAGATGGATCAGCTCAATGACCTGCGCGCGATTCTGTTTCCGCCGGTATTGCTGATCTTTTTCTTCACTGCCTTTGCGCTGCCGGCCGGGCTGTTACTCACCTGGCTGTTCAGCAGCAACGTGGCCTGGCTGTTTGTCATGACGGCCATCGCCTATTACCTGAGCTACGAGCTACTCCATTTGAGCTATCACCTGCCGTCGGATTCGGCCGTGCTGCGCATTCCAGGCCTGATGCGATTGCGTCAGCTGCATTTAAGCCATCACGATCCGGCCATCATGAGTCACGGCAATTTCAACATTACCTGGCCGGTTTGCGACTGGTTATTTGGCACGCGCGGCAGTTGACTCGCGCAGGATGCCATAGCCGTCACGTCCGGCCGGCACCCTTGCCCAGCGCATCGGCATCGTATTTGATAGTCAGTTTGTCCAACGAGCGCACCAAGCGTTCCAGCATCGAGGTGCTCTGAATCGCGTCGGCTTTCAGGCTGGACTTGTCAAAATCGATCAACCAAAGTTGGCCTCGGCCGTTAATCAGGATATTGTTCGCGTTCAAATCCGGATGGAAAAGACCAAATGCTGCAAAGCGATGAATGATCTGGCCTACCGAGTGCCACAGTGCCGGGTCGGTTTCTGTGTGACCGGCATAGTCGGCCAGCGTTTGCGTATCTTCAATTTCGCGCGTAATCAGGGCGGCCCGGTAGCGGATGCCACGGCGCTCAAACCAGGCGGCCAGCGGCTCGGGAACCGGCAAGCCTGCCTGCCACAGGGTGTTGGTGATCTGCCATTCACGAATGCTGCGCACTCGATCGGTGCCCAGGTACAGGTAACTGGAGTGGCTGATCAGGCTGGCTTTGCCGCCACGATAGTACTGCTTCAGCACGGCTTGGCCGACCGGTGTCCGTATCGAAAGCGCCTCGCCCCGGCCCCCGTGCCGATCGACGATCGCGGATTGACGTTCCCACCAGTCCGGGTCGAACCAGTGCTCACTGGGCGGTTCGATCCGATCGCAATCAAACAAGACCTGACCGCGTCGGCTCTTTAGAATACGTTGCATGAATTCGATGTCTGCATCAGCTGAAGCGCGCTCCGGTCGTTCAAGTGCCGTGCACTCGATCTGTCTGTTCAGGTTATCTGCATTGGGCGACGTTTGCCACTGCATTCCGCTGATTCGTGCGCTGCAGGCCGGCTATCCAAACGCTGAAATTACCTGGATCATCGGCAAAACCGAATTCCGGCTGGTCGGCGACATGCCGGGCGTTGAATTCATCGTGTTTGACAAGAAAAGCGGCGTTGCCGGACGAAGAGCGCTGCGTCAGCAGTTGTCCGGGCGCGTGTTCGACGTGCTGCTGCTGGCCCAGACTTCGCTTCGCTCGAGCTGGCTGAGCCGGTTGATCAGCGCCCGTCGCAAGATTGGTTACGACTATTCCCGCAGTCGCGAAGGGCACTACCTGTTTGTCAATGAACGCATTCGTCCTGTGGCCAATCAGCACGAGGCCGATGCGTCGTTGGAGTTTGCTCGCGTGCTGGGCATCAATGCTGATCTGGCTGCAATCGATCGATCGCCGCCGATTCAAGCGCAGGATCGTGAATTCGCTCGCCAGCATCAGCCCGAAGCCGATCATGCTGTGCTGATCAGTCCCTGCTCCAGCCACGCGGCGCGCAACTGGCTGGTGGCGCGCTATGCCGCGGTCGCAGACTGGATTATCGAGCATGCCGACCGGCCGGTCATTCTGGTTGGGGGGCCTTCCGATCTAGAGCGTACAACCGCGCAGGCGATCGAATCGTCCATGCAGCACAGGCCTACGAATCTGGTTGGCCAGGATACGCTGGGCCAGGCGCTGGCCATGTTCGAGCGCGCGGCCTGCTTGATTGCGCCGGATTCCGGCCCGGTTCACTTTGCCGCTGCGCTGAACACGCCGGTCGTCGGTTTGTATGCATCCACCTGGTCGCTGCGATCGGGCCCGTTTGGCAGCCTGGAGCACTGTGTCGATCGCTATGCGCAGGCGGCGCAGCAATTCTACAATCGCTCGCCCGAGCAGCTGCGCTGGGGCAAGCGCATTGAACGGCCCGGCGTCATGGCGCTGGTTGAAGTCGATGCCGTGATCGCCAAACTCAAGCCCATATTGCTGCAAGGCTAGCGACCAAGCCCGGCAGATCCGCTCAGAATTGCAGGTACACTACGGCATTGAACCAGGCCCGATATTCCCCGCGTGCATTTCCGATGAAGCTGATCATTCAAATACCGTGTTTCAACGAGCAGGATTCGCTGCCGGTCACATTGGCCGCACTGCCGCGTGACGTCGACGGCTTTGACCAGGTGCAATGGCTGATCATCGATGATGGCAGTTCGGATCGAACCGTGCAGGTGGCGCGCGAATCCGGCGTCGACCATATCGTTTCGCTGCCGCATAATCAGGGTCTTGCCGTGGCCTTCATGGCCGGCATCGAGGCCTCGCTGGCGTACGGTGCTGATGTGATCGTCAATACCGACGCGGACAATCAATACAACGCGGCCGGCATTCCGCAGCTGACCAAGCCGATCTTGAATCGCGAGGCCGATATTGTTATTGGTGCTCGACCGATTGCCGACACCGCCCACTTTTCGCCCGTCAAGAAGGCGCTGCAGCGCCTCGGCAGCTGGGTCGTGCGCAAGGCCAGTGGTTCCAACGTGCACGATGCACCGAGTGGTTTTCGGGCGTTTTCGCGGCAAGCGGCTATGCAGCTGAACGTATTTTCCAGCTATACCTATACGCTCGAAACCATTATCCAGGCCGGTCAGAAAAACATGGCCATTGTGTCCGTGCCCGTCGATACCAATCCAGACCTGCGTCCTTCGCGCCTGCTCAAGAGCATCGGGTCCTATGTGCGCCGGTCGATGGCCACGATTATCCGTATTTTTGTGGTCTACAAGCCATTTCAATTCTTCATGACGCTGGGCCTGCTGTTGTTTGGTTCTGGCGTGTTGCTGGGCCTGCGTTTCCTGTTTTTCTATTTCACCGGCCAGGGTGATGGACATATCCAGTCGCTGATTCTGACGGCGGTCCTGTTGGGTATTGGCTTTCAAACCATGCTGGTTGCGTTCATTGCCGATTTGCTGGCCGTCAATCGTCGGTTACTCGAAGAGCTGCAGTACCGCAGTCGTCGCATTGACTTGAACCGCGACGCCGCAGGAAATGCATCCAAATGAAACTGTCACAGGGTCAACAGGAAGACGGTATTGTTGTTGGCAATACCTACGACAAGTACAACAGCAAGAATCCAATTGCACGCAAGCTGGTCGATGGTTTTTCCAGTGCATTGAGCGAGCTGGTGTCGATCGTCAGTCCTGACGCGATTCACGAAGTGGGCTGTGGTGAAGGCTACTGGACGCTGAAATGGCGCGCACAGGGTATCGCTGCGCGCGGCAGTGATTTTTCCAGCATCGTCATCGAGCTGGCGCGGCAGAACGCAGCGGCACAAGCGCTGGATGTCGAATTCAAGGTATCTGATATTTATGACCTGGAGCCGGCGCAGGACGCGGCTGATTTAGTCGTGTGTTGTGAAGTCATGGAGCATCTCGAGCGCCCGGCTGAAGCCCTGCAAATTCTCAAGCGCCTGGCCAAGCCGTACCTGATTGTCAGCGTGCCGCGCGAGCCGGTCTGGAGCTGGATGAACATGGCGCGCGGCAAGTACTGGTCTGATTGGGGCAACACGCCGGGCCATATTCAGCGTTGGTCGAAGGGTACTTTCCTGGCCTTGCTGCAGCAAGAGGTCGATGTGCTGGAGGTTCGATCGCCGTTGCCCTGGACGATGGCGTTGTGCAGGGTGCGGAAAGATAACGACGAGTAAGCACGTTGTTTTCACTGTCTGACCGCAATAAACAATGGATCAAGGGATTGGGCTTCTTGCTGAGCCTGGTTGCGGTGGGCTTTGTTGCGACCCGGTTTGTTCAATACTGGGAAGAGCTTGAGCTCAGCGGCCTGGGAGCAATCGATTGGATTGCGCTGGCCGGCTTGGGGCTTGTGTATGCTCTGATTTCCGTGTTCCTGGGCCTGGCCTGGTGGAAGATGTTGCTGCACTTGAAGCCTGAATCCGAAGTCGAAGACGACGCGGTTATCAGCCCGTTCTGGGCCGTGTATGCCTACGGTTATTCCCAGATCGGAAAATACTTGCCGGGCAACGTGCTGCATTTTGCCGGTCGACACGTGCTCGGCATGGCAGCCGGTTACCGGCATGCCCGGCTGATTTATTCGACGATACTGGAACTGGCCTTGTTGCTGGTATCGGGCCTTTTATTGACGCTGCTGTTGTTACCGGTGCTGGGTTTGCACCACGGCCTCGCAGCGCTTGCCTATGCACTGGTTTTTGTGCTGGTATACGTCGGCCTGAAACTCCGCAGCTCGATCCACCTGTCGCATGCGCTGGCGCTGCACTCCTTGTTTTTGCTGCTGACAGGAATCCTTTTCGTGCTGGTGCTGGCGTTGATCGACCCCGCGTTCGATTGGAGCCTGCGTAGTGCAATGCTGATTCTGGCCGCTTACGTGCTGGCCTGGTTGATCGGTATGCTGACGCCCGGTGCGCCGGCCGGGCTTGGCATTCGAGAAGTCGTGTTGCTGTTCCTGTTGGGACCCATCGTCAATCAAAGCGAATTATTGTTGGCCATCCTGCTGTCACGGGTGGTCTCGCTGACCGGCGATCTGCTGTTTTTTGCTGCTGCAGTGATCGTCAAGCCCAAGTTGCTGGCCGGGCGTTGGGTTCATGACTGAATTAACGGATCGTGCCGCGATGCGCCTGGCAATGGCCCAGGCCGATCAGGCCGAAGCCATTGGCGAGGTGCCGGTCGGCGCGGTCATTGTGCTGGAAGGCGAGGTGATCGGCACGGGCTATAACCGGGTGATCATCGATCACGATCCAACCGCGCATGCCGAGATCGTCGCGCTGCGCGCAGCTGCTCATCATGTCGGCAACTATCGGCTTCCGGGCGCCACGCTCTACGTCACGCTGGAACCCTGCGCGATGTGCGCGGGCGCACTGGTGCATGGCCGCATCCGGCGCATTGTGTTTGCGGCTACGGATCCAAAGGCCGGTGCCGGTGGCTCGGTGATGCAGATTCTGGATCATCCGCAGCTCAACCATCGCTGTGAAATTGAAGGGGGTGTATTGGCTGAGGAGGCGTCCGAAAAATTGACCAGGTTCTTTCGCGCGCGCAGACATTGAGATGTTCGGAGTTCATCTCCTATTGAAGGTGCATGCTTGCAGGCGATCTGGATTTCGTCTGAGCATCAACTCATCGTTTACGACCCACCCAATTCTGGCACCATGATCCAATGAGCATCATTCATAACTTCAGCGCAGGCCCTTCGGCCCTGGCACGACCGGTGCGCGAGCGCCTGGCCGAGCAGTTCGGGACTGACCGGCTGGACCAGCCTTCCGTGGTCGAACTCTCGCATCGCGGGCCGGAATTCATGGCGCTGGCCGAAGAACTGGAGCAGGGCCTGCGCCGGTTGATGGGCGTTGGCGATGCGCATGCCGTGCTGCTGTTGCAGGGCGGGGCGCACCTGCAGTTCACGATGCTGCCGATGAACCTGGCCCATCAGCGCACGGCTGCATTTG
This sequence comes from uncultured Pseudomonadota bacterium, assembly GCA_937138395.1. Taxonomy (GTDB): domain Bacteria; phylum Pseudomonadota; class Gammaproteobacteria; order Xanthomonadales; family Wenzhouxiangellaceae. The sequence goes on from CAKZPB010000006.1 coordinate 28,143, forward strand.
CAATTACCGGCCACTGGGGCGAAAAGGCCTTTGCCGAAAGCGCACGTATTACCGAAACCCGGTTGGTGGCCAGCAGTGCCGATCAGGACTATTGTGAATTGCCGGAACTGGGCCATCTGCCGGCTGACTGTGCCTATTTGCACTACACCGGCAATGAGACGATTCATGGCGTGCAGTACCCGCAGCCGCCCGTTACCGGCGTGCCGCTGGCGGTCGATCTTTCATCGGAATTCCTGTCGCGCCCATACCCCTATGCCGAGCTGGGCCTGGCCTATGCCGGCGCGCAAAAAAACCTCGGCGTTGCCGGTCTGACCGTCGTGCTGATTCGCCGCGATCTGCTGGAGCGCATTCCGGACTCGCTGCCTCAGTTTCTTGATTACCGTACCTGGGTCAATAGTGACTCGATGCGCAACACGCCGTGCACCTTTGCCTGGTACGTGGCGCTGGAGACCGTGCGCTGGATCGAGTCACTGGGTGGTTTGGACGCGATCGGGCAACGGAATCAGGCCAAGGCGGATCGGCTCTATCGGGCGATTGACGGCTCCGATTTCTATCACAACCGAATCGACCCGGAAGCACGCTCGTTGATGAACGTGCCGTTTGTGCTGGCCGACAATGACCTGACCATGACGTTCGTCGAACAGGCCGAACAGGCTGGAATGCCGGGCCTGAAGGGTCACCGCGCCGTCGGCGGCTTGCGCGCCAGCTTGTACAACGCGCTGGAGCAGCAGGCGGTCGAAGACCTGGTCGACTTCATGGCGGAATTCGAGCGGACTTCAGGCTGAGTGTGATCGAGCTGTTGCAACCCGAGGCTTCTAAAGTAGACTGAACGCATGACCGACAAGCAAGACGATTCAGCAGCCGAACTGGCGGATATCCGCGAGCAAATTGATGCGCTCGATGTTGACATTCAGCGCCTGATTGCCGAGCGCGCCAAACTGGCACTGGTTGTACGCGAGCGCAAGGGCGATCTGGGCGGCGGGGCCGAATACTACCGGCCCGATCGCGAAGCGCAAGTGCTGCGCCAGGTCATCGAGCGCAACGATGGCCCGCTATCCGACTCGGTCATGCTGCGGCTGTTCCGCGAAATCATGTCGGCCTGCCTGGCCCAGCAGGAGCCGATGAAGATTGCCTACCTTGGCCCTGAAGGAACGTTTACGCAGCAGGCGGTGTACCGCCAGTTCGGTCACTCGGTCCAGACCATTGCCCAGGGCTCGATCGAAGACGTGTTCGTCCAGGTCCAGTCCGGCGAGGTCGATTTCGGCGTCGTGCCGGTCGAAAACTCGACCCAGGGCATGGTCAGCCACACGCTGGATATGTTTTTGAACGTCGACGTCAAGATCTGCGCCGAAGTCGAGCTTCGCATTCATCAGCATCTGTTGACTCGGGCGAACAGCCTGGGCTCGATCGAGCGGGTGTATGCGCACGCACAGTCGCTGGCCCAGTGCAAGCACTGGCTGAAAGCCAATCTGCCCGAAGCCGAACTGATTGCCGTGTCGAGCAACGCCGAGGCGGCGCGCCGGGTGCGCTCCAGTGACGATGCTGCGGCCATCGCCGGACGTCACGCGGCCGAGGTCTACGGCCTGTCGATCCTGTTCGGCAACATTGAAGATCACGTCGATAACTCGACCCGTTTCCTGGTGCTGGGTCGTGACCTGCTGCCGGCCTCGGGCGACGACAAGACCACGCTGATGGTGGCCGGCCGCGACGGCCCGGGCGCATTGCTGCACCTGCTGCAGCCGCTGGCCGAGCAGGGCATCAACATGAGCCGAATCGAGTCGCGCCCGTCCCGGCAGGGCCGCTGGGACTATGTCTTTTTTATCGATGTCGACGGCCACAGTTCCGATTCGGGCCTCGCTCACGTCTTGAAGCACCTGGAAGGTGAAGCACGCATGGTCAAGATCCTGGGCTCCTATCCGCGCGCCGTGGTTGGCAGAATGCCGAATTCCGAATAGCGCCCGACTGTTCGAGGTTCCGGCTCTGCGGCCGGAACGACGGGGGCGATGTATCACCCCAACCCTTTCGTCATTCCGGGGC
>CAKZPB010000007.1 GCA_937138395.1 uncultured Pseudomonadota bacterium
CGACCGTATCGGAACCCGGAATCAAAAGCAGATTCCGGATCTCCGTTTCACTTCGTCCGGAATGACTGGAGGGGTTGGATTCTGAATTTGCGTTTCACTTGGTCCGGAATGACTCAGGAGTGGATTGAACCTGGAAGAATCCCCGAAAATGAGTCGGCGCGATTGAAGCTTCGTCAACTAATATTGGTATTGCACGTTGAGCGTATATCGGAAGAATATCAATTGAGTTTATTTCGTGAAGTTGGATGATGGTTCGAGGTTTGTTGGTTTTTGTGGTTGTGCTGCTCGGTTTCGCGGGTATTGGTTGAGCGCAGGAAAACGATGCGACGGCTGATGCGTCTGAAGACGGGGAGGTTCTGGCGCAGATTGAAGACCAGGTTGAAGCCATGGCTGAGCGGCTGGCATCGCAGCCGGCTGACCGTTAGCCGGGTTGATTGAAATTACAGCGTGACTCAAGCGAAGGTCATTGACAGTTGATGTTTTCAGCGGCCCGTGTCCAAGGTTGGCTGCGCTCGATCCTTTGATTCGTCGAAGGGCGACACCGGGCGGGGCGCCATCGGGTGCAGCGCGGTCACCGGGGGGGCTTGACGCGTGATGCGCAAAGCGTAATGATGGTTCCTGTAGTCAGATCAACGTCATGCGTTTGTCGAAGCATGATGCATGGCCATACGCGCTCAATCGTCTGCGATACCGACATCGTCCCGAACGCTTGAGTGCTGAATGTGCGCAGCGGTAGCAATCCGCGTCAACTGGCTACTTAGATTCAGCTTGGTAGGTCTGATGATCCTGGACGAAGCTGAATACACCAGGAGCCGATCGTGAATCAGGAGTACATCATGAAGCCAGTTTTATCTCTTCTATCTGGAACCGTTCTGCTTGCGCTGAGTTTGTTGTGTAACTCGGCACTGGCTGAACCTGTTGACCGTATCTGGACCGGTACGATCCTGACCATGGACGATGCGCTCCCGCGCGCAGATTATGTCGCTGTGCGGGGCAATACAATTGCCGCGGTCGGTGTGGGCCAGCCACCCGATGAACTGATCGGCTCGAACACCGAGCGCGTGTCGCTGGGTGAACGTGCAATCGTGCCGGGCTTTGTCGACGCACACGGCCACGTATTCATGATTGGCGTGCAGGCACTGTCGGCCAATACACTGCCGGCGCCCGATGGCGAGGTCAATTCCATAGCAGACCTTCAGCGAGTGCTCGGTGAGTGGGCGCAGACTTATCCGAACCGCATCGAAGCGGCTGGTTTTATCATTGGCTTCGGCTACGACGATGCACAGCTGGCCGAGCTTCGTCATCCAACGCGCGATGAGCTGGACGCCGTGTCGACCGAGCTGCCGGTGCTGATCATTCACCAGTCCGGTCATATTGGCGTAGTCAATTCGAAAGGCCTTGACGTGATGGGCTATGACGCGAATAGCGAAGAAATTCCCGGCGGTGTGATCCGGCGCGGGGAGGGCAATGTGCCGAATGGCGTGCTCGAAGAGTCGGCGTTTTTCAGCGGCTTGGTGAAGTTTGTCAGCACGCTGGACCCGGCCTCGATGCCGACCATCTTCCGCGCCGGTACCGAGCTGATTGCCAGCTATGGCTACACCACGGCGCAGGAGGGCCGCGCCTCGCCAGACCAGACGCAGACTATGCGCGCAGTGGCCGAAGGCGACGGGCTCGACATTGATGTGGTGGTTTATCCCGATGTTCTGATTGATCGGGAGTTCATCGCGGCCAATCACTCGCGTGAGTACCAGAACAGGCTGCGCGTGGCCGGCGCCAAGCTGACCATCGACGGTTCGCCGCAGGGCTTTACTGCGCTGCGTGATCGACCCTATTTCAAGCCGCCCGAGCATTTGCCGGCGGGCTATAAAGGCTATGCCGCGGTGACCGATGCGCAGGTGTTCGATGCCATCGACTGGGCGTTCGAGAATGACATTCAGATCCTTACTCATTCAAACGGCGAGGGCGCGTCCGATCTGTTGATTGCTGCGCTCGAGACCGCGACGGACAAGCATGGCAATGACGATCGTCGGCCGGTGTTGATTCACGGCCAGTTCCTGCGTAAGGACCAGGTCGCTGATTATCAGCGCCTCGGCGTGTTCCCATCCCTGTTTCCAATGCATACCTTTTACTGGGGCGACTGGCACCGCGACCGCACCGTCGGCCCGCTGAATGCGGAAAACATCTCGCCAACGGGGTGGGTGCTGGAGCGCGGCATGAAGTTTTCGAGCCATCACGATGCGCCCGTTGCGTTTCCGGATTCGATGCGCATCCTCGATGCGACGGTCACGCGGCGCTCGCGCTCGGGCGACATCCTTGGCCCACATCACCGGGTGGACGTGAGTACAGCATTGAAAGCCATGACGCTCTGGCCGGCCTTTCAGCATTTTGAAGAAGATAGCAAAGGGTCGATTGAGCCCGGCAAACAGGCTGACCTGGTGATTTTGTCGGCGGACCCGACGGCCGTCGATCCGGAAACGCTGGATCAGCTCAAGGTGCTGGAAACCATCAATGATGGGCAACGAATCTTCACTCGCGGAGCGGATTCAACGGCAGGTCATGCGAGGCCTGGCGTCGACGGCCTCGATCCGTTCGGCAACCTGGTGCTGGCCATGTCGCGAGGCAATGGCTTGACGCCCCCAGGCTTGCATGGCCCGACCTGCGGCCTTCATCCGCTGCGACTGGCCTTGACGAAAGCTGCGCAGCGTAATGCCAACTAGCGCTATTGTGACTCACAAGCCATTCACCGATCCGGATGCATGGTGACCCGATCAAAAGAAATGTTGAAGTTCTGGAGGTATAACTGATGTACAGCGTTCGCGAAATTCTCGACAACAAGGGTCGGGAGGTATGGAGCGTGGATCAAAACGCGCCGGTGTTTGATGCGCTCAAGCTGATGGCTGAGAAAGATTGCGGCGCGCTGATGGTTCTGGATAAGGAAGAACACCTGGTCGGCGTTATTTCTGAACGCGACTATGCGCGTAAAGTCATATTGCAGGATAAAGCATCGACTGACATCCCGGTGTCGGACATCATGAGCTCGAACGTTGTGACCGTTAATCTGAGTGATTCACTGGATCATGCGTTGACATTGATGACAGATCACAACATTCGTCATCTGCCGATTTCAGACGGAGATCGTCTGGTCGGCGTGCTGGGGATCGGTGAGCTGGTTCAGTACAAGGTCGAAGCGGTTGAGCGTACGATCCAGCGCAAGGAAAAGGAAATGCAGCAGCTGACGAAATACGTGTCCGGTTCACTCGCGTATCGATAGTCGACCGCTGGACCCCTTGACGAAGGATGGGTGTTCGATACTCGTCCGGAATTAACGTTCAACCGGCCCTGAGATTCGGGCCAATTGGTCTAGCGTCCATGCAATGCCTGGCGGCTCCCCTTCGTAGATCAGATCCGGCTTCAGCAGGCCACGATGGGTTGCCTGGACAATATCCGGTTCCGGCGCGCCCGGCGCGGGCAGTGCGTCAACCGGCACGACCCCGTCGCCAAGCTGTCGGCTACCGCTCGTCAACCAGCGCTCGAATCGTCGACTCCAGTCCGGATCGCCCAGTCTGCGTTCGAGCGCGACGAGACCGGCCCGTTGCAAGTCTTCTTCAACGCTGACCGCACCGCCCAATATCCGCATGGGCACGTCGTCTGGCCATGGTCGTGAGTTCAGGTCGATCAAGAACCGGCTGCCGGGGCGCAAATCCACTTTGGCGGCCCCGGTGCCATCGCGTAACCCTTTAAACAGGCTGAATTCGTCCGTCGATTCGGCGCCCAGATAATCCCGCAGTTCCAGCCAGATGCGCAGCCGCGCCCATTCCGAGCCCTGGTTCGGTGTGCCAATCAGCAGAGCGGCGATCACCTCGGCTGAATCAGCATCAAGCGCGGGCCGCCAGCGCGTGACAAAATCCCGTATGACCAGCCCGCCCATGCTGTGACCCAGCAGCACAACCGGCTGGTGATCGGGCAGTTCAGGCCAGTGGGACGCCAGCAGGTCGGTGCTGTCCGGTATGGTCTGGTCGTTCGGGTAGAGAAAATGGCTGTAGGTATAGCCGGCCTGTTCGAGCGCCGTGATCAAGCCATCGAATACGCCTCCGGGTTCATCCAGCCCATGAATCAACACGACCAGGACCTGGCCCCGGTCAACGGCTGGCACTGGATGGAACCCGACTTCTGACGGCCTGGGTTTCATCACCTCGGGGAACCAGGATTGAAGCCGCGCCTGTGCTTCATTGCGCAGCCAGGCTTCCTGTTCGGGTTGCTGTTCAGTCCACAGAATCCAGATGAGTGGAATGGCTACAGCGATACCAAGCACCCACCAGAACCAACGCCGGGGGCTCCGCTTCGGCTTGCTTTCTGGCGGGCGGTTTGCAGGTGGTTGTGACATCAGAGCGATCGGATCCAAGATGCCCTATTGTCCGCCAAACGGATTGATCCCGCAGGCTTGATCTACAGGTACGGTCGAACAGGACCGTGCACCAACCAGTCGCCGGAACTGGTCAATAATCAGACGACCACGGCCGCTGTCGCTACTGGGCGACAGCGGACGGGTTCATCTGCAATTTATCGAAGGGCGATGGCATTGCCTCGTCGGTCTGACAGCGCAAGCTCGATGGTGATAGCGTCAGCGCCAGTACCGACCAGGTTGGCGCGTAGGCCGAATCCTGGAACGGCCGGGGGTTCGGGCTGAGGGTTGAAGCCGACCAGGGTGAATGGTGGAATCACAAAGTCGCCACGAGCGGCGCGCACATTGACCTGAAGGTTCAGCACTGTTCGATCAGTGAAGCGCGCGCGAATCTGAAACTGCCCTTCGCAGGCATCCGGAATGATGACCTCTCGAAATAATGGGAATAGTCGAGTATTCCGCTCGACGCCACACGATGAACCCACCAGCGTCAGCGTTGCCAGTCGCTGATGGCCTCCGCCGACACCGAGTAATAGCTCAGTGGATTCATCTTCAATGCCGGAAATGGTGACACCGGGTTTGCCGGCGCCCAGGTCACCAGCAATGACCAAGCGTGCGGGGGGTTCCGGTTGAGGATTGAAGCCGACCAGCACTGCTGGCGGAACATAATCCGGTCTCTGATCAGGAAATTCAGCCTGGTACAGCAGGCTGCCAGCACTGGCACTGGCCGAGATCAATAGCCCGATGGCTATTGCTGTCAGCGTGGATACGAATGCATGAATACGTTGAACTGTGGAACGGTGTTTGGCATAGTGCATCTTGCTTCTCCATCGAGTTGATTGGTTGATTTCTACCGTGTTCGTCCTGATTAATGCCGCCGCGGCTTGAACCGCACATCGATCAGTGAGCTGATGACCTATGACTGCTCAATCTCTGAATCAAAGGAATAACGCTATGCCCACGATTCGCGTGTATCGACCACTGACTGCGCTGGTTGTCATGCTGATGGCATTGCATGGTTTTGCGCAAACGAATGCCGGCCCGAATCAGGCTTCTGAGGGCCGCGTTGTCGAGGGCGCGAATGGCACGCAGATCTTGATTTCACCGAATGAAGGTGCGCGGGCGTTCCAGCAGCGCTGG
>CAKZPB010000008.1 GCA_937138395.1 uncultured Pseudomonadota bacterium
TTGTTTTGCAATTCACGCTTGTGTAGTTCGCATAACTTCAAAGGCGGTTTCGCCGCACGGCTTCGACCACTTTCTTAAGTTGATTTTTAAAAGTCAAAACCATTTCGCCGCCCGCTCTGCGGGCTGATGCGAGGTACTTTTTTGTGTCTTGCGGCAAAAAAGGACCCAAAAAAACCGCGCTTTCAACATCCAGCACTAGTGCATTCTATTTGATCGGGGCAATAATTCGGCTCGTGCTGTTGTTTAGGCTTTTCGGAGACTGTCTTGCCATTGCTTAATCTCAGGGGCTTACAAGCCCGGCTTTGGAGTTGGATTGGAACCAAAAGCGTTTAAGTACTTGGTGTCCAGATTCTTGCAGTAACTGGGATGGTTTTGATTTCGGCTTTGCCTTTGCTTTTGACGTTGGTGAGCGTGTGAGCCGCCGAAGCGCGGAGAGGCGGGCGGAACGAGGCGAAAAGGTGTCTGAGCGATAGCGAGTTCTTTTCGCCCCGCCCGCATCGAGCACTGCAGGGCACCCGGCGTAGCCGGGCGGTGAAGTCGCGGGAGGAGTTTTTGTAGGAGCCTCTGATCGGTTCTGAGCACAACGCGTTTCAGTCGGAAAAGCTGAAGATCGTATGGGGCGATTCGAGCGATCGTAGCGAGCTACCTTCGAGGAGAGCAACGTGCGAGATTCGGCTTTTCCGGCGAAACCCTACGGGACGGTCCTTTGCGGGCGCTCCGGATCGTTTCGACTCGTTCATTTGACCTGTCAAACCACACTCGCCGAAGCCAACCCGGCGCATCCCGCAAAGACGCCGTCGCGTTGTGATCAGAGCCGATCAGAGGCTCCTAACTTTTTGCCCCAAAAAGTAAGACGCATCAGCCCGCGCAGCGGGCGGCGGAATGGTTTTGAATTTCAGACCAACTACAAATCATGTCATTAGCCGGCGAAAGTGCCCTTGACTTTAGGGTCCAATTTTTAGAAAAAAAAAGACCCCAAACCTAGTTGGGGTCAATACTCTGCAGTGTTGCTGAGGAAACGCTAGCCGTGTCGTTCAGAAGTCGAAGTGCAGGCTCAAGCCCGGGCTATGCAGGTATACGCCGGAGCCGTAGTAATAACCACGTGGCACGGGTCGATAGCTGCGGTAATGGTGACGCCGATAGCCATGACGGTAGCCCTTGCGATAGGCCTTGCCGTAAGGATAGCCGTAGTGGCCTTTGCGGTAATGGCCTCGATGGTAGCCATGACGCTTCCCGTGTCGGTAGCCTTTTCTATAACCGTGCCGATAACCGGTATGGCCGTGACGATAGTAGCCGCCGTGATAGGCCGGCGCATGGCCGTAGTGGCCCTTGCCGTAGCCATAGCCGCCAGCGCTGGCCGCACCGATCAGTCCAAAGATCAGCAGCCCTGCAAACAGCCATGCGAGACGCGATTGGTTCCACGATTTGTTCAACGATAGTTTCATTGAAACGCTCCTGTACTTGATGGTCACGGGTACACTGTAGCCAGGCTTTACTGAATCGAGACTGAACCCATGCTGCACATCGAAAATCACGCCGAGAATATCCGCGAAATCCGCATCGCGCGTCCGCCGGTCAACGCCCTGAACCCGGCCCTGATGAGCGAGCTGCGCTCGAAGCTCAACGAAAGCTTCGAAGACGGCACCCGGGCCATCGTTCTGACGGGCGCGCCCGGCCTGTTTTCGGCCGGCCTCGACGTGCCGGAGCTACTGACGCTGGACCAGGACGGTATGCGCGCATTCTGGACCGACCTGTTCGGCGTGCTCGAATGCATGGCGCGCAGCCCGATTCCTGTGGTCAGCGCCATGACCGGCCACAGCCCGGCCGGCGGCACCGTCATCGCACTATTTACCGACTATCGCATCATGGCCGACGGCGATTTCAAGCTGGGCCTGAACGAGGTCCAGGTCGGCCTGGTCGTGCCAAAGGTCATTCACAAGGGCCTGGTTCGGCTGATCGGCGCCTATCCGGCCGAGCGTCACCTGGTCAAGGGCCAGATGATCAGCGCCAACGAAGCGCTGGATATCGGCCTGGTCGACGAACTGGCGCCGGTCGATCAAGTGGTGCAAAAAGCCATCGAGTGGTGCCAGTTTCACCTGAAGCTGCCCCAGCATTCAATGCAGGCAACCCGAACCGTATGTCGCGAGGATCTTGTGGGGTTGTTCGATGAAGCCGATGCGCTGGACCTGGATGGTTTCGTCGAATTCTGGTTCAACGACGCGACGCAGGCCAGCCTGAAAGCCCTGGTTGCGAGCCTGAAAAAAGCCAGTTAGACCAACGATTTCGGTGAAACATCTCGCGCTACCTGCTCTTAGCGGGTAGCCGTCTTCCGGTGTGCAGTTCTCGGCCGGGTATTGCATTTAATTGCTCGACAACGCAAGAAAATCCGAGCCGGAAACGCCCGCATGCCTTCAGTACAGCAGACGGTTGGTCCCGCCTCCTCCAGATGTGAGTCTTGTGTTCTTGGTCAGCCCGCAGATTGCTATTCAGGCTGAAATAATTCTGCAAAAGCCTTGTAACGCAGTGTTCAAGTGATTGTCACGGCAGTGCAAGCTGATCGCCCGAGTATTGAACAAACCAAACCTCGGAACGATGATGGAGAACAGCGCCAGGATCAAGATCAAACGCAACGTCCGCACGATCTGGATTTCGGATGTGCATCTCGGCTTTCCGGGCTGCAGCGCCAGCTACCTGCTGGACTTCATTCGCGATATGCGCTGCGAGAATCTGTACCTGGTCGGCGACATTATCGATTTCTGGTCGCTGAGGAAAAAACGCTACTGGCCGCAGGAACACAACAATGTGGTGCGTTCCATTCTCGGTAAAGCAAAGCACGATACCAATGTGATCTATGTCCCTGGCAATCACGACGAAGCCATGCGGGCCTATGACGGCCTGACGCTGGGCAACGTCAAGATCCGCGATCAAATCGTGCATGAAATGGTCGATGGCCGTCGCTTTCTGATCCTTCACGGGGATCAGTTCGATTCGGCCGTGATGCATTCGAAATTCGTCAGCCTGGTCGGCTCGTTCGCCTATGAAGTGCTGCTGAAAGCCAATCGCGTCGTCAACTGGGCACGCGGCTTGATGGGTCGTGATTACTGGTCGCTGGCCGCCTTTTTGAAGCATAAAGTCAAGAACGCAGTCAAGTACATCGACCGCTTCGAGCGTGCGGTTGCGCGTGAAGCCAAAACACAGGGTGTCGATGGCCTGATCTGTGGACATATCCACCGGCCGGAACTGACCGAACTGGACGGCATCACCTACATGAACTGCGGCGACTGGGTCGAAAGCTGCACGGCGCTGGTCGAGCATCATGACGGCACGCTGGAGCTATTGAAGCTGTCCGGTGAGCCGCAAATTGTCAAGCGCATGCCGCCGAAAACCATGGGCATGGCTGCATGAGAATATTATTGGTCAGCGATGCCTGGGAGCCTCAGGTCAATGGCGTAGTGCGTACGCTGCAAAAAACCGCCGAAACGCTGAGTGCCTGCCATCAGGTGCACGTATTGTCGCCGCAAAACCGCACGACGCTACCCTGCCCCAGCTATCCCGAAATTCGTCTGACACTGCGTCCAAATAAAGCCGTGCGTGAATGCATGCAGGCGCAGGACTATGATGCGATTCATATAGCCACCGAAGGCCCGTTGGGCATGGCCATGCGGCGCTACTGCGTCAAACATGGCCTGCAGTTCACCAGTTCATATCACACGCGCTTCCCGGAATACCTGCGCATGCGGGCACCTGTTCCCTTGTCGCTGAGCTACAAGTTCCTGCGCTGGTTCCACCGACCGGCGACGCGCACGTTTGTGCGCACTGAGACGCAGCGACAGTTGATGACCGAGCGCGGATTTCGTCATCTTGAAATCTGGCCGGGCGGCGTCGATACCAACCTGTTCCGGCCCTGCGACAAGGATGCGCTGGACCTGCCACGGCCAATCGCGACCTACATGGGCCGTGTCGCGCTGGAGAAGAATATCGAGGCCTTTCTCGATCTGGAGCTGCCCGGCTCCAAGGTCGTGATTGGCGGTGGTCCGGCACTGGACAAGCTCAAACAGCGCTATCCGGACGTGCATTTCCTCGGTTATCGTCACGGCGAGGCGCTGGCGCGCACGCTGGCCTCCAGCGATGTGTTCGTGTTTCCGAGCAGGACCGATACGCTGGGCCTTGTCATTCTCGAAGCGATGGCCTGCGGCATACCGGTGGCGGCCTACCCGGTGCCCGGCCCGCAGGACCTGATTATCGATAACGGCAATGGCGCCATGGACGAGAATCTGCGGGATGCGGTGTTTCGCGCACTGGCGGTGTGCTCGGAGAACTGCGTCGAATACGCCAGCCGCTTTTCCTGGCAGGCGTGCACCAACCATTTTCTGCAGCGCCTGGTACCCGCAGATGACCAAACCACTTCTCTGGGCGAATCACGAGATCCATCCTCGCTTGCGTATAATTCAACGCAATGTCGATCCTCGCTCCAGGTCCCGAAACCCGCGTCTACCACCCTGCTGAACTGAATTCAGAAGTTCGGCTGCACATCGAGGCCGGATTTCCCCGGCTGTGGCTGAGCGGTGAAATCTCCAACCTGGCCCGCCCGGCGTCCGGTCACTGGTACTTCACGATCAAGGATGAAAAAGCGCAAATTCGATGCGCCTTTTTTCGTCCGCGCAAGCATCAGGTTGCGGTCGAACCGAAGAACGGCGATCAGGTGCTGATTCGCGGTCGTCTGAGCCTGTATGAGCCCCGCGGCGATTACCAGCTGATTGCCGATGCCCTGCTTCCGGCCGGCAGCGGTGCGCTCCAGCAGGCGTTTGCAGCACTGAAGGAAAAGTTGGAGAAGGAGGGCCTGTTTGCCGCTGGACGCAAGCAGCCGATACCCCGTTTTCCGCAGCAGATCGCCATCGTCACCTCGACATCGGGCGCGGCCATTCGCGACATGCTGGTGACCATCCGACGACGCTGGCCAGTGGCCCGGGTCCGTTTATATCCGAGCTCGGTTCAGGGTGAACCGGCCGCAGCCGAATTGATTCGCGCGCTGCAGGCGGCCGATGGACATCAGGCCAATGAGGTCATCATCCTCGGCCGCGGTGGTGGCTCGATGGAAGATCTCCAGGCCTTTAATGATGAACCCCTGGCACGCGCACTGGCAGCGTTGAACACTCCAGTCGTTTGTGGCGTCGGTCATGAGCACGACGTGACAATTGCCGACTGGGTAGCTGACCTGCGCGCGGCCACGCCGACGGCAGCAGCCGAGGCCGCCACGCCGGATGGACCTGCGCTGAGCCAGCGCGTTCAGCTGCTGCAGTCACGTCTGTTACGTACCCAGCATCAGCGGCTCGAACGGCGCTGGCAGCAGCTCGATTCGATTGCCCGTCGACTGGCCAACCAGCACCCTGCACGACAGCTTGAAGCTCATCAACAGCGCTTGAACGAACTACAGCCACGGCTTGAACGAGCCTGGACACGAACCCTGGAGCAAGCGCAACTGGCGCTGAGCATGCAGCAACGCCGACTGGCCAGTCGGCATCCTGAACGCAAACTGGCTGAATACAAGCAGCACAATCAGGCCTTGAAACAGCGCCTGGTGCGGGCCACTCGCCAGGCGCTGCGCCAGTCCGGCCAGCAACTGGCCGAGACCGCACGCGCGCTGAATGCGGTCAGCCCGCTCAGCGTGCTGGGGCGTGGCTACGCGCTGGTTGAAGATCCGCAGGGTCGGGTCTTGACCCAGGTCGGTGATTTTTCGGAAGGCCAGTCGATTTCGACCCGATTTGACCAATTCATGGTCGAATCAACGGTCACGAAAGTGAGTCGAAACGAAGCAGGCCCGGCATCCAGGCCTGATACGAACTCAGACACCTAGCCACAACGCTTGTAAAACGATATTCGCGATCAGCGCTTGAATTGATCTTCCAGTCACCGATTGGGCTGACAGCGCCGGTTTGCTATGGGACCGGAGCCTCCTCCGTCTCCGGCAGTGGTTCCAGCAAGTCGTCCATCCGAACACTCATTTCGTTGTACTTGCGCTCGGAAATACGAAACAGCCACGGCGACAGTCGCGCGTCGACGGCTACAGCATTGACCAGACGCTCGTTGGCCTCGGCTTCACTGGCTGAATCGTCCGACACATTAGCCGCTGCGTTGTCAGCCGGCGCATCAGCAGCAAGCGCTGAGGACGCAGGGTCTTCGTCAGCAGTCATTGCTGGGTCCATGTCGGGCTCAGAGGCTGCAGATACGCTGAAGTGCACCCACCAGGCCGACCCTGCCGGAGCTTCCGAGTCGATCGATTCATTCTCGGCACCTTCAGCGAACAGCGTCACAACGAAGTCCAGGCCGTCTTCGGTGGTGAACATGGCGCGCGTGGCTGATTCCGGGACCAGTGACGGGTCAAACGCACGCACGTCCTCCAGATTCAGGCCGCGCAGACCGTTGGCCAGCGCCGTGCGGCGAAACGCCGGGCCGGCCTCCCGGTCTTCGGGCACATCGAGCAAGACAAAATCATCCTGCTCGGTACCTGCATTCTGAACGTGAACAATCTCGCCGTCGGCATGCCGCACGATGACTTCACTGATATCGCTGGACGGAATATCCATGATGCCCGGCTCGAGCCAGCGTACCGGATCAATCGGCAGCTCGATGACGCGGTCCAGCAGCCAGCTCTGATCATTATTCTGCAGCCGCGCGTAGCTGCCCTGTCCGGTCGGATCGACCTGGCCGAACAGGATCGACGGGACTTCATTCAGTGGAAAATCCAGCCGCCGTCCGCTGGCCTCAGACTGGCCCATCTCCTGCAAGCCGAGCCGGGCATGCCATTCGGAGTTGGCAGTGCGTGGTTCGGCCTGCTGAACATCAGCCAGGTCACGTAACAGGCTGAACACACGCGCGAAATCGGCCTCATAGCCATCCCGCTGAACGACCCGCCAGCGCATCGAATCCGGCTGATCGGCATCCCCGACCCGGCGCAGACTGACCGCAACAGCACCACCCGGCGCAACGATATCGAATGCCTGAATCTGATTGACGCTGGCATTCAGTGCCGGCAGCATCAAGTCACCGCCGGCCATTTCGTCATCGGGCACCGGCTGATTCAACAGCCAGATCAGACTCAGGCCGAACAAGGCCGCTAGCGCCAGAACAATGACCCACTGTCGGCTCATGCCGCACCTCCGGCGCGTTGCGAGCGACGTCTTCGCCAGGCAACGAACAGGGCCAGTACCGTGATCAGCAGCGGTACGGTCACGATATTCAGCAGCTTGATGCGGGTGCCAAGTGCTTCGATGTCCTGATCCAGCTCACGCCGCACCTGACGTAGCTGCCGACGGATTTCCAGGCGCTGATCGACAAAGCGGTCGATCTCGGCTTCCTGCTCCGGCGTCAGAATGCTCAGGTCGGTATCGCCACGCGCCTGCTGCAGTTCGGTCAGTCGCGCCTCGGTTTCCTGCAGTTCAAGCTCGAGCCGCTGCTCGGTGCTGCGCAAGTCGGATTCGGCCTCACGTCGCAGGTCATCGACCAGCTCGAACGGTCGGTTCGAGGTTGCCCGCGATCGAACGCTGATCAAATCGGCATTGCCGAGCAGATTCTCGACCGCATTGACCGCCAGTGCACCGTTGTCGGCAAACGGCGTCAGCAACACGCTGCCGAGAAAATTCTGGCGCTGCACCCACATGCGGTCAGTCAGAAGATCGGTATCGGCCACGATCACTGCGTTGATTGTGCCTTCGCTCAGCCCACCTGCAGAAGCAACCTCAGGAAACGCGCTGGCAGCCTGGCCATTCAACCGGATTGCAATTGGCCGCCGCGTGTCGTCCACGCCCAGTTCATCAATCAGTTCGGTCGGATTGCCGCCGAAGCGCAATCGCTCGGTTGGCAGCATGCCGGAATTGGGGCTGGACTGCATCAACACGATCGAGTCCAGGCCCTCGGCCAGGCTGTCGAGTGCAAGATGACCGGGGCTGGCAATATTGATCGCCTCAAGGTCACCGGTGATGATGTCTTCGCCGTCCAGGTCATTCGGGGTCAATCCGATAATGGCCGGGTGACGCACCGGCGGCTGACCGGGCGTCAGATTGACCTGCAGCGCACGGCCGATATCAGCGACGAATCGCTCGTTGTCCATCGACAGGCCCCAGGCCGCCATCAGCGGGCCCAGCGACGAACTGCGCTCGGCCATCATCGCGCTGGCCGGATCCATCGGATTGTCGCCGGGGTCAGCCTCGGCATATGGATCGATAAACGCCAGCAATCGACCGCCGCCCAGCACGAATTGATCGATCGCCTGCCACAGTTCCTCCGGCAGATTTTTCGGGTGAATCAGGACCAGCGCATCCAGGCCTTCCGGCAACGCCGTATCGGCAGGTGCAATAGTGGAAACCGCAAACAACTCATTCAACTGATCAAAAATGGCCCAGGACGGGTTCTGCTGACCGGTCTGCATGTTGAAACCGCCGCTGATCGGCAATCCACTGATCAGCCCGACGCTGGGCAGGTCGGGCTGGGCCAGGTTATGCAGCATGCTGGCCAGATCATATTCCAGAAAAGCCTCGCGCTGCGGCGACAGGAATGGAATGGTCTCCAGACCATCGATTGTATTGGTGCCGACAATGCCCAGGTAGAGCACGTCACCGGCCTGCGAGATCGGCACGCCTTCCAGACCGTAGCGCGCTGCATCATCTTCGGCCTCGCTGAACGGCGCCGGGTCGATGCGCTGAATATCGAGCAGGCCATCGGACTTGGCTGCCATTTCCAGCATCAGTTCTTCAACGCGGTTGGCGTAGCGCCGAATCTGCGGCAGATCTTCACTGGCTGCCTCGCTGAAATACAGCCGAAAGGTCACGGGTTCTTCCAGCGAACGGACAATATTGACGGTTCCCTCTGACAACGTAAACAGGCGATTTTCAGTCAGATCGATACGCCAGTTCTTGAATAGCGCCGTTGAAAGCATCGTCGCAATGATGAACAGCACCGCAAGCAATATCAGGCCGGTACCGGTATAGAGATTTTTACGAATCAGTGAATTCATCGCAATCAGACCTTCTTCATTTCAAGCACGATGCGGTTGGCCAGCAGCCAGAAGCCGATGACCAACAGGAAATACAGCAGGTCGCGAAGATCAACCACACCGCGCGAGATGGAATTGAAGTGGCTAAGAAAACTCAGATTGGCAATGGCGTCAACGGCCATCTGCGGCAACCAGCCGCGGAACACGTCAAGCACCAACGGCAAACCGGACAACAGAAACAGAAAACAGACCACGACCGACAGGATGAAGGCAATGACCTGGTTGCGCGTCGCTGCCGACAGGCATGCGCTGATCGCCAGAAAACCGCCTGCCATCAGCCAGCTGCCCAGATAGCCGGCCAGTATCGTGCCATTATCGGGCTGGCCGAGAATATTGACGGTAATCCAAAGCGGAACCGTCAAGACCAGCGCCAGCCCGATGAACAACCAGGCGGCAAGAAACTTGGCCAGCACGGCCTGGCGTGTCGTAACCGGCAGCGTCAGCAGCAATTCAATCGTGCCGGATTTGCGCTCTTCGGCCCACAGCCGCATGCCAATGGCCGGCACCAGGAATAGATAGAGCCACGGGTGGAACTGGAAAAATGGCTGTAAGTCGGCCACTTCGCGTTCGTAAAAACCACCCAGATAAAAAGTAAACGCATTCGCCATGATCAGAAAGATGACGATGAACACATAGGCGACTGGCGTAGCGAAATAACTGCTCAATTCGCGCCGCAATATGACGGAGAAGTTGCCTTGCAACCAACGGATGATCATGCCGCGGCCCCCTGACTGGATTCTTCTTCGGCCTGTTCTTGCGTAATGTCACGGAACACGTCGTCGAGCCGGCCCGATTCAAGCTGCAGGCGCGAAACTTCCCAGCCGGCCTCGGACGATAATCGCGTGACAGCGGCAAACAGGTCGCCGTTGTTAGTCGGGAAGGCCGTGACCAGACCGCGTCGAACTTCGACTTCTGAAACCTCGGGCAGCTCGCTCAGGGCCGAAGCAGTGGCCTGCAGATCGTTAGTCGACAGGCTGACCGCATTGGCATAGCGCGACCGCGCCAGCAGTGCAGCCGGCGTATCGTCGGCCAGCAGTTTGCCGCGCGCAATGATCATCGCGCGGGAACACAACGCATCCACCTCTTCAAGGATGTGCGTCGAAATAATGATGATCTTCTCGCTCGACATTTCCCGGATCAATCGGCGAACCTGCTTTTTCTGGTTCGGGTCCAGGCCGTCGGTCGGCTCGTCGAGAATCAGCACGGGCGGATCGCTGATGATGGCCTGTGCCAGTCCAACGCGCCGTTTGAAGCCTTTGGACAATGTCTCGATGGTTTGACGGCGGACCTCGCCCAACTGCAGACGCTCAATGACATGATCGACCCGCTTGGCCGCCTCCAGACCACGAAATCCGCGCGTGCCGGCCGCAAACTCCAAGAATGCCTGCACGCTGAGCTCGGCATACAGGGGCGCACCCTCAGGTAAGTAGCCGACCAGCTTGCGAACGGCCAGTGCATCGGTACAGATATCATGGCCGTGAATTCGCGCGCTGCCGCTGGTTGGCGGCAGGAATGTGGTCAGCATTTTCATGCTGGTTGATTTCCCGGCGCCATTCGGGCCCAGAAAGCCCAGGACGGTGCCGGGCTGAACCGTGAAATTCAAGTCATCAACCGCCACAAACTGACCGAAGTGACGGGTTAAATGCTGCGCTTCAATCATCGATCGCTTGGCCTCAGCTTACGGTTGGGCAAATTATGCCAAGTTAGGCACGTTTTCGGGTTGGGGATTCGACGGAATTTTTTCAAGATCGTTCATTCCGTTGAGAACAAATCGCCTTTTCTGAGTTCAATTGGCTGAACTTGATGGCACAGATCGTATAGCCTATCCGGCTGGCAGCATAATTATCAAACCAATTTTGTTAAATATCTGAATGGAAGCAGCGATACTCGATCATGTACCCGATGGGCTGCTGGATTTGCCAGCGACCAGCTTGGCAGAAAAACTGGGCGGTCCGACGCTGATCCATATCCCGGGGCGCAGACCCAACCCGTTGTTTGTGTCGGTTATCCAGCACGGCAATGAAATTTCGGGCTGGGATGCAATTCGCCGGCTGCTCAAGGGTCGCTATCGCTTCGAACCGCTGCCGCGAAGCCTGGCGCTGTTTATCGGCAACGTCGATGCCGCGGCTCAGAACAAGCGCCGTCTGCCAGATCAACCGGACTACAATCGCTGCTGGCCCGGTGCCGGTGGCGCGCATCATCATGTGCATGACATGATGCAGGCGATTACCGATCACATGCGGTTATTGAAGCCGTTTGCCAGCATCGATATTCACAATAATACCGGCGAAAACCCGCATTACGCAGCGGTCAACAGCATTGAACCTGAACGGCTGAATCTGGCTACGCGCTTTTCGCGTACGGTCATTTTCTTTACCGAACCGGGCGGCGTACAGTCGATGGCGTTTGGCGAATTCTGCCCGGCCGTCACGCTTGAATGCGGACAGCCCTATGACGCCAGCGGCACCGATCACGCCATGACGTTCCTGGAAAGCGTGCTGTCAATCAAGCAGTTTCCTGATCAGCTGCCGGATCCGGAAGATCTGGACCTGTTTCAGGTCACGACCGTGGTACGCGTGCCGCCAGCCCTGAGCTTTACTTTCAACGGCGAGCAGGCCGATGTCCAGATGGAATCTGGCCTGGATCGACTGAACTTCACCGAAATTCCCCCGGGCACTCGGCTGGCCGCGGTACAGTCCAATCATCCGCATGCCCTGCTGGCGACTGATTCAGACGGCTATGACTGCACCGAGGATTGGTTCCGCGTCGATGAGGGCCAACTGTTCACCCGCAAACCGGCCATGCCGGCCATGTTCAGCACCGATATCGAGGTCGTACGGCAAGACTGCCTGTGTTACCTGATGGAGCGGATGCGCATTCACCAGCCCAGTGCCGGCAGCCACCAACACCCCGAACTGCCTGAAAATCTGCCCTGATTCAGGTCTTTTGGGCCATGTAGCACGATCCCGCATCGATTAAACTGAAGATCTGTGCTTGGATGATTCAAAAGAGGAACCTGCAATGAATCTTTGGACCGCACTGGTTGCCATGGCCGGAATCTGGGGCGTGGTGCAAATTGCTCAGTACTGGATCAACGCTCGCGAGCAACAGGAAGTCGATGTCGTATCCGAAACCGACCGCGCTCAAATCGATGAGCTGAAGTCACGGATTGAAACGCTCGAAACCATCATCACCGATAACCGCGAAAGCCTGAAACGCAAGATCGATAACATCTAATCGGTTCCGATGAGTCAAGATCCCGTTTCGACTGAGGAAGTACCGCCAGGCCGACTATTCTTCAGGATTTTCGTCAAGGGCCTGGTCACGATCATTCCGATCGCGTTGACCCTGTTGATCGTGCTCTGGTTGGCCGGCCTGGCCGAGGGTGGACTTGGTGGGCTGATTCGGAGAATTCTTCCCGAGTCTTTTTACGTCCCGGGCATGGGCCTGGCTGCCGGCGTTGTGCTGGTATTTTTTATCGGCGTGCTGAGCCAGCACTATCTGTTCCAGCGTCTGATCCTGCTCGGTGAGGGCATTTTATCCAGAATGCCGCTGGTCAAGTCCATCTTTCAGGCCACCAAGGACTTCGTCGATTATTTCGGCAACAAGGACGAAAACGATTTCAATCAGGTCGTCATGGTGCGGCACCCGGAGCTGAAAATCAGCATTATGGGCTTCGTCACGCGCGAAGATTTTTCCGATTTGCCGTTTGGCGAACCGGGTGAAGTCGCCGTATATCTACCGCTCAGCTATCAGGTTGCGGGCTACACCATCTACGTGCCGCGTGAATGGCTCGAGCCGATTGATATGCCGTTCGAGGATGCCGTTCGGCTGATCCTGACGGCCGCCATGTCGCGAAAAGCAAGGAATCAGAACAAGACTGCAGACGCTGAACGTCGTGAATCAGCAGAAAAGCAGGATTGAATAAGGCTGATAAGCGGGGCAAGACCCACCCGATCAAGATTGGCCACCCGTTCGATAAAAACGTCAGACGGCGCAAACCCTGCCTCGAACGATTGGTTCAATCAACCGTGTGTGAAGCATCAATCGTTCGCACGTCGGCTCCGCCCGACGTCCAGCGTGGATCGTGAGCGGCTTCCAGCGTACCATTGGCCCGGTTCCACATCACGCCGTGCATATTGCCCCAGGGACGCTCGCGCAGCGTAACTTCATGGCCGCGTGACTCCAGATCCTCAATCTGCTGATCGGTCAACGCATCGTTTTCCAGCAAGATTTCATCGGGCAGATACTGATGATGAAAGCGCGGCTTGCTGACCCAGGAATGCGGGCCATGGCCGTCGAAGAAATCCAGAATGCCGAGAACAACCATGGTGATGATTCGAGAGCCACCCGGCGTGCCCAGCACCGCCACGCGCTCGGGCCCGAGCACAATCGTCGGGCTCATCGACGACAGCATCCGCTTGCCTGGCTCAATGGCATTGGCCGCAAACCCGATCAGGCCGTATGCATTCGGCTCACCGGGCGCGGCGGCGAAGTCATCCATCTCGTTGTTCAGCAACACGCCGGTCCCCGGCGGCGCAAAGGCAGCGCCAAAGGGAAGATTGACCGTCAACGTGGCCGACACGATATTGCCGTCCGCGTCAATCAACGAAAAATGCGTGGTGTTGTTGGATTCCTCGATCAGATCGGGGTCTGCAGCCAGAAAGGATGACGGTAGGGCGCGATCCAGTCGCATCGTTGAGCGTAATCCGTCGGCATAATCCGGGCTGATCAAGCGCTGAACAGGAATATCAGAAAAATCCGGATCGCCCAGGTACAGCGAGCGATCCCGATAGGCGCGTCGCATCGACTCGGCCAGCAGATGAACCTGGTCGGTTCGGCTCAATGCAGGCCAGTCGTAGGGTTCAATCAGGTTCAGTATCTGGGCGATGGCAATACCGCCGGACGACGGCGGCGCTGCTGTCAGTAAGCGGTACTCATCGTATTGAATCGTGATCGGTTCTCGTTCGATAACCTGGTAGTCAGCCAGGTCGTCAAGGCGCCAGATACCGCCTTCGGCATTGGCACCCTCGACCAAGCGTTCGGCTGTTGTGCCGCGATAGAATCCGTCGAAGCCGTGCTCGGCCAGCCGCTCGAGCGTGGCGGCCAAATCAGGCTGGACAATTCGATCACCAACGTTCAGGTCCTGGCCGTTCGGCAGAAATATGGCTGCCGTTTCAGGCCACTGAAGCATGACTTCGCCACGCCAGCCCATCAGCATGACGTATTTTTCGTCGACGCCGAACCCATCGGTCGCCAGACGAATGGCTGGGGCAAGGTTCTGCTCCAGGCGAAGGCGGCCATAGTGTTCGGTGATGTGCACCCAGGCTGCCGGCGCGCCCGGAATGCCAGCCGCCAGCGGCCCGTTGATCGAACGTTCGCGAACAAACTCACCGTTTTCATCCAGATACATATCGCCCGTTGCCGCAGCAGGCGCCGTCTCACGGCCATCGACCATCGTGGAAAACCCATCCTCGGCACGATGCATCAGCCAGAAACCACCACCCCCAATACCGGACGATTCAGGCTCGACGACTGCCAGCGCGGCCGAAACCGCAACGGCCGCATCAAAGGCGTTGCCGCCGGCCTGGAGAATTTCAAAGCCGGCCTCAGTCGCCAATTCGTGCGCACTGGAGATGGCTGCCTGTCCTGGCCGTTGCGTTGGCGTTACGTCAGCCAGTACTGCCGTCGCGCCGAACAGCATGGCGGTCATCAGCATCGAGAAAAGGGGATTGTTGGTGGGCATTCGGTTCTCGGTCATAGGATTACTGCGAAAAGGTTTGCTTCAGCGCGGTCACCACGACCGGCGCAACGAATTCGGACACATCGCCGTCCAGCCGCGCAATTTCCTTAACCAGGCTGGAGGAGATGAAACTGTATTCCTCAGCCGGCGTCAGGAACATGGTTTCGACCGGTGGCATCAGATGGCGATTCATCGAAGCCAGCTGGAACTCGTATTCGAAATCAGATACCGCGCGCAGACCGCGCAGAATAACCCCGGCTTTTCGCTCCAGCACGAAGTGCGCCAGCAGTTCACTGAAGCCGACGACTTCAACGTTGTCGATGCCAGCATCGCTCAAGACCTGCTCTGCCAGCGAAATCCGCTGTTCAAGAGAAAACGTTGGCTGCTTGTGGGGGCTTTCTGCGATTGCAACGATTACCTGCTTGAACACGCGACAGCCACGCTGAATCAGATCCGTATGACCATTGGTCAGCGGGTCGAACGTGCCGGGATAGATGGCAATGTCGTAGTCCATGTTTTGTGACATCCGACGGTTCCAGTGGTTTGGCTTGGGTATCGCTTCAGCGTCGCTGAAGCACTGACCGCACAGTATACCCAGCCACGGAAAAGTTTATGCTGATCTCCGATTGCTTATTCGGTCTGTTGCTTGTGTCTGAACAAGCGCAACCGCACCTCGCCGATGGTTTTATCCCGCAGGGGACTCAGGCCGGTGAACCCGTGTCGATCGAATGGATCGAGATTGGCGGCATGCTCGACGTAGAGCAACGCGTCGGGATTCAGCCAGCTTCGATCCAGCAGCCGCTGGATAGTCGGTTTATAGAGCTCGGCGTCGAACGGTGGATCGACAAAGACGAGATCAAACGCCTTTACCGAGTCGGTTTCGAGAAACGCAACGGCATCCTGATGCAGGACCTGCAGTCGCTCGCCTCCGGGCCATGCTTGTTGTATGGCCTGCAGCGCACGACACAGGCTTCTGTCTTGTTCGACCAACACGACACCGTCTGCGCTTCTCGACGCAGCCTCCAGGCCAAGCGCGCCAGTGCCGGCAAAAAGATCCAATACCTGCCTGCCGGCAATATGCGCCTGCAGCCAGTTGAACAGCACTTCGCGCACGCGGTCACCGCTGGGTCGAAGTCCGGGCAGGTTGGGTACCTCCAGCTTGCGACCTCGCCAGGTCCCGCCAATGATCCGTACTTTGCCCGTCATGCTGATAGCATACTCGCCAGTAATCAGTCGATGCAGGACAGACCCGAAACATGTTTTCGATTTTTCGTCGTAACAAGGCCGGCAACAAGCTGGAAACCACCGAAGTCCGCGAAAAGCCGGTTGACGGACAGGACCCGCTGGAGGCCCGGCTGGAGCGCACGCGCGGCCATATGTCAGGCCTGTTCGGCCTGATCAAACAGGCCAGCGCCATCGATGACGATCTGCTTGATGATATCGAGACCACGCTGCTGACCGCCGACCTGGGTGTCGCGGCAACGACTCGCATCATGGATCGGCTGCATGCCGGCATCAAAAGCGGATTGGTCGAGCAGCCCGGCGATGTGCTGCCTGCTGTGCAGGCCGAACTGTATGCATTGATCGAACCCTGCGAACAATTCCTTGCCGTTGAGCCTGAAAACAAGCCGTTCGTGATCCTGATGGTTGGCGTAAACGGCGTTGGCAAGACCACTACCATCGGCAAACTGGCGCGGCGCTATCTGGATGACGGCCTGAACGTGATGCTGGCCGCCGGCGACACCTTTCGGGCAGCCGCGGTTCAGCAGCTCAAGACCTGGGGGGAGCGCAACGACGTACCGGTGGTGGCCCAGGGTCAAGACGCGGATTCAGCCGCGGTCATTTTCGATGCCTTGCAATCGGCCAGGGCCAAAGGCGTCGATGTCTTGATTGCCGATACGGCCGGGCGGCTGCACACGCAGGATCATTTGATGTCGGAACTGGCCAAGATCAAACGCGTAATGGCCAAAATAGATCCGGACGCACCGCATGAAGTCATGCTGGTCGTCGATGCCGGTACGGGCCAGAATGCGTTGGTCCAGGCCCAGCAGTTCGACCAGGCGGTCGGTCTGACCGGGATTACAGTGACCAAGCTGGACGGCACCGCCCGGGGCGGCATCGTATTCGCTATTGCCGAAGCCATGCAGCTGCCGATTCGGTTCATCGGCGTTGGCGAACGGGCCGTGGATCTTCGGCCATTTGACGCCGGCACCTTCGTGCACGCCGTGCTGCCGCTTGACCAGTAACAAAAGCATTACAGAACCCTTCGCCGACCGCCTGCTGGATTGGTGGGCCAAGCACGGCCGGCATGATCTACCCTGGCAACAGCCGCGCACGCCATACCGCGTCTGGGTCTCCGAAATCATGCTGCAGCAGACCCGAGTCGAAGCCGTGACCGACTACTTCGAACGATTCATCAATACTTTTCCTGATTTGCAGGCGCTGGCGACTGCCGAGATTGATCAGGTGCTCAGCCTGTGGTCAGGGCTCGGGTACTATGCCCGCGCGCGCAATCTTCATGCAGCGGCGCGCATTCTCATCGACGAGTTTGACGGCCAATTTCCGAATACAGTCGAACAGCTCAACGCCCTGCCCGGCATCGGTCGCAGCACTGCCGCAGCCATTTGTGCCCAGGCCTTTGATTTGCGGGCGCCGATTCTGGACGGCAACGTCAAACGGGTACTGGCACGCCATGCAGCAATCGAGGGTTGGCCCGGCCAAACCCGGGTCGCGAATCGCCTGTGGGAAGAAGCCGATATCCGTACGCCGGAGGAGCACGCAGCAGATTACACCCAGGCCATCATGGATCTGGGCGCATCGTTGTGCAGTCGTTCAAGACCGTCTTGCTCGAGCTGTCCCGTTAAGGCTGATTGCCAGGCCAGGATTCAGCAGCGTCAGCATGAACTGCCTACACCAAAACCGCGCAAGACGATTCCTGAGCGAATTCAGGCCTTCGATATTTTGCGTAACGAAGCGCATCAGTTGTTGATGGTGCGCCGGCCACCCAGCGGCATCTGGGGCGGACTTTGGTGTTTGCCCGAAGCCGGCAGCCTGGAGTCAGTCAGTGCGGTTCAATCCCTGGCAGCGCCTGAACCCATTCGCCATGCATTCAGTCATTTCAGGCTCGAACTACAGTTTCATCACAGCCTGATCGAGGCCGAGGATCTGGTGATGAATCGGAACCTCCAGTGGAGGTCCATCGAAGGCTGGTTGAACCAGGGGATTCCCAGACCCATCCGTCATCTGCTCGAAAACCTGCAATAACACCCTATCAGTCGTACACTGGTTTTCATTCAACCATTGCATTGACCAACAGGGCATCCAATGACACGCACCGTACACTGCAAGCTAATGAATCACGAAGGCGAAGGCTTGGCCCGCAAACCGCTGCCCGGAGCGCTGGGTGAACGCATATACAACGAGATCTGCGTAGAAGGCTGGCAGCGCTGGCTACAGCATCAAACCATGCTGATCAACGAAAAACGTCTTTCGCCGATCAATCCAGAGCACCGCAAATACCTGGAGGAACAGGCCGAAGCCTTTTTGTTCGGCGGTGACTTCGACCAGGCCGATGGCTATGTGCCTCCAGAGACATGACTTCGAGCACCGCCGGTTGATTTCAGCAAGCTTGATCCAGTTCAGCCCTGGCGCCTTGACGCCAGGTAGGCATCCCGGCTTTGACGAAATGCATCGTGGTCCAATGGGCGGATCTCCTCGATTCTGCAGCTTCGCCCATCAAGAATGACGCGGTCCAGCACGCCCAGACGAGTCGAAACCACTGTATTCAAACCCAGACTTCTGGCCTGCCGGGCATCCGTCACGCAAGGCTCCATCACGCCCACGGCGTACCACCTCTGGTTGTTGAAGCGCAGCACCAGATAGTTCCGGTTATAGCCATACCAGTCCATTAGTTGACTGAACTGCAGATCACGCACCGGCTCTTCGGCAAATTTGAGCAGTGATTCATCCGACGGTGAGATCGTTTCAGGATCATAGCTTGCACAGGCACCAATCAAAAGCGCGGCAATCAGGACCGCGCAGGCTTGCAAAGTCGTTCTGGGCGTTGGCATGGAATTCTCCGGTTGCATGGTTTGATCATCGTTTGTGGCTATCACACGAATGGTCTGACTACCGAATGAGACCGCTCGTTCCCGGAATTTCATACGAAAAGTGATCAGGCAGCGTATCAATTGCATCAAAAACAGGGCTTGATGTTGACTTCGAGCGTCATTCGCGCTTTAATATCCGGCTTGCGCTTGTAGGCGCATTTTCAGAAAAACATGGCCAGGTAGCTCAGTTGGTAGAGCAGCGGACTGAAAATCCGCGTGTCGGCAGTTCGATTCTGCCCCTGGCCACCATTTTCACCCCCCCTTATTCCATCAACATATTAGCTTT
>CAKZPB010000009.1 GCA_937138395.1 uncultured Pseudomonadota bacterium
AATCCAGAAGAAATACAAGCAGAGGCTAGTGACGATCATCAGGATGAAATTCAACGGTGCGCCGACTTTGGCAAAGTCGGTGAACTTGTACAGGCCGGTACCGTAGATCATGGTGTTGGTCTGGTAACCAATGGGCGATAGAAAGCTGGTCGATGCGGCAAACATGACTGCCAATACCAGAGGGAAGATGTCGATACCCAACGTATTGCCGAGCGCAATGGCGACCGGGACGAGAATAACCACGGACGCATTATTGCTGACCATTTCGGTCAGCAGCGTTGTTACGGCATAGAGCGCCATCAGCACAAGGATTGGATGCCAGCCCGACGCTAACATAGCTAACAATCCGCCCAGCCATTCAGCACCCCCTGATTTGGTCATGGCGATGCCCAGCGGGATCACGCCGGCCAGCAGAAAGATTACGTCCCACGACACGCCGGAATACAGGTCTTCCTTGACGATACAGCCACTCAATGCCATGGCCACGATGCCGATCAGTGCAGTGATGACGATCGGCAGCGGCGTTAACGCTGCGCCCAGGACCACTGCAGTAACGATGGCGCCGGCCCAGACCATCCGAGTCCGATCGAATTCATCCTGATGCTCTTCCAGTAGCACCAGATCCTGATGGCGGCGGAGCTTGGCCAGCGCAGTGTTGGAAATCTGGAGCAAGGCGATTTCACCGACGTGCAGCTTTTCTTCGCTCAAACGACTACCGCTCAGCTGGCCGGTTTCCAGGCCGATCAGTCGCGCCTGGTAGCGATCCCAAAACCCGACATCAGCAGCCTTGCGCCCGGAAAAACGCTGACGATTGCGCAGCAGCGCACGAACCAGCTGACCGTCTGAACGAGCTTCTCGCGCCTGGTGCATATCAGAAAGTACCATCACCTGATCGGCCTTGATCAGGTCCATCACCTGGCGTATGCCTGCGCGAACCTGAATGATGTCGTCGGCGCGAACGGTCACCGTCTCAGCCCGCTTGATGTGTGTGCTTTGGTCGCGGCTGAGTTTCAGCACCTCGACATGCGAATGTTCTGAAAAGCCGGATTCTTCCAGGGACTGGTCAATCAAGTCACTGTCTTCCGGCACCCTGAGCTCGACGATGAACTGGCTGCCGTCATTATCCTGCAGCCGTGTTCGATCCTTCTTTGGCAGCAAAAAACGGCCGACTGTCATGAAGTAGACCAGCCCCACGCCCAGCACAATCAGCCCCAGATGAGTGAATTCGAACATGCCGATTTCGCGCCCGAATTCAGGCCGTTCACGCAGGATGGCCGAGGCCAGGATGTTGGTCGATGTACCAATCAGCGTCAGCGTGCCGCCGAGCATGCCAAAAAAACTGACCGGGATCAGCAGGCGTGAGGCCTGCATTTTCAATCGCCGACACATATCGAGTACCAGCGGGATGGCCACGGCCACGGCCGCGGTATTATTGATGAAACCGGACATCAACCCGACCAAAAGGGCAATAATCAGCATCATCCGAATCTCTGAATTCCCGACCAGCGGGAACAGCTTTTTGCCAAGCACGTGGATCAGGCCCGAACGCTGAATGCCGGCCGATAGGATAAACATGCACAGCACCGTCACCGTGGCCGTGCTGGACAGACCGCTCAAGCCTTCGCTGACGGTTGGAAAAGCGGCTTCCAGGTTGATGCCGCGATCCAGCAGCCATTCAGAATGGCCGAGCAGCGGAATGACCATCAGCGTGATCAATATCAGAATGGCCGTGATATCGAGCGGCAGCTTTTCGCTGGCAAACAGGTACAGCGCGCCGGCAATCACGATAAAGACAATGGCGATTTCTACAGTCATGAACTCAACAGAGCATCCATACAGTGGCCCAGGCTGGGCAGAGTAGCGTATTTATTCATCGCAGGCACTGCCAAGACAGCATGCACATCAGCGTCTGCGGCAGAATTTGTATTGTTCGTTTCAAGCGCTGATCAGCTGCGGTCGAATCGGGAGGTGTTTGGCGAACGGCCAGGCATCAAACCCGATGCCGGGTTGCCCAGCGCTCAAGCCAATATGGGCTCACCCTGGTTCAACCAGCGCGTACTGGTGCCATGCAGGGTGTCAACTTTCGGTCGGGCCGGAAATCGCCATCGCTTCGCCGAGAAAATAAGGCCAAAGAATAATGGCCAGTGCACCTTTGATTAATCCAAGCTCGAGATAGCCGATCGTGAATAGCCAGGCTGCGAACCAGGCACCACCCCAAAGTGAACTATGTTCTACGCGAATCTTTTCCATGACAAGTGTCCTGTTGAATGTCGAGTAGGAAACTATTTACATCCAGTTAGCCTTGGTGATTGTAAATGCTGTTGAACCAAAAGAGCAGGATCTGACAGAGTAGCCTCGAATGACGTGTTTTTTATCAGGGAAGCGCTGAACCAGTTTGCGTGCAACCCGTTTTTTGTCGGAGATGCTGCAGATCATGTGGGGCGTCGCGAGTGATCCTCGCCGTAGCTACAGCCGAGCGACGATGGTTTCAACGAGCTGCGCGCGATGCGAAGCTCCGGCGAAACCCTGTTGGAGCGGTACTTTGCGGGTCACCAACTCGCTTGGGTTCGCTTGTTTGGAATAAACAAACCACGCTCGCCCAGGCCGAGTCCGAGCCACAGGCAAAGTCGCCGTCGCGTCCACGCAGACTTGTCTAAGAGCTTGATTAGGATTGCGCGATGTGAACCACATGGTGGTGCGCGTGGAGAGCAGGCGGCAGCCGCCATGGCTTTGGCGGCCCAACGGAATTGGCGATGGGGGTCAGGCACTTCAGTACACTTGCAGCCATGAAAGATGAAATTCTTGATTACTGTTCGTCTCAGGCCGGCCTCCTGCTGGTACCGGTCGAAGTGTTGTCCGACCAGGGCCTGGATGCTGAGGCCGCGAGGGCCTTTCAGCAGCGTAATCTGCTGAGTGTGCCGGAATGTGAGCGCATCGATCAGATGGTCTTTAAATATTGTCAGCGGGCAGACAAACTCGGCAGGGCATCACCGCAGTGGTTTCCGGCCCGCATCCAGCACCTGTGTCTGGTTAGCAATGGCGCACAAACGCGTCCGTATTTTCAGCCGTTCCATGCCAGCAGTTGGCTGCTCTATCGGGATGATATTCAACCCTCGACTTCCAGCCTGGAATTCAGCATTTTCATGTTGCTCCAGGCCGAGCGACAGTATCTTCAGCAGCAGATTGGTGGCAGTCTGATGGCCAATCTTCCGTACTTGCTGATTCTGAATGAAGCGCAGCGTGACGATTTCTGTGCCGGCTGCTACGCCAGCACTCGTCCTGATGGGGCAGCCTATCGGGCATTGGCCGATGCCATGCCCGCGATCTGTAGTTTGCATCACGATCCGTTCAGGCGCCCCAGCGCGATACCCGCTGAATATCAACTCTTGAATAATGGCATGATCGTGAATGCCGAACAGCGCGAAGCGCTTGCCAGGCTTCAGTCCGAGTGGATTGCGGCTGTTGAATCGGTGATTCAGTCGCACCATTCGTCAACCGCTCAGCCAGACCAGGGCGCGGGCCAGTCCATTTTGCAATGGCTTGAATCGGAAGCGCCCGAGCTGGTATTGACCGGCCAGGCGCACGCCGTGCTGTGGCAAGGCCCGAGCACGTCAGACGAACGCTTGACCAGGCTTCTTTCCAGTCTTACGCCCGAGGCTGAACGCTCGATACTCGAAGACCTGAAGGTCGTTGATCGGAAGAGTCGCCTGTTTCTCGACTCATTGACCAATGCCGATCGATTGAAACCACCTGCGCCCTGGATGACCGAAAGCGGACTCAGCTTTATCCACGCTGAGACCAACCGGATTGCCTATTCGCTGACCGATGACCCGGAGCGGTTGCGGCAGCCTTCGCCGCCCTACGAGCGGCTGATGCTGGCTGCTCGAACGATCCATGAGTGGGGCCACCAGGCTGCTGAAACCGGGTGGGTTCGCGTAGCGCCGGAGCGTCAGCACGAGCGAAATCGCTACGAGCAGGAGCTGATTGAGATGCTTGACTGCATCATCGGTGCGCTGCCTGGTCCGCTGCAGCCGGTGCTGCTACAGGCACTGAATATTCAGGACTCCGCGGTCACGCCTGGCCAGCATTTACTGAATGGTTTGCTGCGCCGAATCGATGATTACATGGCCAATGTGCTGGCCCGCCGCTACCTGACGGCTGATGAAATGGATACCTATGTGCGCAACAATGTCGGATCGCGAATGCCCGATTACGCTCCTGAGCAGGCGCTACAGCACTTGCTGCGGGTGGCTTACGAGTATCAGTATCTGCACCTGTCCAGCATCGAACAGCCGATGGACTGGTTCTTGAAAAGCACCTGGTTCGAGCCTCTCTTCGTGCATCCCGGGTTGATTACGTTGTCGTCTTTTGTTGATCTGACCGACCAGATTGGCAAAATCTGTAGCTGCTATGCGATTGACCCGGCAGCGATCGAACTACCCGTCCTATGAGGGGTCTCCGATTTGTTTGGGCTCGCTTGTCTGGAATAACCAAACCACGCTCGCCCATGCCAAGCCGGAGCCACACATACATTCGCCGTCGCGGCCACGCAGACGTGTTCAGCGCTTGCTCGGGCTGGATTTGGCAATTTTCGGGTTAGAATTACTCAAGGGGTATTCACTGGAGGAAAGGCATATGGCAATGGCATCGTTTGAAGTTGCAACCTACGAGTACTATTTCTGGTCTTCAAGAAATCAGGGCAAGGCGAATCTGAACCTTCGGGGCCCGGCTGGCGAGACCTGTGCGGTCTGGTTTGTTGAAGATCCAGACGGCCCGCTACCGGAGGCACAGGAAATTGCGCCGAATTACTATTCGTTTCATTATCACTATCATCAGTTGGATCAACTGATCGATATGCTCAGGAACGAAAAGCCGGTAACAGTATTTTTCAACAACGAAATGGGCTTCAACAATTCCCGGATCTCGACGGCCGATGAGCCTGTCGGCGAGGGCGAGGAATCCTGAATCACTTGTTTCATTTAGATCCGGCGATCGCTGCCTGTACTGAATCGGGCAGCGATACGCCATCGCCCAGCATTTCATCCGCGATGGGTGAGCCGAGTGTTGACTGGATCGGTATCCGTCCGGCCCACAAGGGCAGCGCATAGTCATCATCGTCGTCAATGGGCGGGCCACTGCGCGATTTGGCAGAAGCAGACTCGATCTCCAGCGCAAGCACGCCGGTTGCGCGGAATTCCTTGTTGTTCATCGACCGCACCTCGTCCCAGCGGCCGGGCAGGGCATGATTGGTCAGCGCGATCAATGCCTGTTCTTTTTCTGATCGACTATTGACCGGTCGAACACGCCCATGAATCACGGCCGAGCGGTAATTCATCGAATGATGAAAAGCCGAGCGAGCTACGACGATGTCATCGACCAAAGTGACTGTAAGGCAGGCTGGTGCGTCAACATCTGGTTTTTTGATGATGCGCGTGGCCTTGGCGCCATGAATGTAGAGATTGTCATCAATGCGCGCATAGATCATCGGAATCACCATGGGCCGCTGGTCCATGATCAGGCCGACATGAGCAACCAGGCCCTGATCCAGAATGGAAAATATCGTTTCGTGATCATAATCTGCGCGATTCCGAACGCGGACTCTTGCATGAGGTTCAGGTTGGTTCCAATCGTACATTTTCAAGCTCCACTGGCTGCTGGATCAGTCGGTTCATTATGGCGGCAACGGCATCCAATGGAATCGCGTTTCACAGCGGATGCCTGGTTCCATCCAGCGAATGGGTGTATTGAAATAACGGAATGTTGAGATCTTTGCTGGGCGAATCCTATTGAGATCAACCCTATTGAGATCAACAGCGTGCCCCTTGTCCAGACATAAAAAAGGCCTGCTGAAGCAGGCCTTTCAAGCTGCGTTGCCAGTATAAATCAGGCGGCTTTCTTGTTGATCGAGCCGGTTGCAATACCCGTCATTCTGCGATCACCACTATAAGTTTCATCAAGGCATTTCCGGATGATATTCTCATCCTGATGCTCATCGAGTCGCTTGGCAAATGCGGCAAGACAACCATAGCCGGCAATTGCATAATGCACCATGCGCTGATACTGCGAAATTATCATTGCATCCCGGGCATCAGCGTCATCAAATTCCTTATCGATGACGTGTGCATGTGCTTCTCCTACAAGTCCTTCCATACCCTTGCAATGCTCACCAGTAGGTGGTTCGTTATGCTTGGCAAGAATAGACTCCATTGCGCTGATGCCTTCTTGAATACCTTTATGACCGGCTTCAAGAGCTTCTGCTAGCTCGCGATCGGTTGCTTTTTCCTGAAGCTTTTGTGTAACGACCAGTGACTGTTTGTTGGCGCTATACAAGTCCTTGAGTTGGTCAACATAAACGTCTTTTAGATTACTTATCTTCATTACGTCCTTAGGGTTTGAGTTTGAAGCGTGTCTAAATAATACGTGACCCAAATGATGATGGTGTGGACGCCAAAACGCTTTAACCTGTGTTAAGTCGTTCATTTTTCATCCCTTTTTCAATCGATCGTAGTGGTGAGGCGTTTTCAGCTAGATCATCAGTGCGTTCGATCAAGCAAAACAGTTGCACGACATCATCACTGAACACACCCGGCCTGTTCAGCCCCCATGGCCTGGCATTGATTGCTGATGTAAAGGCTGCAATTGATAAGCGCTGTATGAGCTTGCACACGCTCACGGATATTGCCGATCTTGTTGATGGAAATCTGTTGGTCATCGGCGTTATTTTCAGCAATAACTTGATTGAGCACGCTCGTAGAGAACGCCTCGAAAACGCCTTGATGGGAGTCGAAATCGGCTTGAATGAGCGGGATCAAGCTCGACAAGTTCAAAAAAAGCATACGCTATGGCGGGGTTTGACAATCGGAGCTTTTAGGCAATAAGGCCCAAAGACTGGGCCTTACTTCGATCCGCCGGGCAGTCTTATTCCCAGGGATTGCAGTCGTAGCCAGCCGTTCGGATCAGCCGGAACAGCTCAAGCGTACCGACGCCCTTGCCGATCGGCGTAAAGTCGTAGTCCACCTTGATATTGTTGCAGTCGATCGGCTCAACCGTAATCTGTCCGGCCTCGTTCATGTCGATATCCTCACGCGCCGGCTGGAATTCATCGGTCATGAAGGCACCGCCGTCAGGAATATCCACGCGCATGGTCAATGGCCCCGGCTCCATCGGGACCGAACCGGTATTGCCGATGACCCAGACTGCTTCGCCGTCGATAAAAGTAAAGAAAATCGCAAACAGATAGTTACCGTTCGCGTTCTCAGCGACCTGCAGCACCAGACCCTGTCGCTCTGCGCCTTCGCGCAGGAACAACCCACTGTGGCGCCCGTGCAGAATGTTCTGCTCGAACTGGGGTTCGTCCAGCGCAGGATCAAACAAATCCAGCGGAAAACGAAATGATCGAGTGGATGCCTGCGAGTAGCTTTCCCAGGTCATTTCAATCGTGAATACGTCGTTGTATTCCTCGGGCGTAAAGATCTGGTCATCGGTGGGGTTATCGCCGGCTTCCAGCGAAATCGGGTCCACTGCAAGAGCCCATGTGTTGCCGAATACGCTGACGATATCACCGGCAGCGCCCATGTTTCCTCCGACAGGTAGCGATTGGAGTTGAGCCAGGTGCTGACCGTTGCTGTTGCCAAACGGTGCCGAGATATTGCCGACTTTGGCATAGATTTGTGGGATAACGATCGGGTTTCCAGAGCCAATCTGCTGCATTCGTACCAGCACTACCGAATAGTCATCATCCGGGCAGGCCACGCGCCAGGCCTGCACCCGGACCTGTGCATCGCGACTATCGCTATTGACCGACGGCACGGCAATATCGCTATCGACCAGGAACCCATCGTCCGAAGGCGGCTGGTCCGGCAAATCGATGGCCAGACAGCCGGGTGGAAATGGTGTGCCAAGATCGGTCAACAGGTTGATTTCACCGAGTTGCGCCCGGGCAGGATGAGTAGTGATCAGCGCCAGAACAATCGTCAGCGCTGCGGAAAGTACTATTCGCATGGCAGCATTCCTGTATTCGCGTATTTCGTTATGCAATTGTACCGACTCGAAACTGGATGAAAACTGAATGAGGTAAAAAAGTTCTGCGTGATAAAATCAGGTCATTGTTTGAATCAGGACGATATCGATGGCAGGTCACAGTAAATGGGCCAACATTCAGCACCGAAAAAAAGCTCAGGACGCGAAGCGGGGCAAGATTTTTACCCGCCTTGTGCGTGAATTGACGGTTGCTGCCCGCGAGGGCGGCGGTGATCCGGACAGCAATCCGCGCCTGCGGCTGGCCATGGACAAGGCCAATGCTGCAAACGTGCCCAAGGACAACATCGAACGGGCCATCAAGAAGGCGACCGGCGAACTGGAAGGCGTGGACTACGAAGAAATCCGCTATGAGGGCTATGCGCCCGGCGGCGTGGCAGTCATGGTCGATACCGTAACCGACAACCGCAACCGCACGGTAGCAGCGATGCGGCATGCATTCAGCAAGCATGGCGGCAACCTGGGGACCGATGGTTCGGTTGCTTATCTGTTTGAAAAAAAAGGTGTCATCAGCTTCGAGCCGGGCACCGACGAAGAGCAGGTCATGGAAGCCGCGCTCGATGCGGGTGCCGACGATATCGAAACCAATGACGACGGCAGTATCGAGGTGCTGACCGAGCCGGAACAATTTGCCGATGTTGTCCATGGCCTGACCGAAGCAGGCCTGGAGCCGGTCGAGTCCGAAGTCACGATGCGCGCCACGACCAGCGTCGAGCAGGACGTTGAGTCCGGGGCCCAGCTATTGAAGTTTCTCGACGTGCTGGAAGATATCGACGACACTCAAAACGTCTGGAACAACGCCGATATTCCGGCCGAAGCCTACGACCAGTGAACGTGAGCTGCCCAACTGCCTGGCGGCTCTAGCGTGAGAATTCTTGGAATTGATCCGGGCTCGCGCTATACCGGCCTGGGCGTAATTCAAGACGATCGCTTGGTCGCTGCCGACCGATTGAATTTGGGTGGAGGCCCGATGCCGGAACGCCTGTCAGCGATCTTTTCCGGCGTGAAACAACACATTGAAGCCCATCGACCTGACATTGTTGCGATCGAAACGGTATTCATGAGCCGCAATCCCCAGGCGGCATTAAAATTAGGGCAGGCCAGGGGAGCTGCGATCTGTGCCGCGGTTCAGGCAGGTCTTGATGTGCATGAATACGAACCACGCCTGATCAAACAGGCGGTTGTAGGGCGCGGTGGTGCCGACAAGGTTCAGGTTCAACACATGGTGCGCATGCTGTTGGGGATCAAGCAAACCATCAGCGCCGATGCGGCCGATGCGCTGGCCGTTGCGCTTTGTCATTCCCATATGGCTCAAACCGCTGCAAAACTGCCGCCCGGCGTTCAATTGAGGTAATTCAGCATGATCGTCCAACT
This sequence comes from uncultured Pseudomonadota bacterium, assembly GCA_937138395.1. Classification (GTDB taxonomy): domain Bacteria; phylum Pseudomonadota; class Gammaproteobacteria; order Xanthomonadales; family Wenzhouxiangellaceae. The sequence goes on from CAKZPB010000009.1 coordinate 9,412, forward strand.
ATCCGGTGAACTGATCGAAAAAAAACCGCCGTTTCTGGTGCTCGACGTATCCGGCGTGGGCTATCAGGTAGAGGCTCCGATGCCGGTGTTCGATGGACTGCCCGCACTGGGCACGCGCATCAAGCTATTGATTCACCCTGTCATTCGTGAAGATGCGCACCTGCTGTTCGGGTTTCTGCGCGATGCCGAGCGCAGCCTGTTTGCTGAATTGCTGAAGATTTCGGGCGTTGGTCCGCGCCTGGCCCTGGGCATATTGTCCGGCATCTCGGCGTCCGATTTTGCGCTGATGGTCGAGTCGGGCGACGCCAAGTCATTGACTCGCTTGCCCGGCATCGGTCAGAAAACCGCTGAGCGACTGGTCCTGGAAATGCGCACCAGGCTCGACGGGCTGGGTTTGTCGGGTGATTCAGGCAGCAGCATGAGCGCGAGCAAGCCCGATGCTTCTACTGAAGCGCGCGCAGGCCTGATTGCGCTCGGCTATTCCTCGTCAGAAGCCATGAAGATGGTGCGTAAAGCCGCTGAGAATGCCGATGCTGAAGGTGTCAGCGCCGAGACAATCATCCGTCAAGCACTGAAGCAGCGCATGCAGCGCTGATCATGAGAACACTGTCAATCGCGTAGAACAGTGGCTAGTTTGCTGGGCTGGTGTGCATGATTGACTTCGAACAGGCTTGAACGATGTTGCTCATCACCGGGCTGTTGGTCGTCCGGTTGTCGATGCCCTGGTTGCGGCGATTGCCTGCTCTACAAATGCAGCGGTCGCAACGGGGAAATCATGGGGACCTTGTCGATTACGGAATTGATGCGACAGGCCTTTGGGTTGAGCATGGAGTCAATCAGCTGATACTGCGCCAGTCGTTTGCTATTTGGGGCTGATAGCTAACCCAAGCCTGTGGCATTGCTTTACCATTCTAGGCTGAATCTTCTACGCTTCAAATCAAGCCAGGTCGGACTCGCATGGAATATTCGGAAAACGAGCGCCTGATATCTGCCGATGGTGGTTCGGAAGAAGCGGCCGTCGAGGCCAGCCTGCGCCCAACCACGCTGTCCGAATATGTTGGTCAGCGCATCATGAAAGAGCGTCTGGGGATTTATCTGGAATCGGCGCGCGCGCGCTCCGAAGCACTCGATCATGTGCTGATTTTCGGACCACCCGGCCTGGGTAAGACGACGCTGGCCAATGTGATCGCATCGGAAATGGCCACAACCCTTCGCCAGACCTCGGGCCCGGTGCTGGAACGGGCGGGCGATCTGGCCGCGCTGTTGACCAACCTGGAGCCGGGTGACGTATTGTTCGTTGATGAAATTCATCGGCTGTCGCCCGTGGTTGAAGAAGTCCTGTATCCGGCCATGGAGGATTACCGCATCGACATCATCATTGGTGAAGGTCCGGCGGCCCGTTCGATTCAGCTGGACCTGCCGCGTTTCACGCTGGTTGGCGCAACCACTCGTGCCGGACTCCTGACCTCACCGCTGCGCGACCGATTCGGCATCGTCGAGCGACTTGAATTTTATGATGTTGAAGATCTGGCCCGGATTGTTCGCCGCTCGGCCGGCATCCTGGAGATCGAGTGCGAAGCCGCCGGCGCCAACGAAATTGCGAAGCGCTCGCGCGGCACGCCCCGTATCGCCAATCGACTGCTGCGCAGAGTGCGTGATTTTGCTGAAGTGCGTGCTGAGGGCCGGATCGACGCCGCTGTTGCCCAGGCCGCGCTGGAAATGATGCAGGTTGACGTCGAGGGCTTCGATCAACTCGATCGCCGCTTGATGACGATCCTGATCGAGCATTTCAACGGTGGCCCGGTAGGCGTCGAGAGCCTTGCAGCCGCGCTGTCGGAAGAACGCGGCACCATTGAAGACGTGATCGAACCGTATCTGATCCAGCAGGGTTTTCTGGTTCGAACGGCTCGTGGGCGCATGGCTACCGACCGCAGTTGGCGACATATGGGTCTGACGCCACCGTCCGGCAATGCGTCGCAAACGGACGATTTGTTCAATTCATCCGACACACAAGAATGACAGCGCCTGCGTACCCGACAGCCGTACGGCTTATATCAGCATGAATGGAGCGCAGTCGTTGTTCCGCTACCGCGTCTACTGGGAAGACACCGATGCCGGTGGCGTGGTCTATCACGCGCGTTATCTGCATTTCCTCGAGCGGGCGCGCTCGGACTGGCTTTACGCGATTGGACTGCGACAAGTGGAACTGCGAAGGTCAAGTGGCTGTCTATTTGCCGTGACCGGAATGCAGCTGAAGTTTGTGCAGCCGGCGCGGCTGGAAGATGAACTGGACGTATCGGTTGCGGTCGAGTCGATCGGGCGGGTGCGCATGTCATTCTTGCAGCGCATTACTCGCGCCGATGGGCTGCATCTGCTCGACGCAACCGTTGATGCAGCCTGTCTCGGCGCAGACGATTTCAAGCCGATGCGCACGCCTGCCATCGTAACCGAGCGAATCCGCGCGGCGGTTGAAGAATGATCTGAATCATTGCAATAAACAACAATAATAATGACTACTAGCCATCAACCCAATCATCGAATCAAATTTACCTTTGGATAGCTCATGAGCGTAGAAATGAACGTCTGGCATTTGATTGCCGAAGCCACCATTGTGGTGCAGCTGGTCATGTTGATCCTGCTGCTGGCCTCCGTGGTTTCCTGGGTCATAATCTTTGTCAAGCGCGGCGCGTTGGCGCGAGTGGAAAAGAAAGCACGCGCCTTCGAAGAGCAGTTCTGGTCGGGTGCGGACCTCGGGCAGCTGTATGACCGCATCACCAAGGAACAAAAGGTGCGCGAAGGTCTTGAAGCCATTTTTGAAACCGGATTTCGTGAATTTTCCCGTCTGCGCGAGGAAAAGCGCGCCAGCCCTGAAGTGCTCGGCTCGGGCGCGCAGCGGGCCATGCGCGTGATGCTGACCCGTGAAGTCGACCGGCTCGAACAGAACCTGAATTTTCTGGCCACGGTCGGCTCGACCAGCCCCTACGTCGGCTTGTTCGGCACGGTCTGGGGCATCATGCATGCCTTTTTCGCGCTGGCTGGCGTGCAGCAGGCCACGATTGCGATGGTCGCACCGGGCATTGCCGAGGCGCTGATTGCAACCGCAATGGGCCTGGTCGCGGCCATTCCGGCGGTCATCGCCTACAACCGCTATTCCAATCAGGTCTATCGCCTTGAGGTCCGGATGGATAACTTCAAGGAAGAATTCGCCGGCATTCTGTATCGCCAGGCCCGACGCCTGCAGGAATCCTGACATGATGCCTGATGCGCCGATTCGTCGCCGCAGCCGACCGATGGCTGAGATCAATGTCGTGCCCTACATCGACGTCATGCTGGTGCTGCTCATCATTTTCATGATCACGGCACCGATGCTGAACCTGGGCGTCGAAGTCGAGCTGCCGCAGGGTCAGGCCGAATCACTGGGCGATCTCGAAGAACCGCTGTTCATCAGCGTGACACGCGACGGCGAGCTGTATCTGAATACCGGTGATGCGGCCGAGCTGGTCGATGGCGAGACGCTGGTGCTGCAAGTCACTGCGATTGTCAATCGAAATCCGGATGTTCAGGTCATCATCGGCGGCGATCAACAGGCGGCGTTTCAGTACATTTATGAAACGACCACGCTGCTGCAGCAGGCCGGTGTGGCATCGATCGGGTTTATGGGCGAACTGCCGCCTGAGTGACGAGCGACGATGCACGCAGGCTTGAATTCAGCCGATCTGCGCAAGCAGGAGCTCCGCGATCTGAGCATCGGTGTTGCGCTCGCTGTTGGCGTACATCTGGCTGCGCTGGCAATTCTGATTGTGGCCGGCCTGGACTGGCGGCCACCCCGGCCGCCGCCCACGCCAGCATTTACGCTGGTGGATGCTGCGCCCTTTTTCAACGAACTCGAACAGCAGCAGCAAGCCGATGATGCCGCGCGCAGGCTCGAGCAAGCCAGACGTGAGCAGGAGCAGTTGCGCCAGCAACGAGAAGCCCAGCTGCAGGCTGAACAGCAGCGTGAACAAGCCGAACAGGCCCGTCAACGCCGCCTGGAAGAACAGCGTCAGGCGCAGCTGCAGCGAGAACAGGCCCAGCAGTCCGAACGCCAGGCCCAGCTGGAGCTCGAGCGTGAGCAGCAGCGCCTGCGCGACGAAGAACAAGCGCGGCTGGATGAGCTCCGAAGCCTGCGCGAGCAGCGTGAACAGGCGCAGCGCGAACGTGAGCAGGAAGAACAGCGGTTGGAGGAACTGGCTGAGCGTCGGCGACAGGAGCAGGCATTGATCGAAGCCGAGCAGGAGGCCGAGCGCATACGACTGGCTCAGCAACAGGCGGCTCAGAGCGCCCAACGGGCGACGCTGACCGATGAATACATCCTGACCATCGCCGAACTGGTGCGACGAAACTGGATTCGCCCGCCGACGACACAGCCCGGCGTACGCTGCAGCATCCGGGTTGTGCAGATTCCCGGTGGTGAAATTATCGATCAGGCCATCACCAATCCATGCAATGCCGATGATGCAACCCGGCGATCCATACTGGCGGCGGTGCAGCGTACCGCAGCATTACCCTATCGAGGCTATGAAGATGTCTTTGCAAGAGAAATTGATTTTATTTTTAGATATGACGGCGAATAAATTCAGCCTGATCCTGTGCTCGCTGCTGCTGGCCGGTAGCGTTCAGGCGCAGCTGCAGATCGAAATTATCGATGGTATCGAGGGCGCGCTGCCGATCGCGGTCGTACCGTTTGCGGTCCAGGCTGGCAATGAGCCGCCGGATACGGAGATCGCGAGTGTGATTGCAGCTGATCTGCAGCGCAGCGGCCTGTTTGATCCGATGGCAGTCGAAAACATGATTGACCGACCCCAGCGCCCGCCTGAAGTGCGGTTTGGCACTTGGCGGTTGTTGAACGTGGACTACGTTGCCATGGGTCGGATTGTCACGGCTCCGGACGGGGTGAATACCGAAATCGAGTATCACCTCGTGTCGGTGCATGATCGACGAACCCTGTTTTCTCGCGCTATTCCGGCAGCGCCCGGCGAGTACCGACTGCGTGCCCATCAGATTGCCGATGCGATCTATGAAGAGTTGACCGGCATACCGGGCGCGTTTGCAACCCGCATGGCCTACGTCAAGGTGCGTAATGCGGGTACAGGCAATGAACAGTTCGAGTTGATCGTGGCCGATTCCGATGGCTTCAATCCACAGACCATCGTGCGTCACTCCGAACCGATCCTGTCGCCAAACTGGTCACCGGACGGACGCCGCCTGGCTTATGTTTCGTTTGCCACCGGCAAGTCGAATATCGTGATTCAGGATATTTTTACCGGCCAGCGCGAAGTGATCAGCGCCGAGCGGGGTATCAACGGCGCACCCTCATTCTCGCCCGATGGTCGCTATCTGGCGATGAGCCTGTCGCGCACCGGCAATTCGGAAATCTGGCTGCGTGATCTGAGCACGGGACGCATGCAGCAGCTGACCAATCACTGGGGCATTGATACCGAACCGGCATGGTCGCCGGATAGCCGCGAAGTTCTGTTTACTTCCGATCGTGCAGGGCGGCCACAAATTTATCGCGTTCGCCCGGACGGCAGTAACCTGGAGCGCGTGACTCAGGAAGGGCGCTATAACTCGCGCGTATCGGTTGACCCGCTCAGCGGACAACTGGCGATGGTGCATGGCGATGGCACGCTCTTCCGAATTGCAATTCTTGATCGCGAGACCATGCGTTTACGTGTATTATCACCAGGTCGAATGGACGAATCGCCCAGCTTCGCGCCAAATGGCAGCATGGTGCTGTATGCAACACGGGAAGGTGAGCGAGGGGTGTTGTCAGCGGTTTCGGCCGATGGTCGTTTTCGCCAGCGTCTGGTTCTGACAGATGGTGATGTGCGTGAGCCTGCCTGGTCGCCACGAATCCAATAAACATAAATACACGGATCAATCGATTCAAAATAAATAGCGATTTGCTGGATGCGAACATCGGCGGGAATTGATAAGCTTACCGATAAGCAAATCCGGCCAACCCCACTAGCCAACGCATTTGTATATTCTGGAGGAAGCATGAAAGTTGCAGCCCGTTTAGGATTAATCCTGATCATGAGCCTGGTTCTCGCTGCCTGTGCACGCGATACACGTGACGACACCGATACCCAGCCACCAACACCAACGCCGCCACCTTCGGTTGATGTCGATACCGATCGTGTCGATCCGAATGATTTTGCCGATTCCCGAAACCTGGATAATCCGCAGAGCCTGCTGAGCCAGCGTGAGATCTATTTTGATTTTGATCGCTCCGATGTTCAGGCGCGATTTGTGCCGGTCATCGAAGCACATGCGGCCTACATGCGCGCCAACCCCAGCGCACGCGTGTTGCTTGAAGGTCATGCCGATGAGCGTGGTTCGCGTGAGTACAATCTCGGTCTCGGCGAGCGTCGCGGTAACTCGGTTCAGGATCTGACGCGCGCCGGTGGTGCTGGAAGCAACCAGCTGGAAGTGGTCAGCTATGGCGAAGAGCGCCCGGTTTGCCGTCAGTCCAGCGACAATTGCTGGGAGCGCAATCGCCGCGTGGAGATTGTTTATACCGCTCGCTGATTCTGATTGGTCACATCAACTATATCCATGACTAAGACTCATACAATCCAGCAGCAGGCGCCCACCGTGGCGCCTGCTTGTTATTGGACAATCCGATTCGGTATTTTTGCGTTGCTCTGCATGGCCCTGTCCGCATCGGTCAGCGCTCAGACATCGCCGGACGGAAACGACGGCCTGGCAACCCGAATGATCATCGAACTGCAGCAAATGCGGGAAGAAATGCGCGAGCTGCGTGGCCTGGTCGAATCCCAGTCGATGGAAATCGAGAACCTGAAGCGACGTCAGCGCGATCAGTATCTGGATCTGGATGAGCGCATCAGCAATATAAGCAGTTCCCCGGTTCCAGTGCCCTCCGGCCCCGATCGGTCCGCTGCGAACGCCGGGGATACCATCCCGGCGCAGACCGGCATTGCAGCGGCCAACGACCAGCTACAAAGCCCGCCACCACCGCAGGATCTGCCCGAGGTTCGTGCACCGATCGACTCCCAGGCGGAAATTATTACGCTGGACGCGCCCGAAACCGGCACAGTGCGAGAAATGCAGCCGCCCACGGAAGCCGAGCAGCAAGCCTATGACCAGGCCTTTCTGGCGCTGCGAGAAACCCGCTATGCCGATGCGGCCGAAGGCTTTGATCGTTTCCTTCGGGATCACCCCAATTCGTCCTTTGCGCCCAACGCACAGTACTGGCTGGGTGAGGTCTATTACGTGACGCGCGATTTTGAAACGGCACTGGGTCAATTCGAACGCTTGTTGAGCGCCTATCCCGATAGCAGCAAAGAGGCCGATGCGTTACTGAAGATCGGATTCAGCCAGTACGAGTTGAGCCGCTGGGCCGAGGCACGTGCGGCGCTGGAACAGGTGGTCGCGAACTATCCCGGCACCAATTTTTCGCGACTGGCAGAAAACCGGCTGCGCACCATGCGGCTGGAAGGCCACTTCTGACAATCTCAGGGTAGGTGTTCTGCCCTGATTTTTCCGGGTCAGCTTACCGATGTCCAGTCCAGCACAAATCATTCAACCGCCGCGCACCGGTCTGAAAATAACCGAAATTTTCCGTTCCTTACAGGGCGAAACCGACAGCTCCGGTTGGCCCACGATATTTGTTCGTTTGACCGGATGTCCGCTGCGCTGCGTCTGGTGTGACACGGCGTATGCGTTTCAGGGCGGGCAGTGGCGGGAAATCGACGATATCGTCGAGGCCGTCAACCAGTTGAATACACACCGGGTCTGCGTGACCGGCGGTGAGCCATTGGCACAGAAGCGCTGTATCGACTTGCTGCGGCGTCTGTGCGACGAGGGCTTTTATGTATCGCTGGAGACCAGCGGTGCGTTACCGGTGGACCAGGTTGATCCACGCGTCATCAAAATCCTCGATCTGAAAGCGCCGGCATCCGGCGAATCCGAACGAAATGATTGGTCCAATCTTGACCACCTTCAGCCCCACGACCAGATCAAGTTTGTTATCAACGACCGCGAAGATTTTGACTGGGCGCTCAACACCATCCAGGACCATCAGCTTGAACGCTGGGACGTATTGTTATCGCCTGTGTGGGAACGCTTGAAGCCGACCCGACTGGCTGACTGGTTGCTGAACGCTGGAATTCAGGCAAGGCTGCAGCTTCAGCTACACAAGATCCTCTGGGATGATGAGCCCGGACGCTGATGGCTCAGGAGCGGGTCCATCGCCGGCAATATGGATCACGCCGTGACGTTCGAACGGTGCGCTGACCTACCGTCCGAATCAGAACACCGCTTCGCTTGGTGCTTGCGGTAGTAGGCTAACCACCAGAAAGCCCAGCCGATGCTGATCAAACCAGCGAGCACGTTCGCAATCCCAATTGCAACATAAACGGCCTGTTGATCGCCGATCAACGTTGCACCGTATGACAGCGGTACATAGAGCAGCAGCATCCGTATCGCATAGTAGGCCAGGCCGATTTCCGACCTGCCGATACCGTTGAACGCTGCAGCCGTCGTAATGACCAGCCCGTAGCCCCAAAGACTGGAGCTGACGTAGAGCAGATAGACCGCGGCCTCCTGCTTCACGGACTGATCCGAAGCAAACAGTCCTGCAATTGTTTCACCAAATAACCAGAATGCCAGGATCAATAATCCGCTGTTGACAGCACAGACCAAGGCACTGATATTCAGCGCCTGCTTGATCCGTCCGAGGTTGCCTGCACCCCAGTTTTGCCCTGCAAACGGACCGATGGCCGATGACATCGCCAACATTGGCAGGCAGGCAAATGCCTCGATTCGGGTTGCAACACCAAATGCTGCAACGGTGGTATTGCCATAGGCTGCCAGTAGCGCAGTCACCATTGCGATACCAATCGGATTGGCCATATTGCCTGCCCCGGCAGGACCGGCAAGCTTTGCAATGGTTCTTGACGCCTGCATCCACTGGCTCCAGGAGGGTAGCCTGAGCACCATGATATTCATCCCCCAGCGCAGCAAAGCCAACGTAACCACGACCAGTACAATCCGGGACATCAGCGTTGCCAGTGCAACGCCCTCGATGTTCAATTCGGGAAAAATCCATAATCCCAGCATCAAGACCGGCGTCATGCCCATATTGATCAGGGCCGCGCCGACCATGATTACGCTCGGCAAGGTGCCTTCACCGTTTGCACGCATGGCACCATGCCCGACAATACCGACTACCAGGCACGGCATCGAGATATACCAGATCATCATATAGCGCTCGATGAAGCCCAGCGCCTCTTCAGACGCGCCGAGTACAGTAAACAGAGGGGTCACGGTCAGCAACCCGATGACGGCCAGAACCGATGCGATGACTCCGGAAAACAGCAAGCCATCCGTGACCCAGCATTTTGCCTGGCGTTGATCGCCCGAGCCGATCACGCGTGAAACAATCGACGATGCGCCGGCACTCAAGCCGATGGCCAGGCTGGTAAAGGTCAGTGAGACGGGGAACGTGAACGACAGGGCCGCCAGCTGCGTGGTGCCGAGTTTGCCGACAAAATAGGTGTCGACCAGCGATTGCGATAGGACCGCAATCAACCCGAACACCATCGGTCCGGCCAGGCCAAACAGCTTATACCCCACACTCCCCTGGGTCAGATTGGATTTGTCGGACAAAATGGCTAGCCTAAATTGTTTTTTATCAATAATTTATGGTTGCTATCTGCAAAAAAAATCAAATGCAGGTCCCGGCAAGAGATGAGACTTCAACCATTCAAACGTCGAACGAGGCTAGCCCAGGAATGTGAATGCACAGGATTCCGGGCACGCGTGCAATGGTTTGTTTCGACGCCCCGGAATTCGCTTTAGGGCACAGTGGATCGCGGGTGGTCAGGAGATGATGAGTCGGGAGTGAAATGATCGATCGCCAGACGCTTCATCGAATGCATTTTTTTTATCAGTTGACATTTTGCGCTCTACGCCACCGCTGCCTTTGTAGGGTGATCGAGTTTTGCAGGTATGTCAGTAGCGTATTGAAGTCAGCTGGAATCAATCCAACACACCACGTAGTTGCTCCCCGGTAAATCCGCGTCGGGCCATGGCCTGCGAACGCCGGGCTTTTTCCCGGTAATCCCCGGCAGGAGTGCGGTATTTGCGTTGGTAGAACGCGCACGCGCTGGCGCTGAAATCGTGCTCCAGCGCATCGAGCGCCTGTGAAATCGTGTTGCGATCAACACCACGCTCGGCCAATTCAGCCCGGATGCGCAAGGGGCCGTAGTATTTGTTGGCGCGCATCCGGGCATAGCTTTGCGCGAAACGCTGCTCCGAGTGCAGGCCCTGGTCGGTCAGTTCTGATAGCACCTGTTCGACCTGTGCGGTAGCGAAACCTCGCTGCATCAGCTTCTGAGTCAGCTCCCGATCGCTATGGTCGCGACGGCTCAAGAGCTTCAGCGCGGCCTCGCGGACCGCGCCCGGATCGTCAGCATCGGATCGGCGTGGATCCATTGGCTGCTTCTGCGAAGCCGGAATCAGCTGGCAGCTTCGGCTGCCGTTTCTGCATCGGCTTCCGGCTCGGGTTCGTCTTTAGCCAGCAGCTTGTCGCGCAATCGACGTTCGATATCGGCGGCCATCTCGGGATGCTCCAGCAGATATTTGCGGACATTGTCCTTGCCCTGTCCAATCCGTTCTTCCCCGTAGCTGTACCAGGCACCCGACTTACTGACAATGTCGTGCTCGACGCCAAGCTCGATCAATTCGCCTTCGCGCGAAATGCCTTCGCCGTACAGAATTTCGAACACCGCCTGACGAAATGGCGGCGCCATCTTGTTCTTCACGACCTTGACGCGTGTTTCGTTGCCGATGACCTCATCACCACGCTTCAATGCGCCGATGCGGCGGATATCCAGGCGGACCGACGAGTAGAATTTCAGCGCGTTACCGCCAGTCGTGGTTTCGGGTGAGCCGAACATGACGCCAATCTTCATGCGAATCTGGTTGATGAAGATCACCATGCAGTTGGTGCGTTTGATGTTGCCGGTCAATTTGCGCAGCGCCTGGCTCATCAGTCGCGCCTGAAGGCCGACGTGCGAATCACCCATTTCGCCTTCGATTTCAGCGCGCGGCGTCAATGCAGCCACCGAGTCAACAACGACAATATCGACGGCCCCTGAACGCACCAGCATGTCGGTAATTTCGAGTGCCTGTTCACCAGTATCGGGCTGGGACACGAGTAAGTTGTCGACATCCACGCCCAGTTTTTCGGCGTAGCTGGGGTCGAGGGCATGCTCGGCGTCGACAAACGCTGCGGTGCCACCGACCTTTTGAGCCTCGGCCACGGCATGCAGTGTGAGCGTGGTCTTGCCCGAGGATTCCGGGCCGTAAATTTCAACCACGCGACCCCGTGGCAGGCCACCGATCCCCAGGGCCAGGTCCAGCGCCAGTGATCCGGTCGAGACGACCGGTACATTGCGTGGGCCGGAGTCATCACCCATACGCATGATGGCCCCTTTGCCGTATTGCTTTTCGATCTGACTCAGCGCCGCGGTCAGTGCTCGTTTGCGATTATCGTCCATAGTTTTGCTCTTTGTTGATTCAGTTCTGGTTGCGTGGTCGAAGTATCTCACAGGCCGGTCATTGGACCACTGTCTATTGTGCGGATGAGTCGATTTCCTACCCAATATGTAGCTGGATTCTCAGCCGCAATGCCTGATGTCTTGATCGATTGTACTCATCGCCTTATCAAAAGCTGATAATCGCGCTTCGCTGGCTTGGATGGTCAGCGCAAGCGCTGCAACAGGCCATCCAGCGCATGCGCTGCGGTCGCCCGGCGAATCCACTCGCGTGCCAGTTCGCCTTCACGCTCGACGTTGAATAATTGCGATTCTGTTTCCGGCTGCAGGTCAGCACCCACCCAGCCAAAACAGACCAGACCGACCGGTTTGTCAGGAGAACCACCGGAAGGGCCGGCAACGCCCGTGACGCTCAGCGCCAGGTCACAGCCGGCCCGCTGCTGTGCGCCTAACGCCATCTCCGCCGCAACGATTTCGCTGACTGCGCCATGCCGAGCAAGGGCGCTTTCAGTGACGCCCAGCTGATGCTGTTTTGATTCGTTCGAGTAGCTTACCCAGCCACATTCGAACCAGTTCGAGCTGCCGGCCAGATCAGTGCATAACTTGGCAATCCAGCCACCGGTGCAGGATTCTGCCGTGGCCATGCGCTGACCGGAACGCTTCAATTCCGTGGCGATTGCAAAAGCCTTCATGCCGAGCGATTGATCGGACCACTCGTAGGGCAGGGTGTGCGGGGGCGATGGGCTCATCAATTCAGTCTGGAATGCGAGTGCGCTGTTTGAGTTGCCGCCAAGGTATCATGAGCCGATAGCCGATTGATGGCTCTAATCCGAACTCGACGTCCATTTATTTCGCTCTGAAACGATCGCCAATTCTGCATGACCAAGGCCAAGCGCGCTCAGCATACGCCGTTGATGCAGCAGTATCTTCGCATCAAGGCTGACTACGCCGACATTCTATTGTTTTTTCGCATGGGTGACTTCTACGAGTTGTTCTATGACGATGCGCGGCGCGCGGCTGAGCTGCTGGATATCACGCTGACTGCCCGCGGCCAGTCGGACGGCCAGCCCATTCCGATGGCAGGCGTGCCGTACCACGCCGTCGACAGTTATCTGGCGCGGTTGCTGCGCAAGGGAGAGTCAGTCGCAATCTGCGAACAGGTCGGCGAGCCGGACAGCAGCAAGGGCCCGGTGGAACGCAAAGTCGTCCGCATCGTGACGCCCGGCACGTTGACCGATGAAACGTTACTTGAAGAGCGTCATGACCGGCTGCTTGCGGCAGTAGTATCTTCAGAAAATGCCGGCAGCGAAGCCTTTGGTCTGGCCTGGCTGGACCTTGCAGGGGGCCGATTGTGCGCGACCGCTGTGGCCGATCACGGCGCGGTGCACGCCGAATTGCAGCGCCTGAGACCGGCTGAGATCCTGATCCCTGAACAATCCGGCCTGCGCGAACTGCTGGACGACGGCATTGCGATCCAGGCGCGACCCGACTGGGAGTTCGACGTTGAATCTGCGCTGAATCGATTGTGCGAGCAACTCGGCGTGCAGGATTTGTCGGGCTATGGCGTCGACCAGGCCAACGCAGCGACGACCGCAGCCGGCGGCCTGATCGGCTATGCGCGCAGTATGGTCAGCGGTGAGCTGCCGCACATCAACCATTTCAGTCTCGAACAGCCCGATCAACACGTGCTGCTTGATGCCGCCACTCGACGGCATCTGGAAATCGACCAGCACCCGGAAGGGCGGCGTGAGCACACGCTGGTCGGCCTGATGGATCAGTCCAAGACGCCCATGGGCAGCCGACAGCTGCGCCGCTGGCTGGTTCAGCCGATGCGCGATCAGCACGAATTGACAGGCCGGCATGAAGCGGTCCAGGAACTGATGCACGAGCGACTGTGGCCGCAACTGCAGGACGTCCTGTCAGGCATGGGTGACCTGGAGCGCATCGTGACGCGGATTGCGATGAGCAGCGCGCGCCCGCGCGACCTGTCGACGCTGCAAAGCGGCCTGCTGCGGCTGCCCGATGTGCTGCAGCGACTCGAATCGGTCGAGTCCGTCGCACTGCGTGCGTTGATTGATGAGATTCCGCCCAGCCGCGATCTGACCGACTATCTCGGCCAGGCCATCGTGGATAATCCGCCGGTGGTCATTCGAGACGGCGGTGTGATTGCCGATGGCTTTGACGACGAGCTTGATCGGTTGCGCAGTCTGAGCACCAATGCCGATGATTTTCTTCAGGACTATGAACAGCGCGAGCGCGAACGCACCGGCATCCCGACCCTGAAGGTCGGCTATAACCGCGTGCATGGCTACTTTATCGAGATCAGCAAGGCGCGCAGCGAAGATCCGCCAGCAGAGTACACCCGTCGTCAGACACTCAAGAATGCCGAGCGCTACATTACCGAAGAATTGAAGCAGCATGAAGACCAGGTGCTGTCCGCGCGCGAGCGATCCCTGGCCCGGGAAAAGCAGCTGTATGAGCAGATCGTGCAGCAGCTGGCTGAACAGCATGGGCGTCTGGCCTCCATCAGCCGTGCGCTGGCGACGCTGGATGTGCTGGCGACGTTTGCTGAACGCGCCGAAACGCTGAACTGGAGTCGACCGGACATGACCGAAGCCGCAGGGCTGGAAATCATCGAGGGTCGTCATCCGGTTGTAGAGCAGGTTCAGGACCAGCCCTTCATACCAAACGATTGTGTGCTCGGACCGGAACGACGCATGCTGATCGTGACCGGGCCCAACATGGGCGGCAAGTCGACCTATATGCGTCAGGTGGCCTTGATTGTGTTGCTGGCTCACGCCGGCAGCTTCGTGCCGGCGCAACAATTTCGCTGCGGACCGATTGATCGGATCTTTTCGCGGATCGGTGCCGGCGATGACCTGACGCGTGGCCGGTCGACGTTCATGGTCGAGATGGTCGAAACCGCCAATATCCTGCATAACGCAAGCCGCAATTCACTGGTGCTGATGGATGAAATCGGTCGCGGCACATCGACCTTCGACGGCCTGGCGCTGGCCTGGGCGGTTGCCACCGAATTGGCCATGCGCGTGCAGTCGATGACGCTATTTGCCACGCACTATTTTGAATTGACACGACTGGCTGATGACCACGAAGGCATTGTCAATGTGCATCTGGACGCGAAGGAACACGGTGAGCGGATCGTGTTTCTGCACAGCGTGCGCGAGGGCCCTGCCAGCCAGTCCTATGGCTTGCAGGTAGCCCGGTTGGCCGGCGTACCGAAGCCGGTCATCAGTCTGGCAAGAACACATCTTTCGCGGCTCGAAGAACAGGCCGAAGCCAGTCAATCACCGCAGCTTGGTCTGTTTTCATCCGCCCGCGGTGAACCACCCGTCAGTCAACCGGATCCCTTGCGCGAGCTGTTGGATGAGATTGACCCGGACGAACTCAGCCCGCGTGAAGCATTGGACTGGTTGTATCGCTTGAAACGGCAACAGGGCAGCTGATCGAGCCATTTTTCGAAGATTTTAAGGGCCCGGTCGGCGTCCGATCAGCGATAATTCCGTTATATTGAACCTCGTCATCGAATCAGTCTTTAATGCATGAATACCGTTGCTGAAATCCGCCAATCCTTTCTGAATTTCTTTTCCGAACGAGACCATCGGGTGGTCAAATCGAGCCCGTTGGTGCCTGGTAATGATCCGACCCTGTTGTTTACCAATGCAGGGATGGTGCAGTTCAAGGACGTATTTCTGGGCTCGGAGTCGCGCGACTATCGGCGCGCGGTCAGCTCACAGCGCTGCGTGCGCGCGGGCGGAAAACACAACGATCTGGAAAATGTCGGCTATACGGCCCGCCATCATACGTTTTTCGAAATGCTGGGAAATTTCAGCTTTGGCGACTATTTCAAGCAGGATGCGATCCAGTACGCCTGGGTTTTTCTGACCGAGGTCTGCGGACTGCCGCCGGAAAAACTCTGGGTCACCGTGTACGAGCAGGATGATGAAGCGGCCAGGATCTGGCTGGAAACCATTGGCGTCGATCCTGCGCGACTATCGCGTATTGGCGACAAGCCGGGCAAGCAGTACGAAAGCGATAATTTCTGGGCCATGGGAGATACCGGCCCCTGTGGTCCCTGTACAGAAATTTTCTACGACCATGGCGCTGATGTGCCGGGCGGGCCTCCGGGGACAGCGGAAGAAGATGGTGATCGCTACGTCGAGATCTGGAATCTGGTCTTCATGCAGTTCGATCGAACTGCGGACGGCAGCATGAAACCGTTGCCCAGCCCCTGCGTCGATACCGGCATGGGCCTGGAGCGATTGGCTGCGGTGCTGCAGGGTGTGCACTCGAATTACGACATCGACCTTTTTCAGCATCTGCTGCAGGCTGCCGCCCGCTGTACCGGTATCGATGACCTGAAGCACCCATCCCTGAAGGTCATTGCCGACCATATTCGCGCCTGCGCCTTTCTGATTGCCGATGGCGTGCTGCCGTCGAATGAAGGTCGGGGTTACGTATTGCGCCGCATTATTCGCCGCGCAATCCGTCACGGCTACAAACTGGGTCGAAGCGAGCCATTTTTTGCTGCCATGGTCGATCCGCTGATTGAATCGATGGGCGAAGCCTATCCCATATTGGAGCGCCGCCGCGAATCGATTGTCGATGCTCTCAGCCGCGAGGAGAGGCGGTTTGGCGAGACGCTGGAGCAGGGCATGAAGCTGCTTGAACAGGTGATTGCCGAACTGGATCGACCTCGGATCCCGGGTGATGTGGCGTTCAAACTGTATGATACCTATGGCTTTCCGATTGACCTGACGCGTGATATTGCGCGCGAGCGCGAGCTTCAGGTCGATGAGGATGGATTTGAACAGGCCATGCAGGTGCAGCGCAAACAGGCTCGGGCTGGCGGAAAGTTCGCTGTTCAGGACGACATATCGGCTGAGCTGCTGGCCGATCTGCCGGACAACCGGTTTATCGGCTACGACGCCGAGGAAGTCCAGCAGGCCACCGTCATCGCGATCCTGGTAAACGGCACTGCGGTTGATTCGATCTCGTCTGGTCAGGACGCCCTGGTGCTGTTGGACCGCACGCCGTTTTATGCCGAATCCGGCGGTCAGGTGGGCGATACCGGACGATTGACGGCCGATGGCATCGAATTCCAGGTTCAGGATACGCGCAAGGTGGCCGGTGTTTATCACGGGCATCAGGGCACGTTGATCGATGGTCAGCTCCGGGTTGGTGATCAGGTCGACGGCTGCATTGACCATCAGCGCCGCCTGGATACAGTACGGCACCATTCGGCCACGCACCTGATGCATGCGGCGCTGCGCTCGCTGTTGGGCGAACATGTCGAGCAGAAAGGCTCGCTGGTTGCACCCGACCGGCTGCGCTTCGATTTCACCCACTTCGAGCCATTGAACGCTGAACAGATTCGGCAGATCGAAACCCTGGTGAATGAACAGATCCAGGCCAATGCCGCCTCGTCGGCCTCTGAAATGGCGTTTGATGATGCGATCGAAGCCGGCGCGCTGGCTTTTTTCGGTGACAAGTATGGCGATCGCGTGCGCGTACTTCAGTTCGGCGACTACTCAACCGAGCTGTGCGGCGGGACTCACGTCGACCGCGTCGGGGATATTGGGCTGTTCAAGATCATCTCGGAAAGCGGCATTTCAGCCGGGGTGCGTCGGATCGAAGCCGTAGCTGGTCGGCAGGCCGTGCAGTGGGTCCAGCAGATCGATCAGACGTTGAAAGACGCTGCCGGTCAGCTTAAAGCCTCGCCGGAACAATTGAGCGAGCGCGTCGAAAGCCTGCTCGATCGCTCGCGTTCCCTGGAGAAGGAACTGGATCGACTGAAAAACAAGCTGGCCAGCGCACAAGGTGCAGATTTGACCGATGCGGTCGAAAAAGTCGGTGACATTGCCGTAATCAGTCAGCGGCTCGACGGTGTGGACCCGAACAATCTGCGCGGCACGGTGGATCAACTCAAAGCCAAGCTGGGCTCTGCAATCATTGTCCTGGCGACCGTATCGGAAGGGCGTGTCCGGCTGGTGGCTGGCGTCACCAAGGATCTGTCCGCTCAGTTTCGTGCCGGTGAACTGGTCAACCACGTTGCCAGTCAGGTGGGCGGCAAGGGCGGCGGCCGGCCTGATTTTGCGCAAGCCGGCGGCACCGAGCCGGACTTACTGCCCGATGCATTGAATTCCGTAACCAGCTGGGTGCGCGATACAATCAAGTAAAAGGCAAAGGGAAATCACCATGAGCATTGAATGGACATATGCCATTATTGGATTGATGGTCGGATTACTGGCCGGCGTTGGATTCGGTCTGTGGCTTGGCAAGCGCAATACGGGCACGTCGTCGATGGCCAGTATTCAGAAAGAACATGAGGCATTTCGCGAACAGGTCACGGATCACTTCGTCGAGACGGCACAACTGGTCAATCGAATGACCGACAGCTACAAGGACGTGTTCGACCATCTCAGCGGTGGCGCGGACCGTCTGGTCGATCCGAAAGTACTGGCCGATCGCCTGCCTGAAATATCGGACCAGGAAGTCAAGCTGAAGCGGCTCGGCCCGAAGGCGTCTGCAGATACCAACAAGCCCGCGACCAAGCCCTCTGA
>CAKZPB010000010.1 GCA_937138395.1 uncultured Pseudomonadota bacterium
CATCAATACCAGTTCATGCAATCGGAACGGTATTCAATATGGTGCCGGCTGAGGGAGTCGAACCCCCGACCCTCTGATTACAAATCAGATGCTCTACCAACTGAGCTAAGCCGGCATGGTGAGGCTTGCAGGGTTGGCATTTTAACCGAAATCAGGGCTCAGGCAACGCCCCTGCAGTACCGGCTTCAAAACAGGGGATTTCGAACTGACGCGCTTCAGGCGAGCTGCGCGCGATAAAACGCCAGGGCGAGCGCCGATCGGGTTCAATACTGTAGTCGACCCAGAATTGAGGGGCATCTTCTCGTCGAATGGCTAACTGTGCATCCAGCCCCATAGCGCGAATCTGAGCCAATCGCTGTCGCGCATTGTCCCGGCTTTCAAATAGCCCAAGCGAGACCGCATCCGGTTGGTCATCATCTGCAACCACAAAATAGTCGTCGATGCCCTTTCGTGCCAGCTCCTGGGCCATCTGCAGAGCGGCTGCGCGATCGCCAGCCACCAGAAACACCCACCAGCCGCGGTCACGGTCGGCTGTCGTCTGTCGAAGGCGGACCTCATTGGCAAACGGGCGCAAACGATCTTCAGCTCGTGACTGTTGAACCAGCGTAGGCATCGGGCCTACGGTAAAGCAGCGAACGGTCGACTCGTCACCGCCTGACCAGATTTCATTGACCAGGCGAATGTCGTTGTTGGCTGATGCTTGAACGGCTGCAGGCGGGAGGACGTCGGTCTGATCGGGCTGCATGGCATTGAGCCCGAACAACACAAGGTTGAGCAGAAGCAGCGCAGTAACGATCCAATACCAGCGTTTCATCTTGGTGTGCGAGTGCAGTTTGAATTTACAACAATGGGTCCGCCATACCGGGCCAGTCTAGAACAAGACGGCACGGAAGGTGTGATTGACGCCCGATTATCTTCGATTTGATTGGCTTGCTGCACATCCCGTTCGATTGCCATACCCACTCGGGCACTGGTTTGACTGGGTTCCTGCCGAGGCCGCAGCAAGCAACGATAACCGCTCGTCGAAATCGTCAGCCGCGACGAATCGATACCTCGCCATACTGAAGTGCGACACGGCCATCGGGCGTATCCAGCCAAAGCGCACCATCGCTTCGAATTCCGGCGGCAACGCCGGTCTGTTGGCTGCCATTATCCTGCTGCACGATCACACGCTGTCTGCATAAAGCATCGAGAGCTGACCAGCGTGCAATAAAAGCAGAGAACTCATTGCGCTCAAACTCATTGCATGCCCGATCCAGTGCCATTGCCAATTGAACCGCCAATTGACTCCGATCCAGCGGTTGTTCGCTTGCGGCCTGCAGATCTGTCCAGCCGCGACCTTCGGCAGCATCGGCAAGCGCCGCTTCAGAACCAAAAACCCGCAACGGCAAGCACACGTTCAATCCCAGCCCAACGACCGCATTGACCGCGCTCGATCCGATTGGCTGCGCCTCCACCAGCAGTCCGCCCAGTTTCTTTCCGTTGAATAACAAATCATTGGGCCACTTCAGTTTGATGGCCATGTGGCCCACCTGTTCATTCAACACTTCGGCCACGACAATGCCCATTGCCAGACCCAGCGGACCCAAAGCGCTCATCGGACAACGAAACCGATAGCCAAATGAAAGGCAAAGCCCTGAATGGGGAGGCGATATCCAGACCCGTCCCCTGCGGCCCCGACCTGACGTTTGATGTTCGGCCAGCACGAAGTGACGATGGCGATGACCTGCGCCGGCCAGCACCTTATTGGTTGAATCGATTTCCGCAAGCAGCTCCAGGCTCAACCCCACCGCATGCAGTGCCTTGTGAATAAACGCGCCATGCAATGATCTTGCGTTACCGGGTGGTTCAAGATCCGATGTTGACTCTGAATCGACTGGCATCATCGATACACCGTTGTATGAATGTCCAGACTGAACATCAGCGGAAACACTCAGCGGCTGTATTGGCAACGCTGGGGCCGCTGAACGGACAGAACTGAATCGCGAGTTCCCCTAAGACTCAAGACGATTTATTCTTGCGTTTGAACACGCGCGCTTTCTCGAACCGATTTTCATTGCCCTGTAGCAGGCGCGACACATTGCTGCGGTGAGTGAACACCAGCAAGGCGGCCAGCGAAATGGCCAGTACGGTCAACGCCAACGGCAGCGGCTGGGGCCCGAACAGCAGCATTGAAGGCACCAGACTGAGTGCCGCCAGCACTGTAGCCAGGCCTACAAAACCGGTACCCAGCAGTGTCGCCAGCCAGACCAGCAACATGGGCAGAATGCACCAGGGTGCAATAACGGCCACAGCGCCGACGGCGGTGCCGGCACCTTTGCCACCCCGAAACCCGAAGTACGCCGGCCAGACGTGGCCGGCAACAGCACAGAAAGCACACACCGAGGCCACGCTGGTCGACGGGAGGGGATCGGACAATACCGGTGGTATCAGATAGACCAGCGCAGCAGCCAGCGCCCCTTTGCCGATGTCAATGACGACGACCATCAGCGCAAATAACCAGCCCACCGTGCGCAGTGCATTGGTGCCCCCTGCATTACCGGAACCCTGATTGCGGATATCGATGCCGCGCACATAGCCAAGAATCAACGCGCCGGACAGCGACCCGATCAGGTACGACAGCACTGCCATCCAGGCCAGATCGAGCATATTATTTCGCCTTCTCCGGCGGCTGCCAGGGCTGAATTCCAACAATCAGGCTGCCGGGCCCGGCGTGGACGCCAACCGCCGGACTCGCTTCTTCGACCCAGCACGCATCAATTTCCGGATGGCCGGTCAGCAGTTGGTCGCGCAGCGCCCTGGCTTCTGATTCAGCATCGCTGTGGCTGATCAAGACCCGATACACTTCGCCCCGATCCATTCGACGCAGCAGGAAATGACCGAAGCGCTTCACGGCATGGGTCCGGCCCGGAATCACACCGCGCGCGGTCAAGCGGCCGTCGACGGAGTTGGCCAACACCGGGTTGAGCCTCAGGTAGCGCGCCATTTTTTCCATCCACGGTTTGGCCCTGCCGCCACGCACGCCCCAGCTCAAATCGCGGGTCAATGCAAACGTCCGGGTTTTTGGCGACAGCTCATCGAGCGCACTGACAATCTGCTCAATGGACTGCCCGTTCGCCGCGGCTTCTGCTGCATACAACACCATCAAGGCCTGTCCGCAGGCGGCATTGCGCGTGTCATAGGTCCTGACCTCGCGCTGCTCATTGGACGGTTCGCTTGAAGGGTCTCGACTCTGGTGGTTGCGCTCAGCACTGTGTTGAGCCGCCTGCAGCGTGCCACTGAGCTGACCAGAGACGTGAATCGACAGCACATCATGCCCGTGGCTGGTCAACAGCTCATACTGCCGGCGAAAATCGCGCGGCGGCGGCTGCGAGGTTTGCGGATGCGGCTGATCTTCATCGAGCATGCGGTAAAACGCCGATGGTGTCATCGACAGCTTGTCGAGGTACTCGGTCTCGCCGAAAAACAACCGCAGCGGCACACTGTGTATGCCCAGACGATCAATTTCTGACAGCGGCAGATCTGCAGCCGAATCGGTCACGATGGCAGTTCGCCCGCGTTGATTCAACAGGCCATGCTGGCGTGTCATGTCATCGGCTTTCTGCTGGCGAACCTCACCGAAATTGGCGCACAGCTTGAAGATTTCGCCGGGCCGATCGGTGTGAATATGCACGCGTGCTCGCCGCCCACCGCCAGCGACAACCAGGCTGTCGGCCGGGAGCTGATCGAGTTCAGAACGCAACTGATCAACCGCCAGATCCTCGCCTTCGATCAGGCATTCCGTGCAGTAACGATAGTTCTCATCAACGGCATAGTCGGTGGCAAATTCAGGGCTTTCTTCAATAACGCCGGCTTCGATATCCGGAGCGCCGGTCTTGCCGCTGCGGATATAGCGCCAGATACCATCGAGCATGTCGACAAAACCCTGCCCCCCGGCATCGACCACTCCGGCAGATTTCAGTACCGGCAGCTGATTGGGTGTATTGGCAAGCGATTGATGTGCGGTTTTTCTGGCCGCGTTGAACAGTAAACGAATATCCTGGATACCGTCTTCAACACCGGACACCAGGGCGTCGGCAAAATCTTCGAGCACCGTTGGCATGGTACCGGCTACCGGCTTGGACATGGCCGACCAGGCCGCCATGGCGCCGGCATGAGTCACGCTGGCCAGCTGTTTGGCGTCCAGTGCGCTGCGGTCACTGCAGGCCTCACTCATGCCATGAAAAAACTGGGCCATGATGGCACCGCTATTTCCGCGCGCGCCATCGAGCGCCGCATCGGCCACTTCATCCATCAGATGAGTAACCGGGGCATCGCCATGCGCAGGCAGCCGGGTCCTGGTCAATCGTTGACTGACGCTATTCAGCGTAAACAGCAGATTGGTACCGGTGTCTCCATCCGGGACCGGAAAGACATTGATTCGATTAAGCCAGTCGCGCCGGGCCTGGACATTCACGATCCCTGCCAGCAGTGCATGCTGCAACTGTGACGCATCAATCTGTAGCAATGACGTAGACGTATTCAATACGGGGTCCTGAAGCGGGCGGTTCAGCGGGATGGCGTGGATTCGGCCAGTTCCTGAATCTGTGAGGCAGTGAAGGGCCAACTCAGCTTCTCGCCGGTTTGCTCATTCAGCACCACCGGCACCTGATTCCCATAGCGCTGGATCAGCTCAAGGTCTTCATCGATATCAACCGCCTTGATCTGGTCTGCGAGCCCACCCAGGGTGATCAGTGCATAGGCCTTGCTACACAGATCGCAGTTTGAACGGGTATAAAAAATGAGGGACATGAAATCTTCCAAAAACCTAAAACGCAAGTATTTCACCTTTGACCGCTTCGCGTCCAGTCCTGTGCCCTGGACGAATGCAGGGCGAAAAATCCGTTACAGCAGCTCATTCAGCCAGCACGTTGATTAAAACCGAAATGCAATTCACAAGGGAACAGCCATTGGATTTTCAGCTCGAACTGAACCTGCGGGCATGGCCTATGCAGGCAACAACCAGCATCACAAGAATCAACAACAAGGTCAGCCCACGATGCAGGGAGGGGACCGGTTCAGCCGCCGCTTCTACGGCGCGGATATTGGCGCGCAGCATCAGGTTCTGCTCGGTCTGAATCATGAACGGAATGCCCCGATCCGTTAACCAGCTGCGCCCGCTGGGTTCGGAGGATTGATCCGTTTCAACGTTGAAGTCCTCGCCGTCATGAATCGGATCTCCGCGCACGAGCAGCCAGAACACAGGCTCATCAAGTCGCCAGGGCTGATCAAAATCGGTTTCAAAGAAACCGGTTCCATCACCGGTCAACATCGTCGCCCTACGCTGAGGATTATCCAGGTCCGGCACGCCATCCAGATCGCGAAACACAAACACTTCATTCGGCCAGGGTCCGCCGGAAAAAGCCAGCGAATTGGAAACGCAAAAACCGGTGATTTCGGCCGAACCAGGCGGAATACCGAAATCTGCCAGCTCGAAACGAATGCCAAGAAAATGATTCGGACGACCGGCATCGCCGCCGCCAAAGAAGATTGCGTCTTCGGCCGTGCCGTCGTCGTAGGACAGATCACCACAGGCCAATGGTGGTTCGCCGCGTTCTGCGGTCCCGCCCAGACGATGCTCGACCGTGCTCGCCAGCACAGCCTGAGCCAGCATCAGCAAAGACAGCAACAGGATGGAAGAATATTTCAATGAGCTCGACCTCGGCATTTGCGATGGACCAGTATAGTCACTAGCGCAGGCGACAATCGAACGCCAACGACCAGCTGCAATTCATTGCATAATCAACTGTAAGTCCCTAGCGAAATTCATCATGTCGGTCAGCATCTTTGATTTGTTCAAGATCGGTATCGGGCCCTCCAGTTCGCACACGGTCGGTCCGATGCGTGCTGCTGCACGCTTTACCGAGCGGCTGCAACAGGCCGGCTTGCTGGAAGCCACAGCACGCCTGAAGCTGGAGTTGTTTGGCTCGCTGGGCCATACAGGACGCGGCCACGGGACTGACAAAGCCGTATTACTGGGCCTGGAAGGTCATTACCCGGATCAGGTCAATCCAGACCATATTCCGGAACGAATGCAGGCCATTCAGGATGAATCGGCCGTGCGTTTGTGCAATCACCACCCGGTGCCAATTGACCTGCGGCGCGACCTGGTCTTTCATAAACGCCAGATGCTGCCCCACCACTCCAACGGTATGCGATTTACAGCGCTGGCTGAAGACGGCTCGGTGCTGGATACGCGCGACTATTACTCGGTCGGCGGCGGCTTTGTAGTCAATACCGATGAAGCAGAAGCCGACCGTATCGTGGCGGACACTACACCGCTCGCCTACCCTTTCAAGACCGCGGATGAGTTACTCGATCAGTGCAGAACCAACCAGCTTCGTATCAGCGAACTGATGATGGCCAACGAACAAGCCTGGCGCAGCGAAACCGATATCCGCAGCGGGCTGATCAGCATCTGGAGTGCCATGAAAGCCTGCATCGAGCGCGGCATTACCAGCGAGGGTGTGTTACCCGGGGGTCTGAAAGTCATCCGCCGCGCACCCAATCTGTATCAGAAACTCAAGGCCCGAGCCAAGCGCGATGACCTGGATAGCCTGGATTGGATCAACTTGTATGCGCTGGCCGTCAATGAAGAAAATGCAGCCGGCGGACGTGTCGTGACGGCACCCACCAATGGCGCAGCCGGCATCATTCCGGCCGTCATGCACTATTATCGACGATTCATCGATAGCGCCAGCGAAGACGGCATCATCGAATTTCTGTTGACGGCCGGCGCAATCGGCATTCTGTACAAGGAAAATGCTTCCATTTCCGGTGCCGAGGTCGGCTGTCAGGGCGAAGTGGGCGTGGCCTGTTCAATGGCCGCCGGTGGCCTGACGGCAGCCTTGGGCGGCGCACTTTGGCAGGTCGAAAATGCCGCCGAAATCGGCATGGAGCACAATCTGGGCCTGACCTGCGACCCAGTCGGTGGCCTGGTGCAGATTCCATGCATCGAACGCAATGCCATGGGTGCGGTCAAGGCCGTCAATGCCGCCCGCATGGCGATGTCCGGCGACGGCAAACATCGCGTCAGCCTGGATCATGTCATCAGAACCATGCGTGAAACCGGACGCGATATGAAAACCAAATACAAGGAAACGTCACGCGGCGGCCTGGCCGTCAACGTCATCGAGTGTTAAAAAAAACCGGGGCCTGAGCCCCGGTTGTCGATCGAATGAAACGTCTGTCTCAGTCCCGTGCAGCGAGCCGGGATCGAGCGGCATCTTCTGGCTTTGATACCTGAGCGGTTTCCGCTTCTTTGCCAATATGCTGATCCAGAAAGTCGAGCATGGCGGTGTACATATCGACACGATTGTCGACGTCGAAGAAACCGTGCCCTTCCTCTTCCTTGATCATCCACTTGTAGTCCTTACCGATCTTGTCCAGTTCGTCACGCAATCGATAGGCATGATCCACCACGACGCGCTGATCGCTGCCGCCATGGACGATAAACAGATCAGCCTTGATCTTCTCGACGTTATGCACTGGTGAAACCGGAATCAGCTCATCGGCCGTCTCACCGACCGCCGATGACATGAAGGCCTCAAACCGCTGGCGCTGTTCACGTCGAATGCCGCTGGAGAAATCATTACCGTCGCCCGAGCGAAACCATGGCAAATCATATACGCCGACGTAGCCAATGCCACACTGGTACAGATCCGGCTCCTTGATGACGCCCATCAGGGTCGCATAGCCACCATAGCTACCACCATAAATACAGATGCGATCCGGATCGGCAATGCCCTGCTCGACTGCCCACCGGGTTGCATCGGTCACGTCGTCCTGCATCTTGCCGCCCCATTCGCGCCAGCCTTTGCGCTGGAAGTCTTCACCCCGATTGCCCGAGCCACGAAAATTGATCTGCAGGGTCGCGTAACCATGATGGGCAAAAAACTGCGCCTCCATGTCGTAGCCCCAGTCATCCCATGGGCCGAACGGGCCACCGTGAACGTTCACGATCAACGGCAGATTTTGCTTCTGCTCGGCCGGGCGCGTAATAAACCCGTGCAGCTCCAGCCCGTCGCGTGCCGTGACGACAATCGGCTCCATGGGAACGAGACGATCCTTGGGCAGATTCGGCATGGCTGCAATCAGGAATTGAAGTTGATTTTCCCGGGTGTCGAACACGAAATATTCGCCCGGGTTGCGATCGCTGCGGACGTAGACAATATTTTTTGTTCCGTCTTCCGAGCGCGAAGTAATGCTTACATCCTGGCCAGGAAACGCTCCGAGCACACCCTGAAACTGCCGCACGGATTGTTCAGCACCCTCCTGCAAGTCATCAAACAAGAAATATTCCACCTGCGCTTGGCGCGTCACTGCACCGATCACCTCACCACCCGGACCACGCAGCAGGCCGGCAGGATCAACGTGTTCATCACGGAACAGCAATTTGGATTCCTCGGTTCTGAAGTCGTATTCGAACACGCCGCCCAGCGCATCCTCGGCGATATCGTGATCAGAGTACATGTAGGCCTTGGTGTTGTCTTTCGAAAAGCCTAGGAAGTTAACGTTCGGCGCAGGCCGCGCAGAATCCAGGTTGAATTCATCCCATTCTTCTTCACCAGTATCGCGCAGATACAGCCGCAGCTCGCGATCATCCAGGGAGTCACCTTGCTTGAGCGCAAACGCGGCGCGCAATTCACCATCATTGTCGGCCAGGAAGCCCGCGAGGTCGTCATCAACCGGCTGATTCCCGACATAGTCGAGATCACCGTTGAACACATCCAGCATCTGCACCTTGGGCATGCCACCATCGGCAAAGAATCGACGCATGATCAATACGTGACGTTCATCATCTGGCAGCGGGTTCAACATGGTGTATAGCGCGTTCGAGCCGTCAAAAATCTGCACCCGGCGACTGCCGTCAATGCTGCCTGCATACCAGCCGGAGACACGGCCGCTGCCATCCAGGCTGCCGGTGACCTCACCTACGGCCATGACGATGCGCTCATTGCTGGCCCACCAGAACCCCAGCACGTGCATGTTGTCGCCGAATTCGAAGCCCTGGACCACCTCTTGATCGTCGATATTCATGACGGCCAAGCGCACTTCGGTACCTTCTTCAAAGGTCAGCGCAGCGTGCTCGCCGTCAGGCGATATCTCGACATCCTTGACCAGCGAGCGCTCGAAGAACTCGCGCGCCGGAATCGGATCATCGGCGAAGGCCGGCAGAACGGCCAAAGCAATAGACAATACAACGAAAAGCTGAAAGCGGAACTTCATGGTGTCATAAACCTCTCAAGTGATATAGCCGATAATATTGCCTGAATCTGATCTGTGAATGTTCACAATTTATTGAGGACCATCAAACTCAAGCCGTGACCAGCCTGACCGTTATGCGTAAATCAAGCAACCTCGCCTTCAGCGTGATCTTGATGCTCTTATGCGGCCTTGCCCTTGCACAGAATCTGTATCTCTGGGAAGACGAAAACGGCATCCAGCACCTGAGCGACCAACGCCCGGCAGAGGATGTCGATGTCACCATTCAGCACGCCATTGCCGAGCCGGAATCACCGGTACGGATGGATAATATCGGTCGGCAGGGGCAGCCGGTCTGGCGCTTTGCCAACCGGCTGGACGGGCCGGTCACGATTGAGGTGGTGGCCGCCGAGTCATTCAACATGATCAGCGAGCCGGAATTGCCGGCGCGTATCGAAATCCCTGCTCGCGGGGTCCGCATGGTCACTTTGGCACCCGACGATTGGCAGCTGCGCTGGGAATACCAGCTGGAGACTGTGGTTGTACCCGGACGCCTGAATCCTGAATTGAATTATGAATACCCCTACCTAGTGCCCCTCGCAGCCGATCAAGCGGTGCGGATAGGCCAGGGCTTCTACGGCACGTTCAGTCACCAAACCGTCGACAGTCGATACGCGATTGACCTGGCGCTGCCGGTCGGCACAGCGGTGCATGCGGCACGTGCCGGCGTGGTCATGGACCTTGCGCGCTACTTTCATCAAAGTGGTGATGACCTGAACCGATTTGGGCCCCGTGCAAACTACATTCGCATCCTGCATGACGACGGCAGTATGGCGATCTACGCCCATCTCGACTATGACGGCATTCTGGTTCGCCCGGGGCAGCAAGTAGCACGGGGTCAGAAAATCGGCTTGTCAGGAAATACCGGGTTCTCGACCGGGCCACACCTGCACTTTGCGGTACAGATCAATCAGGACATGCAGCTTCAATCGGTTCCGTTCCAGATGTACTCACATAATGCTGAGTTGATTCCGGAGATCAGCATCTAGTTGGTGTTGCGCTTTTTGAATTATAAAATAGGGGGAGTAGATGGACGGATGCTTGTATAGAAAATGAAGCCATGACCCGAAACCACCGGGCCATGGCTAACACAATTTAATTAAACCGCTGATTTCGTTTTACAGTCAAGCCAACCACGAGTACTAACAGTGCCATAAGCAACATTCCGAAAATATTGATCGTAGGAACGGCTACGGATTCGGGCAATGCGCCAACCATGACAGCTTCAGCACCATAGATATTACCCGGATCCCAGCCGGGAATGGTTATCGACTCGATCAATGTCCCTGTCTTCGAGTAGTTGTACAACACATTAGTGTTATTTTCACCGATCCACAATGTGTCGGTTTCAGTATCGTATGCCATGCAGCAGGCATCGCCAGCAGAGATATCAGTAGCCGGAAATGAGCTGAGTTCTGTACCCGTCAGTGAAAAATTCCGGATATCCCCATTGTCAAAAGTGCTGACCCATAACGTGTCTGTTGACGGGTCATAGGTAATTCCAGACCCATTAAATGGGATATCAAACAGAACCGATTGATTTTGCCAGTTCAAATCTGCCACGGTGACTGAAATGGTCGTGTCACAGCACTCAATTCCATAATTGGCGTCGATACCGTTGGTTGTACCATCCAGCAATTCAGAAAAATTGCCACCGCCGGGGAAAGTATTGCCGGTGAAATTGCCGTTCAGATCATATTCTGCAGCAACACGATCATCACGATCACCCAATATGACTCGGTCAGTTACCGCCACTGCATACCCGATGTCCGCATCAGTTGTGTCGAACGAGGTGAAAGTTTGCGCATCGGTATCAACAATAAATCCTGTATCCGAGTCGCCATTAAACACGTACAGATCTAAACCGTACGTGTTCATTGCGAACAAGCCCAAAACAGCTGCAATAAACAATTTCACATCAAGGTATTTCATTTCTAGGCACTCTATGAGTTTTTAAT
Source organism: uncultured Pseudomonadota bacterium (assembly GCA_937138395.1). GTDB lineage: Bacteria > Pseudomonadota > Gammaproteobacteria > Xanthomonadales > Wenzhouxiangellaceae. The sequence continues at coordinate 11,262 of CAKZPB010000010.1, forward strand.
TTGCTAGAAAATAGCATTAAATGCACACAATAACAAGCATTTGCCGTTTTCATCAGTTTGGTTTTTACGATCCTGCAGAAAAATTCGTAGCCGAACAGACTCCAACAGATCTTGGCATCAACCACTCCGGGCAGATTTTCTTAATTTTTTGCTTCAGACGCGACCCTAACTATCGTGCAGCTGTTTGGGAGCGTTATTGCTCGCCAAGCAGTAAAATATCGAATTGCAGTCATCATCACTCAATAGCAGTTACATGACCAACCTGAGCAAAGAAATCAACCGCCGCCGCACGTTTGCCATCATCTCGCACCCGGATGCCGGCAAGACGACGCTGACCGAAAAATTCCTGCTGTTCGGCGGTGCCATTCAATTGGCTGGTTCGGTCAAGGCGCGGAAGGCCTCACGCCACGCGACCTCGGACTGGATGGAGATGGAAAAAGAACGCGGCATCTCGATCACATCTTCAGTGATGCAGTTTCCGTACCACGATGCGATCGTCAACCTGCTCGATACACCCGGCCACGCCGATTTCTCCGAAGACACCTACCGCGTGTTGACCGCAGTCGATTCGGCGCTGATGGTGATCGACTGCGCCAAGGGCGTCGAAGAACGCACGATCAAACTGATGGAGGTCTGCCGGCTAAGAGACACACCGATTTTTACCTTTATCAACAAGCTCGACCGCGAAGGCAAGGAGCCGATCGAACTGCTGGACGAGGTCGAAACCGTACTGGGCATCGAGTGTGCGCCGATGACCTGGCCCATTGGCATGGGCCGACGCCTGAAAGGCATCTATCACCTGCTGCGCGATGAGATTCACCTGTACGAATCCGGCAGAAACTATCTTCGCCAGGAACCGATTATTATCAAGGGCTTGAACAGCGCCGAAGCCGATGAGGCCTTGGGCGAGATGGCCGATGAATTGCGCGACGAAATCGAACTGGTCATGGGTGCCAGCCATGATTTTGATGCCGATCGCTATCTAAAGGGCGAACAAACGCCGGTGTTTTTCGGCTCGGCCCTGAATAACTTCGGCGTCATTCCTTTATTAGATGAGTTCGTCGAACACGCGCCTACGCCGCAGCCGCGCCCAACGCTGGGTCGCGAAGTCGAACCCGCAGAAAACAAGCTGACCGGGTTCGTGTTCAAAGTGCAGGCCAATATGGACCCATCGCACCGCGACCGGATGGCCTTCATGCGCGTGTGCTCCGGCACGTTTACCAAGGGCATGAAACTACACCATGTACGCATCAACAAAGAGCAACGCACGCACGGCGCGCTGACCTTCATGGCCGACGACCGTGCCGAAGCCGAGGTGGCCTATCCCGGCGATATTGTCGGCCTGCACAACCACGGCACAATTGGCATTGGCGACACCTTCACTGAAGGCGAAGCACTGCAGTTTGCCGGCATACCCAGCTTTGCGCCGGAACTGTTCCGCCGCGTTCAGCTGAAAGACCCGCTCAAACTCAAGGCCCTGACCAAAGGCCTGACCCAGCTTTCGGAAGAAGGTGCTACGCAGTTCTTCAAACCGCTGATCGGCAATGATCTGGTGCTGGGCGCGGTCGGCGTACTGCAGTTCGACGTCGTCGCCTATCGGCTGAAGGACGAATACAAGTGCGAAGCGGTGTTCGAGAACGTCAACGTCTCGACCTGTCGCTGGGTCTCGGCTGAAAACGAACGCGACCTGGAACAATTCCGCGACAAGAATATCCAGCATCTGGCCGAAGACGGCGGCGGCCGGCTGGTCTACCTGGCACCGACCCGCGTCAACCTGCAGCTAACCGAAGAACGCCATCCGGAAATCACGTTTCGAAAAACGCGCGAAGTCAGCGTATACGTCTAGCCTGAACGATACGAACTCCATTCGCTCAAGGCATGTCCCGCTCAACATAGAACCGGTCGGTCAGGCCCTCGAGAAAACGCTTTGGCTCACTGTTTTCGCGATCCTGGCGCTCAAGACTGGGCCATTCACCCTGGCTTGAATAGCGATAAACACCCCAGGTCTCGTCGTTGATGGTTACTCGAATTTCATAGTCACCTGCTGCGACCAACTCGCTGGCCGGCGCGAAACCAGAATCATCGGCCGTGCGCAGAGCCAGTTCATGGGCAACCCACCACGGCTTGGCCTGAACGATGCTGGCCGGTCTGGACGCACCGGGGTTGTGGCCATGTTGCGCTACCAGCTCACCATCCCGGTAGGCCTCGATGACGATCACCTGATCGGTCCATTGCCCGGGCCGGGCTGACGTATCCCGAATAAACAGATTGAACGTCGGCGTTTGGGCAAGATTGCCGTTCGGCACGTATACATAGGCCCACTGCGCCCAGGGCCCTTCGAGCTGATAGTGGCCTGACTCATAGGCGCTGCTGCCACCGGACCTGGTCACCTCGAAATCCATTTCCCAGAACGCCTGTCCGTCCAGCGTCCAGACCAGGCGATATTGATCGGGTTCGAGCGAATCCGGATCACTGTTGTTTCGGGCCTGCCCGGCCCAGATCGGAAATTTTTCCTGACGTGCTTCCCAAAACACGGTCTGATCGACGTTGCTACCAGAATCGATCACTTGACTGACCAGAAACGCGCCGCTGTCCGGGTTGTAGCCAGCAATATGACTTGGGTCCGAAAATTCCGGCAGGAAGGTCATGCGAACACGTTCAAAGAAACGCAGTTGTCCACTCTGCCAAAAAACCTGATCGGACATCGACTTCAACAGGTCGCTGTACACCAACGATGGAAACGGCGCATCGGCCTTGATCTGCACCTCATGCGGACTGGTTAACGAATCATCAGCCGCCGCCGTCGACATCAGGCCTGCGGCTAAAGAAAACAGCACACAGCCAAAGCCCTGCTTGATTGACTTGAACAGAATGACACTATCTACGGTTTGAATACCCACGGGCTTGCTCCTTATCGATCATTTGTGCATGCGTATGCACAATCCATACCAGGCTCATGCTCACAAAGGCACAAGCTTTATAAGGGAATGTTTATAAAGCAAAAAACCAAAGACTAAGGCGCTTGCAGCGTCGAGAACAAAACACGCGGATGCCCCTGATATCTCGCAATTGAGAAAACCAGGGTCAATATTGGGAATTTTTCCGGCCAGAACAGGTGAATACTTACTGGCCTTGTACGGGTAAACCGAGACCAGGCTATACCGATGCCTGCATCCTCAACAATGCGTTTTAACGAAAGACTTCCGGCAAACGCTCGCGCCAAGCCTGTGCCTGGATGGGGCGATCCAAAGCCTCGGCGAATTCAGCTGCATGATGGAGCAAGCCTGGGTCCTCCGAGTGTTCAACAGCAGCAACGGTTTCGTTCCACAGGCGGTCGACCGGCGCTGCGTTCGAATTCATCCGTGCCCAAATCGCGCCCGCATGCGCGCGGGCTCGATTGCAGTCGACATGGCTCCACTCGATATTCCGCTCCAGGTCACTCAACCGGTAGGCTTGATCCAGTAGTTCGATCGCTTCACTCGCCGGTATCCACTGAGCACGAGCGACAAGAACCTCTGCCATCAGGCAACCGAACTCGCGCTTTTCGCCCTCGATCGGTTCAAGCTCACGATAGGTGGCAAGCGCGGCATCGGCCATTGCCTCAAGCGCTGCGTCCGGCCTGGATTCAGAAAGCGCATACCACTGCCGGGCGACGCCGGCCCGATTGATGCGCGGGCTTTCCCAGTCTGGACGACGCGCCAGGGCCTGATCAAACGCAGCCCGGGCGGCATGCATCGCCTGCTCTGGGTTCTCGCCCGTTCGGGCGTACCACACGCCCCGTGTCCACCAGGCGAGGCCCAGCGTATTCAGTGGCGAAATATAATCGGCGTGCTGATCAGCCAAGCGCTGCAGACCCGCCACAGCGTCTTCAGTGGCAGCGACGGGATCTTCACCCAGTAACATCGCTTGATAAATCAACGACGTCTTCGACAGCAGCATGTTGTGAACCAGGCGCCGGTCATCGGGGGCGGCCTGCGCCGCAAGTTCCAACCATTGCAGGCTCTGGCGGTCCGCGTCGAGTGCGCCGCGCGGGTCGCCCTCGCCGTTCCTGGCCCCACTAATCAGGCTCCAGATTACCGCCAGATTGTTCATTACATTGACATCGTTCGGGCGTGCAACATGCACGGCCTCGAGCAAACCCAGCGAGCGCTCGAGCGTCGGATACGGATCGTCACCGACCGCCATCTGACCCCGCGCCCGAACCTGCAGCGCCGAGCCCAGCGCAATCTTCGCCAGCATATTGTCGGGCTGGATGTCCAATGCCCGCTCGGCCTGATCAATCGCAAGTCGTAATGGTTCCTCGAACGGGTTGCGATCCCGTCGCAGGTCCTTTGCGCGCTGCCAATACTGCATCGATGACGATGCCAGCAGTTCAGGATCATCCGGATTCAACATCAAGCCGTTATCGCAATACGTGCGGCCAACCGTGGAACGAGCTGCATCAGACTGCATGACGCGCAGCGACTGGCGCGCAGACTCAAGCTGACAGCCCATCCGGTAGGCCGGGCGAAACGAGCGGACTGCGGTGACCAATTCAGTCAGGCTGGCTTCGACCTGGTCGAGGGCTGCCATTGCCGATTCGCCTTCAGCATTCAAAGCCTCGATCGCAATTGCCGCAGCTGGCTGCAGATCCAGCAATCGATCTTGCCAATCGGCAGGTGACGTCAGTAGTCCGGAGCGATCATCCAGAGCCACTTGTGTATTCTGCTCCAGCGCTTGATCGATTCGCGGCATGAGCTCTTCAGGCACTGCATCCATAAACAGCGCTACATCCTCGGCGAGCGTACTTCGAAGCTGCCTTAGGAGCTCCGGCAACGAATTCGGATCGGCACTCAATCCGAGCTCCAACCGGCGGGCACCAAACTGGCGGAGCCGTGCCCGTATTGCGCGTCCAGCAACCGACGGTGTCTGAAATCCGGCCCGCCAAGCACGCCTTGCCCGTTCAAACGCCAAAACGGGTTCACCAATTGCGTCCAGCAGATCTGCCATTGCGGCATCGACCCGCGCTGCGGCGGTTCCACTGAGTTCAGCGCGCAGCCGCTCCATCCGGTTAACGGCATCCCGGGCGGCCTGTTCAGCGGGTCGCTGATCGTGCACCGGTAATAACTGATCAACATACCAGTCGCCACGCGCACGTTCCGCTTCCGCAATCAGTTCGCTGGCAGTATTCAGTGCCTGGCGATTCTGCTCAGCGATCACGAGCAGGACAAGCAAACCCACGAGTACACTGCCGACCAGCGCCGCGGCTAATCGGGCCCGCCACGGATTTTGCCTGGCCCAGCGGGCCAGTCGGTAGCGGCGCCCGAGGAGCGGGGCATCAACCGTTCGACCCTGCAGAAAGCGGTGCAGATCGTCCTGCAGCGCGCCTGCATCGGCATACCGTCGAGCCGGATCGAGCTCCAGGCAGCGCGCGATGATCCGCGCCAGGCCATCCGGTAGCCGCCGACGAATTTCAGTGACCGGAACAGTCTGACCAGACGCAGCCTGCATCACCAGTGCCATCGCCGTATCGGCACTGTAGGGCAAGCGATCTGTCATAGCCTGGTACAAAACCACGCCCAGCGAAAATACATCAGCGCGTGGATCGGCACCTTCCGCTCCGCGAGCCTGCTCCGGCGCCATGTAGCCCGGGGTGCCGAGCGCGTCCCCTGCAACGGTAAGCGTTGCGTCTTCCGGTCTGCGCGCAAGGCCGAAGTCCATCACCCAGACATGCGCCTCACCTGCTCGTCTTTCGACCATCAGATTGCCCGGCTTCAGATCTCGATGAACCACGCCGCGTGCATGCGCATAGGTCATTGCATCAAGCACCTGGTCGAATAGCTGCAGGCGGTGATCGACATCCAAATCAGCCATTGCCTGATCAAACGGCTGACCGTCGACAAAATCCATCGCCACGTAGTGGCGCTCAAGATGGACGCCAGTAGCATGCACAGGAAGAATATGCGGATGTTCGAGCCCGGCCTGAGTGCGGGCCTCGCGCAGCATGCGCTGGATGGCGGCCGGCTCTTCCACTCGAAGATATTTGACGGCAATATCGCGACCCAGGTCCGGCGAAAAGGCACGCACCACCTCACCACTGCTGCCACTAGCCAACGGCACTCCGGTATGCCAGTCGATGGCGTTGGTATCGCGCTTGGCGTCGCCGCTCATCGCATCATCCTGTATCAATACCCAGCTTGCGTATTTGGCGATACAATGTTGACTTACCGACCCCAAGCCGCTCAGCTGCCCTGGCAACGTCGCCCCTGGACAACTGCAGGGCCTGCTCTATAGCCCGCTTTTCGGTATGCGCCAACTGGGCTTTCAGTGGACCATCGGCGGCAACACCAGACCGGGCCACCCGAATTCGATCCGATAGATGATCGGAACGCAGCGGTTCACCATCTTCAAGGAATAATGCGCAACGTTTCATTTCGCGTTCCAGTTCGCGCACGTTGCCGGGCCACGAATAGTGTTGCAAACACTCCAAAGCGGCGCGTGAAATCCCGCCAAAGCGATGGCCCATGTCTTCACAACCTGCGCGAAGAAAATGCGCAGCAAGATTTACGATGTCGACCATACGCTCCTGCAGATCGGGCAGCAGCACTGTCCAGTCAGCGATACGATGATACAGATCTAGCCGAAATTCGCCGCTGTCGACCAGGTGTTTCAGGTTGCGGTTGGTAGCCGAAACGACTTGGATTCTGGCCTTGCGTGGTTTTGATCCGCCAACCCGAAACACCTCTTGCTCTTGCAGCACGCGCAGCAACTTGGCCTGCGTTGCCGGGTGCATATCGCCAATCTCATCAAGAAAAATGACCCCGCCATCGGCCTGCTCAAATTTTCCGGCTCGTGCGACGACACCGGTCGCGACACCCTGTTCGATACCAAACAATTCGGCGTCAAGCAGATCCTGTGGCAAGCTCGCACAGTTCAATGTGACAAGCGGCTGCCGGTCTTGTCCACAGGCGTGCAGATAACGCGCGAACAATTCTTTACCGGTGCCTGAAGCACCTTCAACCAAGACGTTCAGCCTCGACTGAGCCACGCGCGGAACCTGACGATAACAGTTCAACAACCCATGATGACGGGTCGCGGGTTCGGGCAGCGGTGGGTGTTCGGTATCTAACCCAACCGATGGCGTGGGCGCCGGACCATTGGACTGCAGCCGACTCAGTGCAAGCACCGATTCGGCTACACGGGCAAATATGGACTCGTCAAGTGGCTGTTTGCAGGCCCAGCTCAAGGTGCAGTCATCATGCGTGAATGCCTGATCAGACACGAGCGCAGCATCACGTTCACCCGCCGCGGCCAGTACTGCGTTATTCCGCGACAGGGTCCAAACGCCGCCAAAAATTTCGACCAATGCGCCCACAATGAAACCTGGGTCAGGCGTTGCTTGGCTGGCACAGTGCACCGTCAAGGCAGGTAGCGTTTCAGTAAAAAAACGGGTCAGTCTGTCGCTTGACACAGTTGCGACCGCAACCTTCGTGGAAGACGGTGTTGGTGGATCAACCAAAGTCTGGGCCGGCACGGCCAGTTCTACTTCATCCTGTTGACCCTGAGTCAGGCTACAGACCAGATTACCGAACTGCAGTCCATCCTCAATATCCACCCGTTGAGCCTCAGCGAGCCGATCGCCGTTGACTTTCGTGCCGTTGCTCGACCCCAGGTCCTCTAGCCACCATTTGTGCCCGGTTCGGCGCAAACACGCGTGCTGACGTGAAACGGTTGGATCGTTCAGCACTACATCACAGCTCGCATCACTGCCAATCAGGTTTTTCTCTTCCGTCAGCACAAAACGACGATCGCCACTCGTGTAGTGCGCGGTCAACACCAATGAAGCCATTGTCCCGATCCTGAAAAAGCACTTCTCAAAATTGAGAATACGCTGTGAGCCCGTGAAGCGCAAGCGTGGCACCTGAAAGCGCTGGTTCGCAGACAAACCCAGGATCTCGTACTTGGCATTATTGAGACGACCTAAGATATTTTTTATCTATATATTTCAGTGACTTAAATGATTTCTCCCTGGTTGGCACGGATTGTGCAAAACAACAGCATCACGGTAGCGAACTGCGCCGAAGATTCGTCAAAACTAACGAATGGAGAAACAGCATGAATAAGATTATCGGTCACATCATCATTATTAGCCTACTTGGCCTTGCCTACCCTGCCCTGGCGCAGGACTGCCAGGTCATCGACCAGTTTCCGGTCGAGATTAATGAACCTGGGAAATACTGTCTTGATCGAAGTCACATGGTGAATCTGAATCAATCTGAATCAGCGATTCATGTGAAATCAAGCCATGTGGAACTTGATTTTCGCGGATACACAATCGCCAATCCCAACAAAGATCTGCTATGCAGAAATGACCGGACCGAACCTTCGATTATTGGTGTTTTCGTGGATGACGATCAACACAACGTACGAGTCACCGGAGGAAGCCTTTTTTGCTTCGGCATCGGAATCAAGATCGGTAACAGTTGTACTTCCTGTAATGGTAGTCACCGTATCGACAATATGCGAATTCACAATAGCCGGAATATTGGCATCTTTCTTATTGGTAATTCCAGCGTGATTGAGGGGAATCAGATCACGAAAACAGGAAACTCCGAAAGCGGAAATATTTTTGGTATCTATATCTATGAAAGCGAAGTAAACACCATTAGAAACAACGATGTTCAAACCATGTATTCGGGTACTGGCATTGGCCTGGAAGGTGTTCACACTGCACTGGTAGTTGAAAATCGGGTGCAGAACGCACACGTGGGCTTTCAACTCTACGATTCGAAATCGATCCGCTACCGGGACAACTTGACTTCGACAGTCAACAACCCCTACATCGGCTTCGGCACCGACCTCGGCAACAACGACTGATCACACTTCAACGAACCCGGAGCCGGATCCACGGATCCCTGGGCCCGGTCCATCGCCGTGCAGCAACGCGACGGATCCGGCTCCGGCGACTGGTTTCGCACTAGTACGAAATTGACCTGACTGGAGTTAATGATGACCAGGAATCAAACCATAATCGGTGTTTTGCTGGCGATTCTTCTAGCCAGCATGGGCGCCCGCGCCGACCTCATTTTCGTCAACACACTGGGCGATGAACTAAACAACGACGGCGATTGTTCGCTGCGAGAAGCAGTCGAATCAGCCAACACCAACACGGGTGTCGACAACTGCGCGTTCGGATCGTCGGCAACAACCGACGACATTTTTATCTTGGTGGCCGGTGAGATTGCGCTTTCACCCTCTCTCGGGCCGCTGGAGTTAACGGAACGCGTCACGCTTATTGGGCTGGGCTCGGACACCACAACGTTATCGCGTCCGAATAACGACCGACTTCTTGTCGTCGACTTCGGAAATTCCTCGCACGATTTCCGGATCGAGGGAATGCGCCTGACGATCGCTTCTCCGGTCACACTTACCGCCGTCGACCTATTGGCTGGAGACCGTTTCGAATTCGATGACGTTCATTTCGACGACATCGCTTCGATCAGTGAAGGAGCTGCCATACAGGTCGGCGGACGCGACGGACGTTTTCTCGACAACAGCGCGATCGAAATCACGGACAGTCGATTCACTTCGCTACGCGCGCTGTCTGGAGCGGCAATCTATGCGAACAATCAGTCCGGGCAAGGTTCGCGCGCCTTCCAGTCCCTGGTGATCCGACGCAGCGAATTTCGGGACAACTCGAACGAGACCAGTTTCGGCAGTGCACTCACTCTTATCGGCTACGGGGGCATTCTTATCGAAGACAGCCAGTTCATTGACAACTCAGGATTCGTCGATGGCATCGGTCCGTTTCGGGGAACGGTGTTTATCGACAACAGGGTCGCTGGCTCCGACATTGGCAGCCCGCCGACCGGCCTGGCGACGATTCGGCGGACCTCATTCATCGACAACTCGTCGCCGAATTCCAGCGGACCCGCGTTGAGCGTTGACCGCAGCAACCTAGCCGTGACCAACAGCACCTTCGTGGGAAATGTAGGTCGGCCTAGCGATCCAGGTATCAATCCCTCGGTCAACCTTCGCGGGCAGGCTATTACTCTCAGTGACTTGAGCACCGGCACGGTACGCTACTCCACCTTCATCGACAACGGCTTTAGTCGTGAACGCGATTCGCCACTGTGGTCGGTGAACGACAGCACCCTGAGCCTGCTCGGCAATATCATCCAGACCAGCTGGGACCAGAATGCCAACGGCAACTGTGTCGGAACGAACGGCGGAATCATCCAGTCCCAGGGCTACAACCTCGACAGCAGCAATACGTGCGGTTCGACCCCCTCGGACCTGTCCTCTGTCGAAGCGCTAACGCTGGGTCTCGATGCCTGGGGCGATTCAATCGACCACTTCGACATACTGACCGTGATGCCCAATCCCTTCGGACTGGCAGTCGACTCCGGCGAGCTCGACGACTGCTCCGGCACACTGGGAGGCTCCCTGTCGGTCGACGGACGCGGGCAGCCCCGACCGGTCGACGGTACTGAGATCAACGAGCTACGATGCGACCGGGGCGCAGTCGAGTATCAGTTCGAACAAGATCCGGTTGTCTGGCCGCTCGTTGTGGAAGTCATCGGCAACGGGTCCATTGTCGAAGTCCCGGACATGGATTTCAGTTGCAGTGCATCCTCTTCATGCACTGGCTATTTCGAGGACGGCGCTGGCGTCCAGCTCCAGGCCTCGGCGGCCAACGGGTGGCTGTTCGCCGGCTGGAGCGGTAGCTGTTCCGGCAGTACCGACTGTGAACTGACCATGAACAACGTGCGCAACGTCACAGCAACATTCGTCGAAGCCACGCAACCTCTGTCGGTCAGCGTCCTCGGCAACGGAACGGTCGCCAGTAACCCCGGCGGCATCGTTTGCCCCGGCACCTGCAGCACTACTTTCGTCGAGGGAAACATCGTTGAATTGGCACCGATACCCGACCCCGGCTTCGAGCTGGCGTCCTGGGGCGGCGACTGCGGCGGCACCGGCAGCTGCATGGTCACCATGGACCAGCCGCGCAACGTAACGGCGACCTTTGAGTCCACGCAAGTGCCCCTGACGGTCCGTTTCGAGGGCCCCGGCACCGGTCGCGTGACCAGCAACCCGGCCGGCATCGACTGCACCAGCAACTGCAGCGCCTCGTTTCCCCCGGCGACGACGGTCGATTTGACCGCAATCGCCGACGTAGGCAATACGTTTCAGAACTGGACCGGCGCGTGCGGCGGGACAGGCACGTGCAGCGTAACGCTGGACCAGGCGGCCTCGGTGGGCGCGGTGTTCAATGACGACGACGGCCTGTTCGTCGACAGCTTCGAATGAACGGAGAAGGACCATGAACCGCATCCTCGTCACACAAATCAATTGGCATTTCCTCGGCGCCCTACTGCTGATCGCATCGGGAGCCGCGCTTGCTCAGGACTTCACCCTCGACCAGTCGGTCATCGCACCCGGCGGCGAATCGTCGGCCGGTGGCGACTGGACCCTCGACGCCACGCTGGGCCAGCCGGCCGCCGGCGTGGCCGAGGGCGACGACTTCGTCCTGTTCGCCGGTTTCTGGGTGCCCGACAGCGTCGAAGCGCCGCAGCGCGAAGTGCTGTTCGCGGACGGCTTCGAAGGGGACAACCCATGAACGAGTCCTTCCGCAATCATCGCGCCCGGTTGCACGGGGCCCTTCTGATCCTCGCCCTGCTGCTGACCAGCGCCGCCCACGCCGAAACCACCTTCACCTTCCAGGGCCGCCTCGGCTCCGCCGGCGTCCCGGCCGACGGACCGCACGACTTCGTGTTCCGGTTGTTCGATGCCGAGAGCAGCGGTGCGCAGATCGGCGGCGAGCTGCCCCGCGAGACCGTCGACGTCACCGGCGGGGTGTTCACCGTCCAGCTCGACTTCGGCGACGCGCCGTTCGCTTCCTCACCGCGATGGCTGGAGATCGATGTCCGCGAGTCCGGCGGCGGCGCCTACACCACGCTGGCACCCCGAAATCGCATCGGCGCTTCACCGTTCGCCGTCGAAACCCTGTTCGTCGCCCCCGGCGCCGTTGACACCGCAGCGATCCAGGATGGCGCGGTGACCCGCCAGAAGCTGGCCAACAACGCCGTCGATACGGCAGTGATTGCCGACCAGACCGTCACCACCAACGACATTCGCGACAACAACATCACCTCGCCGAAGATTGCCACCGGCGCCATCGACACTGCTGCCCTGCAAGACGGCGCTGTGACAAGCGTCAAGATCGACGACGGGGCGGTGAATTCGCGGGTGATTGCGAGCGGCGCGGTATCCAGCGGCGCGATCGACTTGTTCGCTGTGAATACCCTGCAGCTCGCCAACGACGCGGTGACACGCGCCAAACTGGCACCGGGCGCAGTCGGCACGCTGGAGATCGGAGACGGCACGGTGTCGACGCCCGATCTGCGCGCCGGTTCGGTAACCACAATCAAGATCGCGGAGGGCGCGGTGGATTCGCGGGCGATTGCCCCCGGCGCCATCGGCACCGCAGAAATCATTACCAGCCAGGTGCAACGGCGGGTCGCCGGCACCTGTGAAGCAGGCACCTATTTATCGGGCATTGCTGAAGATGGTGGGGTGATTTGTGATGTGCTGCCGCTGGGTCTGACCCGCACGCTGGACAGCGCCGGCAACGTGGGTCTTGAGACGTCCATCGCCATTCGCGATAACGGCCTGCCGGTGATCAGCTATTACGACCTCACCAACGACGACCTCAAGCTGTTTGATTGCAGCAACGTCGCTTGCTCTAGCGGCATCGCCCGCACGCTAGACGGCGGCGGCGTCAGCAACGTGGGTACTTTCACGTCCATCGCCATTCGCGATAACGGCCTGCCGGTGATCAGCTATTGGGACCTTACCAACAACGACCTCAAGCTGTTGGACTGCAGCAACGTCGCTTGCTCTGGCGGCACCGCCCGCAGGCTGGACAGCGCCGGCAACGTGGGTCTTGAGACGTCCATCGCCATTCGCGATAACGGCCTGCCGGTGATCAGCTATCGGGACACCACCAACGACGACCTCAAGCTGTTTGACTGCAGCAACGTCGCTTGCTCTGGCGGCACCGCCCGCACGCTGGACAGCGCCGGCAGCGTGGGTGTTGACACGTCCATCGCCATTCGCGATAACGGCCTGCCGGTGATCAGCTATTGGGACTTTACCAACAGCGACCTCAAGCTGTTTGACTGCAGCAACGTCGCTTGCTCTAGCGGCACGGCCCGCACGCTGGACAGCGCCGGCAACGTGGGTCTTGCCACGTCCATCGCCATTCGCGATAACGGCCTGCCGGTGATCAGCTATTACGACCTCACCAACGACGACCTCAAGCTGTTTGACTGCAGCAACGTCGCTTGCTCTAGCGGCACCGCCCGC
>CAKZPB010000011.1 GCA_937138395.1 uncultured Pseudomonadota bacterium
GAAAACGCACTCACACTCGCAAACCCCACCGCATCCGCCACTTCGGCCACATTCCCCGCCTTCGCTCGCAACAACTCTGCCGCCCGCTGCAGCCGCATTTCCCGTAGCGCTTCGTCCGGTGACCGCCCCACCACCGCCTTGAACTTCCGGAATAACGTCGTTCGGTCCATGTGCATCAAATCGGCCCAGTCCCGCACGGAAAAGCCGGGCTCGGTGAAGTTCTCGACGAGCACGGCACGCGCCTTGCCGACAAAGGGATCTTCCGTCTGCTCGACCTGCGCTTCGACGCCCTGCTTCGCATGCTCCGCCAAGCGCTGCCGCAAGCGACGCCGCGACGCAATCAACCCCGCAATCCGCGCCGCGAGTTCGGCGCTGTCGAAGGGCTTGGCCAGGTAATCGTCGGCACCGGCCTGCATGCCGCGGACGACGGCATCGGGCCCACCGCGGGCGGTGAGCATCAGGACCGGGATGAAGTCGGTCTCGGGGTCGGACTTCAGTTCCCGGGTCATGCCCAGGCCATCGAGCTCGGGCATCATGCCGTCGGTGACGATGGCGTCGGGGATGACCGTTCTTGCCTGCTCGAGGCCTTCTTTGCCGTCGCCGGCCTCGACGATGCGGTAGGCACGGCCCAGCCGTAATCGAAGGAAGCCTCGAAGTTCGGCGTTGTCGTCGACGATCAGGACGGTCGGGCGGTCCGCTTCGCCATTGGCAAGTTCCCCGGCGGGTGCGTATACGTTTCCAGCGGTGATGCCCGCAGCAAACAATTCGTCGCCCACGCCCGGCGAGTCTGTTTCAACGGCGTTCTCGACCGCCGTTTCAACAATCTCGGACCGCGCTGGCAGTTCGACCCGGAACCACGCTCCGCCACCCTCGGCTTCGGTAACGCGGACTTCGCCGCCGTGAAGCTCGACCAGTTCGCGAACCAGCGCCAGGCCAATCCCGGTTCCTCCCTGCGGCGTGGCATCGGCCTGCTGGTAGCGCTCGAAGATGCGCTCCCGGTCAGCCTCGGCGATGCCGGGTCCGGCATCGATGACTTCGATCGCCTGGCAATGCTTGTTTGTACCCGTCTGTTCACTGACCACCACGCGCACGGTCGAGCCCTGTGGCGCGAACTTCAGCGCGTTGGAGACCAGGTTGGTAACTACGGTGGCGATGTGGCCCGCGTCGAACGCTGCTGAAACGGGCCGGTCGGCACCTTCGACGACCAGGTCAACGCCCTTCGACTTTGCGTGCACGGCAAAGCGCTGGACCGTGGAGGTCACCGCTGCAGAAAGGTCGGCGCGGACCGGGTGAAATGGCATGCGCTCGGCGTCGAGCTTGTGCAGGTCGAGCACCTGGCCGATCAGCGACTGCATGGCCTCGGTGTTGCGCAGTGCCATGTCGAGGTGCTGGCGCTGTGCTGGTTGGAGATTCTGAACATCGCGCGCCAACTCTTCCAGCGGGGCGCGGGTCAGGGTCAGCGGGGTGCGTAGTTCGTGCGATACGTTGGCGAAGAACGCGGCGCGGGCGTCGCTGATCTGGCGGATCTCGCGCGCCTGGCGGCGGACCTCTCGCGTGCGATCCGCGACCTGCGCTTCCAGTGCCTGCTGGCGGGCGACGAGCTGCTGTTCTCTCCGGGCCCGGCCGAAGGAGGCCGCCAACCACAACAACAGGAGCGCGGCGGCGGCGTAGACGGCCAGCATCGGCGCGCCGAGATACCAGGGCGGCGCGACCGAGAAGGTCAGCGGCGCGGCCTCGGACACGCGGCCCAGCGCATCGCGTGCCTGGACTTGGAACACGTAGTTGCCGCCGGGCAGGTTGGTGTAGTCCCGGCGGGTCTCGTCCGTCCACTGCGACCATGCGCTGTCCAGGCCGTCGAGCCGGACACGGTAGGCGTGGGCGTCGGGCTGGCCGTACTCGGCCAAGGCATATTCGAAGCGCAGCGAGCCTTTCTGGAACGGCAGGCGATCGTCCGAAAGCGACGGCGCGCCGCCGGGACCGCCGCGCGGCCAGTCGTCCTGTTCGGGGTAACCCGCGCGAGTGACGTTCAATGCGGCGGTATTGCCGCTGTCCGGCTCGGGCCAGCCCAGCCGGACGAGGCCGGGTGCGCGGCCGACCCAGGCGCCGGGATGTTCATGCCGATCGTCGGCCTGGATGAAATCGTTCTGCCCGACCTCGATGCCGGGCACGGACTGCGGCTGCCATTCGAAGGCGCCGTTTTCGTCGATGCGGCCGAAGCGCAGCGCACCGCCGTCGCCGATGCCGGCCAGCACGCGTTCGCCATCGGGGCTGGCCATCTTGTAGATGCCGCGCGGCTCGCCCAAGGCATCGTTGTTGAAGTCCGGGTCGGGTTCGACGCCAACGACGTCGCCGGACTCATCGAGCACCGGTCGATAGCCGCCATCGAAGGTGCCGAGCACCAGCCGATCGCCGAGCATGAACGGCCAGGCATAGCCTTCGGGCACGCCCTCGTCCGGGCCGAGCTCGGCGACCTGCACGAGCTCGTCGCCCTGCCACTCCAGCACATAGAAACGGCTGAGCACCGTCCCCACCCAGACGCGGCCGGAGGTGTCCTCGGCCACGTGGTGGACGCGGTGATCGATGCTTGCGACGCGGCCGTCGTCCAGCGTCGGGTCGGCGATCCAGTTCCCCTGGTCGTCCTGGACCAGCAGCCCGAGGCCACGCTCCAGCTCGGCGTACACCACCGGCTGCAAGCGCGACGGCGTGAGTCGGTAGCCATAGTGATCGGCAAGCAGTCGCTCGTGGTCGAGCAACTCGCCGGTCTCCGGATCGTGCGCCAGGCGGTGGACGCCTTCGCTGCCGGCGGCCAGTAGCTGGCCTTCGGCCGAGATCACGTCCCAGGCTTCGATCATCGGGCTATCGAGCCGTTCGGCGCGCGCGGTATCGGTGCCTGCCGTTTCCAGGCGCACCAGTCCGCCGCCGACCGCCAGCACGATCTGTCCGTCGTGTTCGGCCATGCCGCGCGCCTGGGTCAGGCCGGCGGCGTCGCCCCAGGTGCGGATCGGTTGATCGAGGCCGGGCACATCCAGCGCCACCCGGGTGATGACGCCCTGCTGCGGCAGCCAGACCCCGCCCTGTCCATCCTCGGCCAGCCCGTTGATCACGTCCATCGGCAGGCCGTTGTTGCTGCTGATATGTTCGATCAACCGGCCATCTTCATCCAGGTGCAGCAGGCCGATGTTGCGGGTGGCGAGCAGGAGACTGCCGTCGTCACGGCGCTGCGCGATGTACGGCCAGGCGGTGGTCAGGTCAATGCCGGCACCGGGCGCGACGTCGAAGGCTTCGGGCTCGCCCTCGCCCAGCCAGAACAGGCCGTGGTCGTAGGTGCCGTAGAGCATGCGGCCGTCGGGCCAGGGCTCCATGAAGGTCATGCGCTGGCCGCGGTCGCCGAGCGAATCCCAGCGCCAGCGCACGAGCGGCGGGGGCGGCGTGTCGTCGGTCCAGTCCAGGCCGGTGATGTCATGCAGGCGCTGGCGGACGACCACCAGTGCGCGGTCTTCTGCCGCAGTCATCAGGCGGAAGATGCCGTCCCAATTCGATTTTTTCCGCAGCGTCTCGCCATCCCAGCGGAACAGGTGGCGAAGGGCGGAGAAGTAGATCGCGCCGTCGACTTCGACCACGTCGCGGATATCGCCGAAATCGCGCTCGCCCTCGGGCAGCCGGTCGCTGATCGATTGGTAGGCCATCGCGCCCGTTGAATCTCTCTGGAAATGGCCGAACTGGTTGGTGGAGCCGATCCAGATGCGGAAGGATTCGTTCTCCTGGTCCTGGACATGCATCACGCGGACGCGCGAATTGTTCGGCGTATCGTGCCGGGTCCAGCGCACGCCGTCATACTCCAGCAGGCCCATGCCGCCGCCGACGTACATCAACCCGTCCGGCCCGAGGGCTGCACCCCAATTCTGGACGTTGCTCTGGTACTCGGCCATGGAGAAGGTGCGGACCGGAGGCTCGCCTGGGAGCTTATTGGCCCAGCCACTGATTGACAGCATCAGACCAAAAATAATAGGGACGAACAACTTAATCAATCCAGCAATCCGATGTAAAAGCCAGAGAACGATCGTTATCATACTCAACGTCGCATACAAGATATAGCGCGCTTGCCTACATCATCGATTCAGGCTGTGCTCAATATCAATGCCAATTGGTCAGGCCGTGCAACATTGCAGTGTGGGACAGGCTTCGAATGCTTGTGAAAATCCAGGCTGAGCAAAACCATATGGTGAACGAATGAAACGGTATTTTGGTGACTACCTGCTTGAACGCCAAAGCGGGGAGCTGCGGATTGCCGCGCTGGAGGCAACGGTGCCACCAGAGGAAGTCATGGAGCACAGCCATGAGGAAGCGCATCTGATCCTGGTGACTAGCGGCCAGTACCTGAGCAGCGCTCGCGATATGCCGGCGGTCAGCCGGGAACCACTGGCTTTGTTCAACCCACCGGGAACCACGCATCGCGATCGCTTTGCTGAGACCGGCGGATATTTTGTGTCGATATCCATCCCGGCCGAGCTGTGGCTGGGTATTGAGAACAAGTCCCAGGGTTCACGCCAAGCCCATCGTCTTGGGGCTCGCGCAATGATTCTTGCTTATCAGCTGCGCTCAGAGCTGAGCCGCTGGGATTTTGCCTCGTCACTCGAGCACGAGACCGGCTGCTACGGCTTGCTCGAGGAAGTGTCGAATACGCCTCCGCTTTCACTCCGACGTCCAGCCTGGCTTGATCGGGTGCGCGAGCGTCTCCGCCAGCCGTGTAGTGCTCCGCCTTCACTGAAGGCACTGGCGCTGGATGCGAATGTTCATCCGGTGTATCTATCGCGGGCCTTTCGGCGCCACGTTGGCTGCACCCCCGGCGCCTATTTGCGCCAGGCTCGATTGGAGCAAGCGGTGCGTCTCATGGCAAGTGGTGCCAGCCTTTCCGAGGCTGCACACGGCGCCGGATTTCATGACCAGAGCCACTTCAACCGGGTACTCCGCGCCGCGGTAGACCTGACGCCCTCTGCTCTGCGCAAACTCATGCGGGTCGTCGATTGAACGGCACTGAGGTTAATTGCGTACAAGAACACCGGGCCGCCACTCGCTAGACTGCGACCTTTGTTCAGGATTACAGCTCATGCATCAACTACTCTTCGTAGCGCTTCCCATGTTCGCCGCTTTTTCTGTCAGCACAATGGCAGCGGACCCAGATGATTTCGAGGCCATGACCGCCGCCATCGATGCCGGGGACTTTAGTGAGATTACCAGCGTTCTGGTTGCACGCGACGGCGAGCTGATCTACGAGCGCTACTTCGATGAGCATGGCGAAGAGGAACGACGAAACACCCGTTCAGTGACCAAAACCATCACCGGAATGATGGTCGGCATGGCGATCGAGGACGGGCTGCTGCCTGGCGTTGAAGCGCCTGTCGTATCCACCCTGGCGCGCGAGACCACTCCCTTGAACCCGGACCCGCGCAAGGATGCCATGACCGTCGAAGACTTGCTGACGATGTCGGGGCCGCTCGAATGCAGCGACGAAAACAGCTTCTCGCGCGGCAACGAGGAGCGAATGTACCTGATCGAGGATTGGGTGGGCTTCTTTCTCGACCTCCCGATTCAGGGTTATCCAGCATGGATGGCCAAGCCGTCGGATTCGCCTTACGGGCGAAACTTCCGATATTGCACAGCTGGCGTTACGACGCTGGGGGCAGTGTTGGAAAAGGCAACGGGGGAGGCGCTGGAGGATTACGCGCAGCGGCTGTTTACCCCGCTCGGAATTGAAGACCCTGAGTGGCAGTTCTCGCCGCTTGGCCTGGCCCAGGGCGGCGGTGGTCTTGGTCTGCGAAGTCGTGATCTTCTGGCCTTGGCCCAGCTGTATGCAGATGGCGGTCTCTACAAGGGCGAGCAGGTCGTTTCCTCGGACTGGGTCGAGGCTTCATTAACGCCACATGCAGCAATGGTGGGGCGAGAAGGTTTCGAGTACGGCTACCTTTGGTGGCTGATGGAAGTACCGGGCCCCAACGGCGCGATCCGATCGATGGCAATGAACGGCAACGGTGGCAATTCGGTGCAGATACTGCCGGACCATGATGCAGTAATCGTTATTACGACAACCAATTTCAACGTGCAGCAGCCGCATTTGCTGACCTTTCGGCTCGTGGCCCAGCACATCGTGCCCGGCCTTGCCCGAGTAGCTGATAGGGCCGAGGATTAGCTTAGCCAAGCAGAACGGTCTGCTGGTTTTTCAGGCAGATCAATCACTGCTGGCGGGAGCAGGGTGTTGACCAGGGCTTTCAGCATGAGCCTGATTCAGGCGCTGGCGGAAAGTCTGCGTAAATACAATGCCACCGACCATTTCTCCGGTGAAGCTGATGATGTAAATACAAGATCATGCTTGTCAAAGTTGTTATTTGATTCATATTTTCTGACGGACTATGACGCTTTGGGATTGACGAAGTATTCCCACATGCGCCCGGTCGGACCAGGAAAGTCTTGCACGAAATCAAGTGTTCCATCCATCAGCGCATTCCCGAACACGTTCGAATACGTGCTTTCTTGCAGTCTGAGTCAATTCAAGCAAATAAGGCTTTCTTATGATTTGGTGATCGATTCGCAAGAAATGTTGGCAGCTGATTCAGATTGGCGAGGAGATTCGTCAGCGTGGATGCTGGGGAAAGTCATGCTGATCGGCTCGAGAGCATCATGAGCCCGGCGCCAGCCAGATTGAAAACGACATGTGCAATAACGGCTGTGGAAAGACCCGCATACTGATAAACGACGCCCAGCAATAGCCCAAGCACAAGCGTTGGAAGCAATTGAAATACACTCAGATGGTAGATCGCGAATACGCTTGCTGTCGCAATTATGGATAGCCAGACCGGCAGGGTTGAGGCCAACGCGCTCTGGACGATACCGCGAAACAAGATCTCCTCCGCGATCGCCGCACAACCCACCATCAGTAAAAGAAAAAAAACTGACCCGGCCCGAGTCGACTTCATTGCCTCTGCGGCCTCCGGTGGACTCAGGTTGAAAATGTGGATGTTGACTGTATAAGCGACTACCGAAAAGATCAACGATACAACCCCGACGATAATCCCTAGAATCGCGATGGCAGTCGAAAATTCGAATGAGTCCCGAAGCGGCATCAATACGAACAGCGCGAGCAGGGAGGTCCCCACCAATACAGCTGATATGCACAAGGCTGCAGTCGAGACGCCAAAACGGGTGGATATCCAAGGGTGGCATGCCGGGGAGTAACAGGCCGCCAAGAGCACAGCAGCCATGAAGCCCTTCGGCGACAATATCAGGTCAGCCGTCATCATTCATGCGCCTTCGCGCTATTGCTGCTCGCAGACGACAAAGCTGGCTCCCGACGGATCCTGGAGAGCAAAATAGCGGTATCGGTCAAAAGTCTTGGGGCCGTCGACCACGGTGCCGCCGCAGGATTCTGCGATTTCACGGGCCTTGTCCGCGCTATCAACAGCAAAATAGGGCATCCAGACCGGTGGTAGCTTGGCGTTCTCGCCTCTCGCATGACAGATTCCACACGACACATCACCGTTTTCATCGAGCATATTGAAGTCTGAATAGTCACCCATGTCGAAGGCCTGCGGGGTGAGCCCGAGAACCCTGGCATAAAAGTCTTTCAAGTTGTCGGCATCCGGCACCGTCAGATCACGCCAGATCTCCTGGCCTTGGGTCGCGGCCTGCCGCTGATACTGTCCGGAGAAGACCTTCATGGACTCCGTAGAGTTCGGGGGCACGATCAGCATCTCATTCGATACGGATGACCCGTCTGCGTAGTCCGTGCGAATACGCTGCACGCTCCCGTCATCGGTCCGGCGCGTCACCTCGATGAGCGAACCTTCGAGCGAGCCGGTGTAGATCGCGGGCTCGCCCTCGCCGGGCGTCCAGATCATCGTCACCTCACCCGAAGGATCAAAGCGGAGCAACGTCTGGCAGAGAATGCTGACCTCACCGTTCATTTTCTGTTCGTAGGCGCTGTCGATGCCCATGCCGCCAAGCACAGCGGTATTTGATAGTGTCGCGGTTGCCGCCATGGTCGTACCGCTTTGCGGATCAATCATGATCTCTTCGTTTCCGGAAAAATGTCCAGTGCATCGTTCAACAAACTGTTTGATTATCAGCGATTCATTCATCTCAATCTCCTTCGATTTGTACTGGCAGGACACAATCCATGTCCCAGTAAGTCATTCGGGTTTTTCGAGGGTCACAGTGATAAATTTCCATCTGCGGCGCCAAGGCCGGAGCCCAGGGTGACGCGGGCAGAAATCCGCGCTGCAGATGGTCCCAAGCCGCGACAAATTCTTGCACGCCGCCGCGACAGGCCAACACGGCGGCACGACAGGCGGGCAGATCACGGATCAGCACTTCTCCGGAAGACGCCACGTCTGGCCCCACTTCGTAGCTCAATTCGAATCGATATATTGCTGTGGGAGTGTCCAGATCACTGTCATCGCTGAGCCCGATAAAGTGGCGATGCTCCGCTAGTTCATCGCGTTCATCGAGCCATTGCTCGAGGCGGTCGAATGCTGCCGAGAGCTGGTTAGAATCTTCAGCATGAGGAACGTGCATTGTCGCGACGCGACGGGCTGGCATTGGACGAACGGTGACTGGCGAACTCGGTGATGTCGGCTGATCTGGATAAAGCGATGCGGGTGCAGTGTTCGGACCTCGCGAATCATCCGCACTGCTGATCAGCGACAGCGGAGTCAACCGGTTCCAACGGCTGGGTGCAATTCCGTACGCTCTCTTGAATGAGCGTGTAAAGTCAGAGCTTTCCGAGAAACCTGCCTCGTGGGCAATCCTGGTGCAGGACCGTTCGGGAAACGCTCGCATGAGGCCGACCGCAAATTCAAGCCGCACTCTGCGGACGAAAGCCCCGTAGTTTTCGCCATGAATCTCCTGGAAGATCTGGTGAAATCGAACCGGTGAGACGCCTGCATCCACAGCTGCCTCTTCAAGTGAAATACGAGCCTCAGGCCGCGCCCTGACTCGTGATCTTGCTCGCTCGATGAGTTGATAAACATCCTTCATCAAAAACTCTCAGCCCAAGTCCATAGCACTTGTATGAAGCCGGTTGATAAAGGCGCTGCAGCACTCTGGGAACTGTAGGATATGAATGTGTTTCACAATAGCATCTCGGCGACATGCACCATAATGTACTGTTCATGATGGCGCATTAACGAGACGATGCTTGACGAATTTTAAATCGTTCTGGAGCAACTGGTATAAGAGGCGATGGTACTCTGACTCAAGTTGAATGGCTCCAGTCAGTAGACTGCCATTGGTTCGAATACATCCTCGTCGCTTAATTCAGAATGTTGCAGCAGCGCTGCCTTCGTCGGTGCTGGCCGTTCAAGGAGAAGATCATCATGAGTATTCACGAATATGTATTCGTAACGATATCCATTGTCTATGGGCTGGCGATTACCAGGCTTCTGAAAAAAGTGTTCATGGTTCTCAGCCTGGACCGCGGGCTTAAAGCGACGTTAACGGATTATTTCTGGTCAGCCGGCGTAATCATCACTCTGATCTGGTTCATTTGGATCGGGTTTTCGATCCAGGGAGTGGATTCGCTGGACTACTCTTTGTTCGTGTTTCTACTGATCACGGCCATTGCGCTCTATGGGGGCGCAGAATTTTCCTTTCCGACGCCAGATCGAATGGACGGGTCGTCAGAGAGCCGGCTGCGCGAGCTCCGCGTGTCGGCCTCATTCATTCTGTTCTACCTGGCTTCCGTTGCTACTGCGAACCTGACTGTCAACGATGCAGGGATCGGGGAGACTGCTCGCCTGGTTCTTGTTGGGGCAATTATTTCTGCCCTCATTGTCATCAGGCCAAAGTGGTCGGGTGTTCTGGCACCAGCCTTTCTGCTGCAAGCCTTGCTTTTTCATACGCCACTCCAACGGCTCGTCGGATTAGCACCGTAGCCATTTGGTTCGCGAATCGAACATATGTGGCTGGATTGATGCCGGCGGCAAATTGGTGACCCTAGCGCGATACGACCTGGGTTGCTGACCCGCACGTGAATCTGTTGGCCAGCGATGGTCTTTGGCAAGACATTCAGCCCCGGCCGGTCTGGAAGTCAGTGCTAGTGGCCCACGGTCAGGGCCGTGGTTTGGTTGTGTCGTTTAGTGAGGATCAGACCGGGCGTGCCTGTCTTGACAGCCTTAATGGCTTGTCGATCAACGCTGTGCAGGTGGTGCCCAGATAGAGTTTCAGGCTGAGGTAGCGAAAGCCTTCATTGCTTCAGGCCAGCCAGCGCTGCAGGGTCGGGCGCACGGTCAGAAAACGCAAATAGCTCCACTCCAGGGTGGCTAGAATCCAGCGGTTCCGGGCCAGCAAGCCGAGCGGGCGTAACAAGGGAATCTGGCGCCACATGGCGCCAAACGCAGCCGCGCCGGAGACCAGCTCTCCATCTTCTTCTGCATGAAAACGCTGCAGTAGCGTTTCGCGGTCCAGCGGGCAGCTGGTGGACGGGTCTTCCACGTCAACAAAATCGATCCGCTCTCGGCGATCGAGTCGTCGCATCAGGCGAATCTCACGCAGGCACAATGGACAACCGCCATCGTAATAAACCGTCACTTGATTACTCATACGATGTAATCCTAAGCAGAGGCCGTGAATATCCGATGCCAATTATTAGAAGAGAAGACGATGGCTGTCCTGTAAGGCACTGGCTGCAGTCCTCCTGGGGCACTGCGACTCGTCATAAAAAGCCAGCCCTGTTCTCAATTCTAGGCGGTGTCACTCCGAACGGGCCCAAAACTTCAAATACTTGATTTTCTTTCCACTTAACGGTGGGTTTCTGTTTTCTCCTCTGCTAACTGTTTAGGGTTGGTAATGAATCTGGTTTTCCTGGTTTTATCCAATGCAATGGAAATGGACACCCTATGGTCAAGGCGCCCGTTTCCAGTTCCAAGACAATGGAAAAAGAAGGTTTATTCAGCCAGCCGATCCTGGAATGCCTGACGAATTTCCGGGCCTGCTTCCTGTTCAACAATGTCCAGGAGTTTCGGAGTCGTATCGATGGTCTCGACCATGTAGCGACGCATGATTTCGGCAAACACCTCACGCCCGGCCAGCTCTTCCAGATACTGGATCGCCAGAGGTCCCTTCCGGTAGGATACTGCGTAAGGCGGACGGGTCGTCTGACCTTCCGTCCAGATTGGCGGTAAATCCTGACTTTCGATCCGGGCAGCATATCGCGCCATCCTGGCTTCAAAGGCATCTTCACCTTCACGTTCCCGTACAGCCATGTTCGCGACGTAGTCAGCAAAGGATTCGTTGAGCCAGTTTTCAACCGTGCTCGGATTCCCTTTCAGGCTCCAGAAATGGGCCAGTTCATGACAGACGAATTGAAGTAGATCCGCATCATATTCCTCACCGATATCCGTCAGAGCAATCAAGGACTGGCGCGCATATCCAGAGTCTTCGCGCTGATTGATCACGATGGAAGCGCCAGGAAGCGGAACCGGATCACCGTACAACTCATTGAGATAATTGGTGCAATAGCCAGCCATATCGGCCAGTGGAGCCAGGTCATATTCACCCTCACGGGTATCATAGATTTTGTAATCCCCACTTTCGGTCTGGCGATAATCAGACATCAAAATGATAGGGATATCCAGGTTTGGACGATCCAGAATGAAGCGCAATCCGCCATCGATTTCTTCAACCTGACCATTGGTGACACCACTCCAGTCACCGTCAACGAAGACATCAACTTCAGCGACCAGACGCTCTGAAAATCGGGTATCGAACGGCAGCCACAGGCTGTCGACCGTCAGTTCGATCTTGGACGATGATATGGAATTGATAGGCGGATCTATTCCTTCATCCAGAAACTGTCCTGAATAGGCGATATTGAACTGGTATGGCCCTTCGGCCTCAGGATTGAAACTGACCGTCACCAACGAAGCTTCATTCAGGAAAAACTCAGACGGCTCAATCTGTACGTCTGTTATATCCGGGCCGGTGACCGTTATATTTTCAAATTCCCCGTTGAGAAGATAGCTGATCTGGGTTTCACCAGCATGCTGCAAGGTTAAATCCCATGTCAGATCAACTTGATGGCTCTCAGGGTCGACGCGCATCTCACCATCGTAGAAATAGCTGGCTCCATCAGGAATAACGGGCGCTGCAACTTTTGCATCGCTCACGTTGTTAGCAATTGCAGATGATTCCGGCTTATCGCAAGCTGAAAGAGTGAGACAGGCTCCGACCAGAGCCGTTATCGGCACACCCGTTTTCCAAAACAATGGAACTGACATGATTCTTCTCATCAACTCACAACACATGATCAACCTCATCGCTTAACGGTGGCTGTCTGTTTACTCAAAGTCGCTCGACTGCATCGGCGCCCATAAAGACGGCAAAGATTTCGTTCATCCAAGCCTGACACTGCTTGTATCCGGTCTCAACTCAAAGAACGGTGTCGTTTCCATCAACGGGCACTGCTCGATGATAGGTAAACCAGGCAACAAAGGCCTGGTCACCAAAAACATCAATCAAAAATCCCTCGCCACTCCTGGGTGGCCCGCCGTACCAAGTGCCGGATATCCACTCGGGATTCTGCAGATTGTCATAGCCCTGTGCTTCACATTCAATCAATCCCTGGCTCGGTGTCAGCCGTTCCAGCGAATAACCACCAGTTCCAAAATTTTCAGAATCTTCTCCATTGGAGTCCCACAGAAGCTCCGCGCTGTTGCAGCCGTTGAACTGAATGGTGATCGAACCCCATGGTCTACGCTCAACTTGATCAGGGTCGAGTGAACTGCCAAATGCACCACCAATGGCGCTGATCATCTGCGGGACGACGAGCTCGAACTGTTCGCTGATGGACGCATTGCCCGTAATCCAGTATTGTTCATTTTTTTGAGTTGAAGACAATGCCGAACGAGTCAAATACTGAATGAACGTTGCGGCCTGAAGCGGGTTGTCTTCGCTGTCAATTAACGTTGTTAGTTCACCGGTCTGAAGATTGACTCGAGATATCTGACCATTGCTATCGCTGGCTACAATGAGGTCACCGCTGACTGGATCTCTTGCTAGACCAGATGGGCGAAACGTCGAGGCCAATACACTTGAATTGCCCTCGGCATCGATTTCAATAATTTGTCCATTGCGCCAACTTGTTACCCACCGAACGCCGGTTTCCGGGTCGACCAGTATCACCCGAGGTGCGTTCAGTCCATCACTGACACCGGCCAACAGACCGAGGAAATCTCCGGTCGCTGGATCAAACTGAAGCAGGCTGTTGTTTTCGAAGCTGGGTACCAGTAGATCCCCGTTCGTATCGATTGCCATGCCGGCGTCTGGACCGTCGAGTCCACCCGTTCCGGTAGAAGCAAGCAGCGATTTGAATTGTCCGGTCAAAAGGTCATAGCGGCCTATATTGTCCGATTGAAATCCAGCGAGTAGAAGCTCGTTATTCAGAATGATCAAACCTGTTGGTCGGCTGATCGGGCCCACTGAGCTGCTGTCAATGAGTACGTCAACGAATTCCCAGTTATCCGCGCTGTAACGAACCACACGCGCGTTTTCTTCACTCACCACATAAATCAGGCCATCTTCGCCAATCTGGATGGCTTGCGGACCTTCCAATCGCCCCTGATTATCAAGGTCGCGCAAATACTCACCTGTGCATGCGTTAAAAATACGAACGTCATTACCTGAATAATCGCTTACCAGTAAACGATCATCACAGGAATGTGCGGCTGACATTGCCACAAAAAAAGCCCAAACCACTATGAATCGAATCATCAGAATCTCTCAATGAAAAATGAAATACAAGTACAGCGCAGATGCTGGATACAAGTCCTGATTGATTCTGAATTTTTTCTCCGTTAGTTCTGAGTTCCTTGAAGAATCAATTACCTATGAGATTATTGGTTTCGCTGATCATCAAGTCGGCCGATGCATTCGTGGTCCTTGCCAACAGTAGCCTGGAACCATCAGCGGAAGCGGAAAGGCTTATTCCGATGGCTGTGGGACGTTGTGAAGTCAGTCGCTGCGACTCTCCTGATTCGAGTGAGTAGGCATAAATGCCGTCCTGCAGCGTGTAATACACGGTTTCTCCTGCAATTGCCCACTTGTTCCAGTCTGCAGACTTCACGTCCGGGATCAGGCGGCGAACGGTGACACCATCGCTGTTCGTTTCGAAGAGTCCGTCTATGTCGGGTCGCGAGAAAACCAGTCGTCCACTGGCGCTTACCTGAATGCGGTTGGCCAGTAGCCCGGCAATCGGTGATGCATTGCTGTCGTGCAATCGAAACAGCGATGAACCAGTGTCCGATGCGCTCAAATAGGCAATGGAACCATCCGGTAAAAAGATACCGTCAGACGCATGATTACCGGCTTGCTCCAGCACGCGACCGCTTCCAGTCGCCAAATCATATTCAACGAGCTGGCTGCCTTGGTCGTTGTAAATGGTAACTAAGATGCGTCGGCCATCCATAGACCAGCTCGGCCGAGACACTCTCCCGGTTGTATTTTCGAACAATTTGGTCGGTCTTTGTCCTGTTCGGTTACTCATCCAGAGAGCAGAAAGGCCGCTTCGAAGGGACGTAAAGGCGATCTGACTGCCGTCGGGAGAAAAGGCTGGGTGGTTGTCGTATCGGGTCGAGACAATCAGCGGTACAACAAGCTCAGGATCCACGCGCAAGTCAATTTGATAGATATCCGCAGAAAACTGGGCGCGTTCATATAGAAGAAACTGGTTGTCTGGAGATACCAACGGTCGGTAAGCACCAGGTGCGCCAATAAAACGGATGTTTTTGTCGTTCAGGTTCATTTTCCAAAGGGCACGTCGGCCAAGCCGGTCACTTGAAAAAATCACGCTGGCATCGGTTAGCCAATCATGGCCTTCAAGCAGTTGCCCATCTGCGGTCAACGCTTCCACTGCACCTGAATCAAGGTCGAGCTTATGGAGCTCTGATGTTGTTGTGTCGCCTCGACTGAACAGCAATGTGGTTCCGTCCGGTGATAGTCGTGGGAATTGATCCAGCCTGCCGGATGCGGGCGCGGTCAATACTCCATCCGACTGGCTGGTTTCAGAAAAACCCGGCTCAACAAACGCAATCTGACCCCGATCGCTTGTGAAATACACGCGTTGCCGTTCGCTGTCGAAGGCTAACTGTGTTGGAAACTCATGCCAGCAGTCGGCCAGGACTTCAAGGTTTCGGGAAGCGAAATCAAATGTCACGAGCCGACAGTGATCAGATGTCATCTGCAATAAAGCCAAGGTACTCTGATCCAACCAGACAGGGGACCTGAGGTTGTCATGCGGGATATCCACGGTGTTGACTGTGCCGTCATCGTTATTGATCGATAACAGCTGAATGGCGTTACGATAATGATGCTCAAATACAATCTGTTGTCCATCCGGCGAAAACGATGCGCGCAGTTCCATTCCTGGTAGTGCCGTGAGCTGCTCGGCAAACAGCATGGGCACAGAGGAAATTGAAGGACTGTGACGGGTTGACAATCGTTCTACGACAAGCGCAAGAATCAGTGCTATGGCTGCAATGATTCCCAGTATCCAGATCCCGCGTTTTCGCCCGGCGCTGTCCGTTCCGGCGTTCAAAACTACAGCAGATGGCTCAATCAGCAGCCGGTAACCTCTTCCATGGACGGTTTCGATAAAGATCGGTTTGCGCGCATGATCGTGTAATGCAGCCCGAAGATCGGCCACCGTTCGAGACAATACTTCGTCGTTGACCAGGGATCGGGACCAAACATCATCCAGGAGCTGTTGGCGCGAAACCACCTGTCCCGGTTGTTGCGCAAGTCGGCAGAGTAAATCGATCTGCTTTTGCGGAACTCGTTGCTCACCCTGGTCATTTCGGATCGCATTGCGCGAGGGCTCAATAACCCAGGGTCCAAGTTGAAAGGCTTCAAGCATGCTCAACTATAATCAATTCAGTCTAGCCAGACCGTAGTCTATACAGATAGGCTCAGAATGAGAGTCCGGCTTTTCAGCTGCGGATTGAACAGAAGCCTGTGCAGTAGCCTGATTTCAATCACGCGATCAGATCCGGCAAGCATTAACTTGTTGCGACCATCAAAAGCGGTCCATTCGAGACCACCACGCCGCCCGGTTGTTCGCGGGTAATGGCAAAGGCTTCCGGGTCGAGCACGTCGAGTTTGGCATCGATCGGAATAATCACTTCACGGTTGCCATTGAGCACGTCGAAAACACCGCCGTCTATCGGGTTGGCGTCCCGTTCAGGATCTACGATCCAGAGCTGGTACTGCGAGATCGTCGGATCATTGGCCGGCATGCCGACCAAGCGCAGATAGCCCTGTTGCAGCGTATTGTTCCAGACCACGTCACCGCTGACGCGGTTAAAAGCCGGGATTTCAGAAGGCGCCCATGTAACGATTTCTGTATTGGTTTGATCGATCAGGGCCAGCCGTGATTCGCTTGGATTCAACGCGACCGGTCCGGTCTCAGGCAGCTGCGTCAGCACGATCACGAAGGCCAGGGTTGCGGCCACTGCCCAGCCGAGAAACGGCGAACGATAGCGTGCAGCAAAGGGTTCTTTCGGCTGGTTTCTTGCACGATCGAATTCTTCAACGTTACTTGGTTTTGCAGGGGCTGTTGTCGCGGCCTGCTTGGACGATCCGAAAAACTGCTCGGCATCGGCATGCAGTTTTTGCTCCAGGCCTTCAGGCATCGGCGTCTGGTCGATCTGGCCGCCATGGCAGGCCATGGCATTCATGGCTGCGGCGATCGCCAACTCGATCTCGGCTTGCGTCTGCTCCGTTGTGTCCAGCAGGCCCTGGGCTTTCAGTTCGTCGATCAAGCGCTGCTCGTCTTCAGCTGATAGTTGGCCGAGGGCGCGTTCTGTCATCAAGTCGATCAGATCGTCATTCATAGTCGTGTTGTTCATGCCTTGGTTTTCCCGCGTGATTCAACCTGGCCGAGGCGTTCCCGAATTTGGTTGAGCCCTCGACGTAGATGGCTCTTGACGGTTCCGAGCGGCAGTTCCGTGCGTTCGGCGATGGCTTGATGCGACATGCCGAGCCAGGTCGATAGACGAAGTACGGTTTGCTGTTCGGGTGTCATGCTTTCGATCAGTTTGATGATCTGTTGGGTTTCTGCACTGGCCTCGATGGCACGATGCCCATCCAGGCTCAGGCCTTGATTGATTTCCATCAGCGGTTCCATCGGGGGTTGTCGCTGTTCCTTCCGGGCCCGATCGATCAATCGTCGACGTGCGACCATGGAAACAAAGGTTGCTTCGGAGGACTGACTGGGATCGTATTGTTTGGCTTTTCTCCAGAGCTCGATAAATACATC
Source organism: uncultured Pseudomonadota bacterium (assembly GCA_937138395.1). Taxonomy (GTDB): domain Bacteria; phylum Pseudomonadota; class Gammaproteobacteria; order Xanthomonadales; family Wenzhouxiangellaceae. The sequence goes on from CAKZPB010000011.1 coordinate 17,303, forward strand.
CTGCACGCCCTCTTCCGCATCGGAGCGATTGACCAGCAATCGACGCGCCAGCGACCACACCAGCCCCGAGTACTGCTCGATACAAAGGCTGACGGCGTGCCGATCTCCGCGGGCAATGCGTTCTATCAAGGTCAGGTCGGTTGCCATGGTTTCTCGATAATAAGGCCTGCTGGCTGAAGAAGGCAGGACGGTGGCCCGAACTGCCGGGCCACCGTCGTGGTCAATGAACTTCGCTAACGCTGCGTTCAATGGCAAGAATAACGATCAGTTTCGACGCGCCATGCGACGGCTTGAATCCTGCAGTGATGCCATGACGTCATCCAGTGCGTAGCGCAGTTGCCATGCCTGATCGGTTGCTGTGGCCGCGTGCTTGCTCGCATCGAGTCCGCGCTCAAGACGATTCCGTTCGTTCAGCTGCAGGTCGGCCGAGGTGATCAGCATTTCGGTCGCATCGGTATAGATATTCACGGTCGCTGCCGGATTGCCGTGATTGAACATCGGTACGCCTTTGGCAATGGCTTGCTGAATAGTTTGACGTGCCTGATTGCGGCTCATCCGCTCCGGCGGAAGAATCACACGGTCAATGACGTGGACGACGCCGTTACTCGCATTGATATCGGTTTCGACAATACGCGCACCTTGGATGCTAAAACCCTGCTCGGTTTCAGTAAAGCTGACCGGTGCATTAGCCAGCGTATCCAGGCTGGCGCCGTTTTCCAGCGCATCACTGCCAACACGGCCGGAGACGACATGAAATTTCAGAATTCTGGCGAGCTGGTCTCGATTTTCTTCTTTCAACAGCGTGTCTACAGTGCCGGCAGGCAGTGCACCAAAGGCTTCGTCGGTTGGCGCAAACACGGTAAACGGTCCATCGTTGGCGAGTGCTGGCGCGAGTCCTGCGGCAGTTGCAGCAGCCAATAAAGTTTCGAATTGACCGGCTTCGGCTGCGGTCTGGACAATGTTGTTGCCCTGATTGCTGTTCATGCGGTCGTTATGCGCCAGCGCGGACGCTGTGATCAGTACGCTAACAGCAGCGGCAGTAATCCATTGGTTCATCGTTTTCATAGTGTCAATTCCTGATGGTTTGAGTTCGAAATGAAGCACTTGAGTGTGCCTACATGCTGTTATTCGATGAACAGGCGTTGATTGGATGCACGAATTTCAATTATTTTTGAAAATTGTCAATTCGTTTGCTTAGTAAAATACCGGGGTTAGACTGATACATTCTGAAATAAGAGGGCACAGGCAATGAATAAAGCACAGCAACAGGAACAGCCGTCCGTTTCGCTGGTACTGGGCTCTGGCGGTGCACGCGGTCTGGCCCATATTGGTGCAATTCAGGCGCTGGAAGAAGCCGGCTATCGAATCGTATGTATCTCCGGCAGCTCGATGGGTGCGTTGGTCGGTGGCATGTATGCTGCGGGCAAGCTCAAGGACTATGCCGACTGGGTATCCCGGCTTGAACAATCCGACGTGTTTCGGCTGGTTGACTGGACGTTTTCCGGTGGTGGGCTGATCCGCGGCGACAAGATTATCCGGCGACTGCACGATATGGTTGGTGACGTAAAGATCGAAGACCTGGCCGTTGAATTCACTGCCGTGGCGGTTGATATTGAGCAGGGACGGGAAATCTGGTTAAGCGACGGCGCGCTGTTTGATGCGATTCGCAGTTCTATCGCGATTCCCGGTTTGTTCACGCCGCACCGCTATCGAAATCGCCTGTTGGTCGACGGTGGCATTCTCAACCCGGTGCCGGTGGCACCAACCTTGCGAAAAATCAGTGATTTGTTGGTCGTCATCAACGTTAATGGTCCTGCAGAACCAGTTCCTGAAAACTCCAAAACCAGAGAATCCAGCCAGGAATCGAAGCCGAGTCGTGAGCCTGATTCGTCCAGCGAGGATGGTCTCAAAGAGCGGATGCGAAATTTCTTCAATGACCTGGTTGACCGCGACAGTGATCAAAAGCCGGAACCCACTCCCGGCCTGGTGGCCATGCTGATGAAGTCACTCGAAACCATGCAGTCGATGATTACCCGCCAGCACCTTGCGGTTTTTCAGCCCGATCTGGTCGTCGAGGTGCCTAAAGACGCCTGCATGGTGCATGAGTTCCATCGCGGTAAGCAGTTGATCGAGTTGGGTTACCAGCGCACCTCAGAAGCATTAAAGCATCTGGGCCATCAAGCAGTGCAATCTGACCATCGTCTCGAATAATCAACGGCAAGCCCAAAGCATGAGCTGAGGCTCAAGATTAAAAAAGCCCGCGAGCCCAAAGGGTCCGCGGGCAGTATTGATGCAGGTGAGTCTTGCAGTAAACTTTGCTGAAATGCGCTGCGATTAAAAGATTACGCGCAGTCCGAATTCCCAGGTACGACCGAATTCATCGTATTGACGGGCGAAGGCTTTATCGCCATGAAATGAGAAGAATGGCTCGTCGGTGATGTTCTGCACGCTGAACAGCGCCGCAATGTTGTCGGTAATCTGATACTCCGACGTGAAATCCAGACGGGTTTCCGAGCTGACGAACACGTCCTGGCTCGGGTCTTCCGGGTCTTCGATTTCATCGAAGTATTCGCCGCGGTGGTTCAGCGCCAGGCGCAATGACAATCCGCCGCCGTCATACCCCAGCGCCAGGTTGGCGATGTGATCGGACTGCTGCGGTAGCGGGATGGACTCATCGCGGAACGGTACGTCGGCTTCAGAATCGACCCAGGTGTAGTTGGCGATCAGCAGCAAACCGTCCCACGGTGCCGGGAAGAAACTGAATTCCTGTACGTAGCTGAGTTCAAGTCCATACACTTCGGCTTCGTCGCCATTGACGACTTGGTTGACTTCGTCGAAATCAACAAAAGCACCTTGGCCGGCCACGTCAGTCGTCACAAAGAAGTCTTCGATATCTTTGTAGAACACGCCGATCGATGCTGCTCCAAGACGCTCACCGGCGAACCAGCTCAGTTCGAGATCATAATTATTGGAATACAGTGGATTCAGCTCTGGATTGCCCACTTCAGCAGCAATTTCACCGCCTTCGATTTCCACCTCCTGGCGTGCTGCGGCGTCCTCGAACCCTGGGCGCGCCATGCTGCGGGTAATCGACGCGCGCAGCTGCAGGCTGTCTGAAAATTCGTAGCGTGCCTGCAGGTTCGGGAAGAAGTCGGTGTAATCGTTTGCGCCTGAAAATGCTTCAATCGTTGGCAAACCATCGTTGACGTCTTCATCAATTGTGGCGCGGAAGCCGTCCTGCTGGATATCGGTGGTTTCAACGCGAAGACCGCCGAGCAGGTCCAGTCGGCCAATCGTGGTTTCGGCCATCACATAAGCGGCATAGATATCTTCTTCCAGGCTGTAATCCTCACTCTGGCTGTCGAGCAGGAAATCGCCTTCGTCGATTTCAAAATTGGCGCCGTTGGTCTCGAAGAAATCACGCAGGCGCTGGGTGTCGATAAACGGACCGAACCGCCCGAGAGGATAATCGCGCTCGCCATCACCGGCCAGGTCGGCCAGCGTAAAGTCACCGCCAAAGTCGGTAAAGTTTCGATTGTTGGCGTCGTTGGATTTTTCGCGTAAGCGCGCCTTGGCGCCAAACTGAATGCGACCCGGATTGTTGCCAAAGAACAAATCACGACCAAAGTTCAACTCCAGTGAAAGTTCCTCTTCTTCGACCCGGTCACTTTCCAATTCGACCAGGTCCAGTTCATAGGCGGACAGGTCTTCAAGCGCGGCCAAATCGGAACCAAACAGGTTCGGTGCTTCGCGGCCTTCACTTCCGGAAAAGTCATAGCCGATTTCCAGGCCTTCGGCTATCAAAGCGGTGCCGAGCGAGAATGGCTCGGACGTTGTTGCTTCGCCGTAGCCTGCGGAGTAGTCGATATCCCAGGCGTTAACGAAGTGACTACCGCCAGCACTGATGGCCAGAATTTCACGCGTGGCCGTGGTTTCTTTACCGCGACGCTCGACTTCCCCATCGGCAAACAGTCCGCCGTCTTCGGTAATGCTGATCGGCGTGGCATCTTCAAAGATGTACTCATGTTCCAGCTCGACTTCGTTATCAGCAAAATCGCTGTACAAGGTGCGAAGAAAATATTCAGAATACTCATTCGGGCGGTAATCGAAATTCAGGACCGCACCGGTGCGCTCACGGCTCAAACGGTAATCACGTTGTTCGGCGGCCTCGGGGCTGCGAATAATCGAACCATTCGGTGCTTCAACTTCAGGCCAGGTCCCGGCTTCCACGTTGTTGACCTCAAAACGGCGATCGAAATAGGACAAAGAAGCTGAAACAGCCAGGTTGTCCACGCCATCGCCAACGCTGAACAGACGTGTGCCGGTCACACCCAGGCGAGGCGCCAGGTCGCTTGCCGTTTCATTCACGCTGCCCTCGATGTTGAAGCGAACCGAGTTGCCGAGGTCAAATGCGCTGAGCGTGCTGATTTCGATATTGCCCCCAATGGCATCGGCATCCTGGTTCGGCGTCAACGATTTGGATACTTCGACACTCTGAACCAGGTCGGATGACAGTACGTCCAGGTTGACCGCGCGACTGTCATCTTCGGTGGATGGAATCCGCAGGCCGTTGACCGTGGTGGAGTTGAAATTCGCGTTGGCGCCGCGGATGGTGATGAATCGCCCTTCGCCCTGGTCACGCTGCAGTGACAGCCCTGAAACCCGCTGCAGCGCCTCGGCTACATTTCGATCCGGAAACTGGCCGATCGAGTCAGCTGTGATCACATTGATGTTGTTGACCGCTGCGCGCTCGCGGGACAGGGACGCATTCTGAATGGCTTTCTGGCCAATCACGACCACGCGATCCAGTTCAACTGGCAGTTCCACCGTGACATCAGTGGTCTCACCGGCGCTGACCGATGCGGAAACGGTTTGCGAGCCGCTGCCAACATATTCAACCAGGATTTGGTAATCGCCGGGTGGCACCAGCGAAAACCGGAAGCGCCCGTCGCGGTTGCTCGAGGTGCGGCGATCGGTACCAACAATCGAAACCGTGGCGCCCTGAAAGGTAATCTGGTCGTCACCACCTATCACGCTGCCGGTGATTGAGCCGGTGGGTTGCTGGGCCGGGGCGATAGATGATACGAAAATGATCGCAATGCCTGCGATCCAGGATGTGAGCGTGCGCATCGATGGTCCTTCAAAGTGGGAAAAGAACAGCGATCAACACTAGGCTTGAATTATTTACCGGCCATGACCGGGGTATTGCAGAAATATGAAAGCCAAGGTCACCCCGTCCGGCTTGAGCACCGGGCATCGCACGGCCGCTCGCTACTGGTGCAGTTCAGTGCAGCTTCAATCGCGGACGCGTTCGCCGACTGATCAAATCGGAGATCCACAGCACGATCAAGCGGAACGAGCCGTGCAGTGCGCGCTGGTGCTGGCGATACAGCATGCGGTAACTCATGCGTGCAGCCCAGCCCTCGAAGTTGACGTTACCCATCAGCGCACCCATCAGTGTGCCGACGGCAGTGTCATCCAATGACACCAGCGAACCCCGGTCGCGGTAGACATAAGGCTTGAGCTTTTGATTTTCGAGAAAGCGCGGGATCTGGGCACTCAGGAACTTCGATTGCTGGTCGGCGGCCTGGGCGCGCGGCGGGACGAAAGCCGAGCCTTCGTTATCCAGCGGACAGGCCGCGCAGTCGCCCAGTGCGAAGATTCGCTCGTCGGTAGTGGTCTGCAGCGACCGCTTGACCATGACCTGGTCGTGCTGGCTGATTTCAAGCCCGTCAAGCTTGGCCAGAAATGGCTGCCCGCGAATGCCGGCTGCCCAGACCGAAAAGCGTGCAGGAATGAAGTCCCCGGTTTCGGTGTGCACACCGTGGGCGGTGACGCGGGAGACGGCCTCACCCGTTCGAACGCTGACGCCGCGTGAGCTCAGCTCTCGTTCAGTGCTCTCGGCCAGCGCTTCAGGCAGTCCTGGCAGTAGTCGAGGCACGCGCTCGAGCAGCGTCATTTTTGTGTCTTTCACAGCATCAATGCCGACGGCTCCGTACTGGTTCAGCTCGTGCCGCATCTTGTCGAGCTCTGCGGCCAGCTCCACGCCGGTTGCGCCGCCCCCGACAATGGCGACATCGAGCTCACCGGGTTCGGGCTTTTCGGCTGCCTGTCCAGCCGTCAGGTAGGCCTCAAGCAGGCTGCGGCGGAAGCGCTCGGCTTCGGATGAGGAATCGAGCCGGTAGCAGTAATTGGCAACGCCGTCGATGCCGAAGTCATCGCTGATTCCGCCCACCGCGAGCACCAGCACATCGTAATCGAGGTCGCGCTCAGGCACTGTACGTCCGTCGCCGTTTCCGTCCAGCGGTTCAAGTCGGATCTGCTGTCGTTGGTTGTTCAACCCCATCATCCGGCCCCAGACAAATCGGAAATGGTGTCGCCGAGCGTGCGCCAGATAGTTGCATTCATCGTCATGCACATCCAGCGTACCGGCTGCAACCTCGTGCAGCAGCGGCTTCCAGACGTGGGTCAGCGTACCGTCGACCAGCGTGACCGATACGTCGGCGTTCCGGCGATAGTAATGTCCAAGCCGGGTCGCAAGCTTCAGGCCACCCGAGCCTCCGCCGACGATCACGATCTTCTTTGCTGTACTGTTCTGCATGCGCGTTTCTCCACGCGAAAGCCCGCGCGTTTGGGCAAATTAATCGCATAGAATGCCAGATCCATGCAACAGGGGGTAAACCAACCGCATGTGACTGAATCGAGCTTGGCGTTCAACGGGTCTGTAGTATGACACGTGCACTGCAAGTCCCTCAGCCTAGAACACCTAGAACACCCACCGACCGATGCCCTCGTCTTTCAACTAGCGATACTGGCGGTTATTCAACAATAGATCCTTGCGGCTGACCCTAACAATGTTCCAACAAGCGCTGCACTGAAATTTCATCACAAGTGATTGGGCGCGAGCCCTACTGACGGCTCATCCGATGACATCGCCCCGACGAGCACCGTATTTGTGGTTTAGCCATCGCAGAGTCATTAACAAGCCGAAGGCGATGGGATGGCTGTTTGATAAACGATATACGAGCGGCTGCTGAATTGTTTATTGCCGAATCTAACCATCAACCTGGTGTAATACATGAAACATTGAAGCTATTAGCACAGTATTGATCATGACACCGGGTGAGTCAGATTAATGGCTGATACAACATGCAGGTTGAGCTAAGACCATATGAAAGCGAAAGATAATGAAAACTTCGAGACGGTTCGACTGCTGTGAGTCCAGCGATGGATCATTTACCTGGATCATTATTTGGGTTCTTGTTATCTGGTCATCGATCTAAGAAACCTCTGAATTACTCTGCGCGGGCGCGACGGCACCTTTGCAGGATACTCAGGCTTGGCTTGGGCGAGTGCCAATAGTTATACCAATCGGTTTTCCAAATAAGCGAGCACATGCGAGCCGGAAAT
>CAKZPB010000012.1 GCA_937138395.1 uncultured Pseudomonadota bacterium
TGGGCACAGGTGCCGGCAGTGGTGCCGGGGTTTCCGGATGAGCTGAGCTGTACGCCGGGGCAGTTGCTGTATCGGCAGATCGGGCTCGATCGCATCACCAATATCATTTATCACAACCAGGTGCTGTACTCGAACAATGTCGCCGGCAACGTGCGGCGCGAGTGGCGCTTTACCGATTTCGACGATCCGGGCAGCCTGACGATGATTTCGCAGGATGAGCTGCCGGTGTTTACCGACCAGGGCAATCACTCGCACTCGAAATCGGGCGATTTCATCATGAGCCGCTGGGGCGCGCGGCTGATGCGTGAATCATTGGGCGTGAACATCGAGCAGCAGATGCCGAATGACGAACGCTTCTGGCTGGATCAGGACTCCCCCGACAACGGCGGTTCGCACCATATCTACTGGCCGTGGTCGCTGCCGTTCAACTGGCTGCAGTACGGCGCCACGCAGGGCCAGGGCCGCATCTGGCGTGCCGACGAGCTGCTGGCCGAGTTCGAGCCGCTGGCCGACGACGGCGTGTCGGGCAACGGCATTCTGCTGGGGAATTTGTTGCTTGTAGTCTCCGACGGCTCGATGCTGGGCGTTGTGGCCTACGACATCGGCCCGGTGTTCAATGACCCGCCCGAGCCACCGCAGGTGCTGGATAAACTGACCGGATCGTTCGGCGCCTACATCGGCGCGGTCTGGGAAAACTACCTGGTGCTGGCCGGCGGTGAGCCGCGCGACCTGTTCTACGTGATCGACTATGCCGACCCGACCAATCTGCAGCTGGTCACGACGCTGGACTTGTCCGGCGATCCGAACCTGAATGCCGGCACCAGCGTGCCGTACGTGCAGACCCAGGATGAATACGTATTTACCCGTCGGCACAAGATCGATATGAACACGCTGCAGCCGGTGCTGGAGTTGGACGAAGCCGACTTCGACCGGCCGCCAGGCAGTGTTTCCGGCGCGCTGGACGTCAGCCAGTACACGCTGCCGCTCGGAAACCTGCTGATTTCGGGTTCGTACAGCGCGTCGGGTCGTGACGGCATTGGCGTGTGGTGCCACCAGGCCGCGCCCGACAACCGCGCGCCCTACGTTGGCTATCACGTGCCGCGACCGGACCAGACCAACTTCCCGGTTGGCGCGCCGATCAGCCTGGTGATTCATGAAGAGCTGGAGTCCTACACGATCATCAACGGCGAGACCGTCATCGTGCGGCCGGTCGGTGGTGACCCGGTCGATGCCTGGACTTCGTTTGCCCACGACGGCATTCTGACCATTACGCCGAAGCAGTATCTGGAGTCCAACACCACCTATGAAGTGCTGGTCACGCAGGGCGGGATCAAGGACGCGGCCGGCAACGGCATCGACGGGTATTCGTTCACGTTTTCGACCGGCAACAACGTAACCGGCGGCAATCGCGCACCGCAGATCAACAGCTTTACCGCGACGCCATCGCCGGCCGATGTCGGCCAGCAGGTGACGATTACCGCCTCGGCGGTCGACCCGGAAAACGATCCGATCGAATATCGCTTCAGCCGGGGCGACGGCACGCCGATCAGCAGCTGGGGCTCGAATAACCAGCTGGTGCATACCTACAGCGAGACCGGTCACTTCGAGGCCAAGGTTCAGGTGCGCGACCTGAAGCCCGACAGCACCACCTCGACCGTGACCGAAACACGCACCGTGACGGTCGCCGATCTGCCGGCCGGGCCGCTGCCGACGCATTCATCGACCATTGCGCTGGATGCCCCGGCGCGCCGGGTCTGGGTCGTGAATCCCGACCACGGCACGGTGGCTCGCCTGAACGCCGACAGCAGCGCGCTGATTGGCCAGACCGTGCTGGATCCTGAGCCCGGCGTCGACAGCAAGCCGGTGTCGGTCGCCGTCGCACCGAACGGCGAGGCCTGGGTGGCCTTGTCCGGCTCGGACGAAGTGGTCGTCGTCAATGGCGGCGGCACGATCGTCGATCGAATCCCGACCGGGTTCGGCTCGTCGCCGCAGGCCGTGGCCATGCAGCGCGACGGCAGCAAGGTGTTCGTGACGACGCGGGCGCGCGCTCAGGCCAACCCGGGTCATGGGCAGTTGCTGCGCTTCACTCGCAGCTCGCGCACGCTCGACGGCAGCGTGGATCTCGGCCCGTCGGTCGGCGCCATGGCGGTGACCGGCGACGGCAGCCGTGTATTTATTGCGCGCTTCCTGTCGGCCAAGGATTTTGGCGAGATCTGGGAGGTCGACGGGCAGAGTCTGGGCCTGACCCGCACACTGCACATCTGGCGCGATCGCGGCAACCGCGGCCTGGATGCCGGCGGGTCCGATGGTCCGGGCGTGCCGAACCACATTGCCGGGCTAACGTTGAGCCCGCAGCAGGACTGGCTCTGGTACACCGGCATGAAAATGGATACCAACCGCGGTGAATTCTTCGACCAGGGCACCGGCACCAATCTGCCGCTGGCGCACGATTCGACGCTGCGCGCGGTGCTTGGGCGGTTTGACCTGAACGATAGTTCCGGCCAGCCGCGTGAGCCGGGTCGGGGTGATGATGGTGCGGGCCGCGGTCGCGTCGATGTCGACAACAGTGAATCGCCGTCTGCGCTGGTATTTTCGCCGCGCGGAGACTATGTGTTCACGACGCTGCAGGGCAACGATGCCGTCGCCGCGCTGGACGACCTGCAGATTCGCGCTGGCGGCGGTCGCTCGACCATCTGGCGGGTAACCACCGGTGGCGCGCCGCGCGGGCTGGTGTTCGACCCGAACAGCGATGCGATCTGGGTGCACAACTTCACCGGCCGGACGGCCACGCGCGTCGACGTCAGCGAATTCCTGGCCTCCGGCACGCTGAACCTGCCGACACAGAATACGGTGACTGCGGTTGGCGAACCGCTGGAGCCGGACGTATTGCTCGGCAAGCAGCTGTTCTTCTTTGCCGGCAACGACCCGCTGGGCCAGAACGAGATGAGCTTCGAGGGCTATATTTCCTGCGCCAGCTGTCACCTGGACGGCAGCCAGGACGGGCGCGTCTGGGACTTCACCCAGCGCGGTGAAGGCTTGCGCAACACGACTGACCTGCGCGGGCGCGCCGGCATGCGGCACGGCAACGTGCACTGGACCGGCAACTTCGATGAAATTCAGGATTTCATTATCGACATCATGTTCGAGTTCGACGGCTTCGGCTTCCTGCCGCCGGGCCAGATTCCGAACCCGTCGCTGGGCGCGCCGAACGCCGGCCGCAGCACCGACCTGGATGCGCTGGCCGCCTACACCAGCTCGCTCGGCCGTGAATTCATTCCGCGCAGCCCGTATCGCAATCAGGACGGTGAACTCAGCGCGGCCGCACTGGCCGGCGCGGGGCATTTCCAGACGCTCGGCTGTGCCGATTGCCATGATCCGCTGTCGGGCTATACCGACAGTATCGAAGGTGCTGCACTGCATGATGTCGGCACCATCCGCACCAGCTCCGGCTTCCGCCTCGGCGAGCCGCTGACCGGTATCGATACGCCGACGCTGATGGGCATCTGGGAAACCTTCCCGTTTTTCCACGACGGCTCGGCCGAACACCTGATCGATGTATTTACTGTCGCGGGTGGCACGCAGTTCGAAGCCGAAGATGCCTCGTTATCGAATGCCACTATTGTCGGCTTCAGTTCGATCAATCAGGACAGTACGTTCCACGGCGAGATCATCCGCTTCGAGGGCGATGGTGCGACCGTGACCTGGACCGGCGTCGACGGCGGCAGCGGTGGCACCGGTGCGGTTGAACTGCGCTACAGCTCGGGCCGTAACGGTCAGCTATCGCTGCGGGTCAACGGCAGCGACATTGCCAGCGGCCAGGTGACCGATGACCCGACGCGTCTCGAGTGGCTGCGCATGCGTTTCGAGAACGTGCCGCTGAATGCAGGCCCGAACAACACCATTGTCGTCCGCCGCGATGACTACCAGTCCAACAACGGTCCGTTCCTGGACAATATCGTGGTATCCACAGCCGATCACCTGACCCGCGCCAACGTTCACCGCGTTGCCGGGTCCTTGTCTGCCAGCGAGATGGATGAACTCCTGATCTACCTGCAATCGCTCGACGGACGCGACGTAAACGGCAACCTGGCGCCGAGGGGGTTGATCTTTCGGGATGGGATGGAAGCCCGGTAATTTTTGAGTTTGTTGTTTCGTTGTTCGTTAATTTGTTATTTGTTGAAATCCGACAGGCTTGGTTTAAAGTTTAAGGTTTTAAGTTTTAGGTAAAGTCAAAA
>CAKZPB010000013.1 GCA_937138395.1 uncultured Pseudomonadota bacterium
GCCACACTGTCTCCACCCGAGACTCAGTGAAATTGAAATCGCTGTGAAGATGCAGCGTACCCGCGGCTAGACGGAAAGACCCCGTGAACCTTTACTATAGCTTCACACTGAACTTCGATTACTCCTGTGTAGGATAGGTGGGAGCCTTTGAAGCGTGATCGCCAGATTGCGTGGAGGCAACCTTGAAATACCACCCTGGTGTAACTGGAGTTCTAACCCAGGCCCGTTATCCGGGTCGGGAACAGTGTGTGGTGGGTAGTTTGACTGGGGCGGTCTCCTCCCAAAGAGTAACGGAGGAGCACGAAGGTACCCTCAGCACGGTCGGACATCGTGCGCTGAGTGCAAAGGCACAAGGGTGCTTGACTGCAAGATCGACGGATCGAGCAGGTACGAAAGTAGGTCTTAGTGATCCGGTGGTTCTGTATGGAAGGGCCATCGCTCAACGGATAAAAGGTACTCCGGGGATAACAGGCTGATACCGCCCAAGAGTTCATATCGACGGCGGTGTTTGGCACCTCGATGTCGGCTCATCACATCCTGGGGCTGAAGCCGGTCCCAAGGGTATGGCTGTTCGCCATTTAAAGTGGTACGCGAGCTGGGTTTAGAACGTCGTGAGACAGTTCGGTCCCTATCTGCCGTGGGCGTTTGAAACTTGAGGGAATCTGCTCCTAGTACGAGAGGACCGGAGTGGACGATCCGCTGGTGTTCCGGTTGTATCGCCAGATGCATTGCCGGGTAGCTATGATCGGCAGGGATAACCGCTGAAAGCATCTAAGCGGGAAGCCCCTCCCAAGATTAGGTTTCACTGGACCCTTGAGGTCCCTGTAGGGCCCTAGAAGACTACTAGGTTGATAGGCTGGGTGTGGAAGCACAGTAATGTGTGAAGCTAACCAGTACTAATTGCCCGTGCGGCTTGGTCATATAACACCAAAGCCAACTTTTACTGAGATTTGACGCTAGACACGACACGTTCTTGAACAGAATTCCAGACCTTTACGGAAACGTATTGGTCAACTGGTTTGCTTTGCCTGGTGGCAATAGCGCTGTGGAACCACCCGATCCCATTCCGAACTCGGAAGTGAAACGCAGTTGCGCCGATGGTAGTGTGGGCTTCCCATGTGAGAGTAGGTCACCGCCAGGCATTATATTTAGAAACCTCGATGTTGAAAGACATCGGGGTTTTTTTATGCCGGGAGTTTGACGGTGGATTGTCATTTGCGCTATGCCTCCGCAGCGCGCAAAGGGCCCGAAGGGCCAGAACGTGCGGATTGGCATGCAATCCGCTGGATTTGATTTGCGGGTACACGCACCCGCAGGCGCACCGCCAGGCATTTAATTCAAAAGCCCTGATGCAAAAATGCATCGGGGTTTTTTTTATGTCTTGAGTTTGGCGGTGGATGTTTATTCTCGCTACGCCTGCTGCGCTCGAAGGCCTTTCAGGCCATTTTGCGCAGATTGAATTCAATCCGCTGGATTTGATTTGCGGGTACACGCACCCGCAGGCGCACTTTCAGGCATGTATCCAGTCAACTTGAATTCATTAACAAAGGAAGGGATGTGTTTTTCAGAAGCAACAACGGAGCCCACATTGCCGATGTGCGCACAAAGCTGTGAATAACAAACTTGAATCCAGTCGGATAAATCTGGTCTCAGTTCTTGACGCTGACGTAAGGAATAAACTGATCAACAGCTGCGTTGGAGAAAAGCAGATCGAGCATTCCGCAATAAATCAGCTGTAATCTCTCAGAAACTCATTAAAGATGAGAATAAGGGTTACCAGGCCACAGACTAGGCAATTGTAAATCCTGATCCCGTACCCGGGTTCTGGTTCATACCGCGTACAGTGTCATCCATACCAAGGCATAGGCTGAAAGCAAAAGGACCCATCGTGTGCGGTCCGCGGTGGGCGGATTGGAGGCCCCGGCCCGATTCCAGGTTGCCAGGCGGTAGCCAATTGCAGCGGCGAGTACGCTGATTCCGCTGCTGGCCAGAAACGCCAATGCAACTAAAACTTCCATGGGGTCGCCCCATGCGCCGATCGCGGTGAACAATGGCAGGAAGGACACCAGCAACCAGGTGCCGAGAATGGGCGTTGCGATACACCAGACAATCAATTGTTCATAGGTGCTTTTTTCTTTGACGTTTTCATGGGTCATCGGACGAGCTGCCTTGATCGTTGTTTGAAATGACCGTCGGCACCATGCATTCGGCACCGTTAGTCAATATGAGGTCGGCAAGTTACGAAAATGCGCGTCAGCAACTCGTGAACAGGCAGTGAAAACCGTTCACAATTCGAATTGAGTCGAGCTGAACCTTAGGCGCTTTGTGGCTTTGTTTCAGCCGAGTCTTTGCGGCTGCCGTAGTACACCGACTCATCCAGCTCACCTTCGGATTTGGCCACGATACAGGTGATGGTGGCGTCGCCACTGACGTTGACCGCAGTGCGCGTCATATCGAGCAGACGATCCACGCCCAGGATCAAGGCGATTCCTTCGGCCGGCAGGCCGACCGAGGCGAGGACGCCAGCCAGCAGAATCAGGCCCACGCCCGGCACACCGGCCGCACCGACCGAGGCCATGATGACCATCACAACGACCATCAGGTATTGTCCCAGCGTCAGGTCAACGCCGAAATACTGCGCAATAAAGCCCGTTGCAATGCCCTGCATGATGGCGGTGCCGTCCATATTGATGGTCGCGCCCAGTGGAACCGTAAATGACGCCACCTTGTTATCGGCGCCAAGGCGTTGTTCGACCGTGCGCAGCGTGACCGGGATCGTGGCGCCGGACGACGCGGTCGAAAACGCAAACGCCAGCACGGCGCGCATTTTCTTGAAGAATACGATCGGATTCAGTCCGGCCAGCACTTTCAGCAATATCGAATAGGTCACGCTGGCATGAATCACCAGCATGACCAGCACCAGGACCACGTATTTCAAAACGCCCAGGAACGTCTCCCAGCCGGTCGTTGCGCCGAGCCCGGCGATCAGGCAGAACACGCCATACGGTGCCAGCAGCATGACAAACCCGACCAGGCGCATGATGACTTCGTTGAAGTCTGCAAATAAATCACCGATTCGTTGGCCACGCGTGCCGGACATGGCAATGGAAAGCCCGAGCAGCACCGCAAAGATGATGATCGGCAGCATGTCGCCGTTGGCCATGGCTTCGACCGGGTTCCGTGGGATCATTTCGATCAGCACCTGGCCGAACGAGGGCTGTTCGGCAATTTCACGCTCGACCACTTCGGTCGGGTTGGCCCCCACCCCGGGTTTGACGATAATCGCAGCAGCCAGGGCCAGCGTGATGGCAATACCGGTGGTCAGCATGTACAGCCCCACGGCCTTGCCGCCGACCCGACCGAGTTTCTTCGGATCGCTGAGCGATGACACGCCGGTAATCAAAGAAACAAACACCAGCGGTACGACCAGCATGCTCAGGAATCGGATGAAGATTTCACCGACCACGGCCAGCACACCATCAATCAGAAACGCCTTGGCCCAGTCCTGATCGGCGACGGTCAGGTTCAGCAAGACGCCAAACACCAGCCCCAGCACCAGGCCCAGCAGGATCCGGTTGGATAATTTCTGATGGTCGAAATCGGGATCGGTCATGCGGCTCTGATTCGATGAACAACCCGCAGAGTAACCGAATCCAAGCTGCTTTCGCAAACAATTAAGAAGCTGCAAAACCGCTGGCCCTGAATCCGCTACACTGCCAGCCATTCAAACCAGAATGCAGCAGCATGAGCAAACAGCAGAACGACAAAGATACTTCAGCCCATTCCGAACACGAAGGTGAGACCGGTCCGGCGCACTTTATCCGCAATCGGATCCGGCAGGACATGGCTGCAGGCCATCTTGAGCAGGTGATCACCCGGTTTCCGCCAGAACCCAACGGTTATCTGCACCTGGGCCACGCCAAGTCGATTGTGCTGAATTTTGCCATGGCCAATGAGTTTGGCGGCTATACCAATTTGCGCTTTGACGACACCAACCCGATCAAGGAAGAGCAGCGCTATATCGATGCGATCCGTGTTGATGTGCGCTGGCTGGGCTATACATGGAAAAATGAATGCTACGCATCGGATTACTTCGAGACCTTGTATCAGTATGCGCTGTACCTGATCGAACATGAGCTGGCCTATATCGACAGCCAGGATGCCGAGGCCATCCGTGTCCAGCGCGGCACGTTGACCGAACCCGGTCAAAACAGCCCGTTCCGCGATCGACCGGCCAGCGAAAGCCTGGATCTGTTCAAGCGCATGCGTGCCGGTGAATTCGAGGACGGCAAGCACGTGCTACGCGCCAGGATCGATATGGCTGCACCGAATATCAACCTGCGCGATCCGGTGCTGTATCGGATCCGCCATCAGCATCATGCGCGGACCGGCGATGACTGGTGCATCTATCCCAATTACGACTTCGCGCACGGCCAGTCCGATGCGATCGAACACATTACGCATTCGCTGTGTACGCTGGAATTCGAAGATCATCGGCCGCTGTATGACTGGTTGATCGAACACCTGCCGGTTCCGTCGCAGCCGCAGCAGATTGAGTTTTCCAGACTGAATCTCGATTTCACGGTCTTGTCCAAGCGCAAGCTGGCGCAGCTGGTCGACGAGGGACACGTGGCTGGTTGGGATGATCCGCGCATGCCCACACTGGCCGGCATCCGGCGACGAGGCTACACCCCGGAATCCATCCGCGCATTCTGTACCGAAATCGGCGTGACCAAATCGGAAAGCATCATCCCGTTCGGCGTGCTCGAAAACGCGCTGCGCAATAATTTGAATCCGATCGCACCGCGACGCCTAGCGGTACTGAAGCCACTGAAGATCGTGCTGACCAATTTTCCGGAAGGCGAAACCGAGTGGTTAGAGCTGCCGAATCATCCGCAGCATCCGGACCAGGGTACGCGCAAGGTGCCGATCACGCGCGAGCTCTATATCGAGCAGGATGACTTCATGCTCGAAGCGCCGCGCAAATTCTTCCGGCTCAAGCCCGAAGGCGAGGTCAGGCTTCGCGGTGCATTCATTATTCGCTGCGACGAGGTGATTCAGGATGATGACGGCAACGTGCTCGAATTGCATTGTTCGCTGGATCCGGAGTCACGCTCCGGTCAGCCGGGCTCCGAGCGAAAGGTCAAAGGCACCATTCACTGGGTATCGGCCGAGCATGCCGTGGATGCCGAAGTACGCCTCTACGATCGCCTGTTCTCGGTCCCGAATCCATCGGCCGACAAGGACAAGGACTTTACCGAATTCTTGAACCCTGAATCGCTGGTGACCCTGCCGAATGCAAAACTTGAACCGATGCTGGCTGAATTGAATTCTGGCGAGTTGGTGCAGTTCGAACGCACTGGCTACTTTACGCCGGATATCGACAGTACGTCCGAGCATCGGGTTTTTAATCGCGCGGTGACGCTGCGCGATGGCTGGGCCAAGATCGAAAAACAGTTCAGCTGAAGTTTGCTTGACTGATGAAGGGTTTGCTTGTTGCACGATTGCTGCAATTGTCTTTGCTGCAATCACTTCGATCCATTCCTGCTCATCCGATTGAAGCCCTGGTTCGATCGGTATTGTGGGTCGCAATCTTGATTTCATCGGCTTGGTGGGCAAGTGTTGCACCTGACACTATGGTGCTGTTGATCACCCTGGCAGTATCCATTGGCTGGATCAGGGTGCGTTTACCCGCCATCGCACACCAAAACAATCAAGGTTGGTTGGCGACACTTGCGATCAGTCCGGTCACCCGAAAACTGATTGTTGTGATTCAGACTGTTTTGCCGGTGTTGGTCATGCTTTGGTTGACTTTGGCGCTTGCCTGGATCTGGGGTGCTGACAGTGAGGTTATTTTATGGAGCGCGTTGATCGGTTTGATGGGTGCGTTTGTTTCCGCTGTGTTCCCTCATCAGGCTAGCCGGCGACCTTACCCTGACTCACGCTACAGGCGTGGTCTGGTGGATCGCCAAGCCGGGGCCAGCCTGAAGCCCATCCAAAGCGATTTGCATGCGTTCGTCGCCGCACGAATGCGGCCCGAAGTGCTGGCTAAAATATCCGTACCGTTTCTATTGGTGATGCCCAACGAGGTGTCTCTATTGACTGTGCTGGTGCTTTTCCTGATCGTCTCAGCTCTGGTGTATCTGGGTCTGTTGTTTTCAGCACTGCCGGATTTCTTTCGTGCAAGTCAAGATTGGCTGGCGAGCGCACCGCTCACGTATTATCAGTTGGCCAAGTCGTTTAGACACACGACCTGGCCACGGCTCGGGATCACTTCAGCGTGTGCCGTGCCGTTTCTGACCTATACGATCGGGCCTATTCCGGGTTTGTTGCTTGCAGTACTGGTGTTGATGGGCTGCATAGTAGCCATCGAAATCCTGATACGTATCGGTTTGGACGGGCAATTGACGCCCTGGTTGAAACCATGAGTAATTCTGATCATCACGTTGTTCTACAGACCCGCAACCTTGCCGTCGGTTTTGATCAACCGATACTTTCAGACGTGAATCTGGAGATACCTTTGGGTGAATGGTGGACGGTGTTGGGCCCGAACGGCTGTGGCAAAACCACGCTACTGGATACATTGTCTGGTCGATTGCCGCCATTGTCGGGACACATCGATATTGCCGGTCACAGTCTGCTCGATGCGCCACTGCAGGCTCGTCAGCGACTCGGTTACGCCGTGCCGCCTGATCGCCTGCCAGCCCGCTTGACCGGGCGTGAATGCCTGAATGTATTCAATCAGGCTCATGAAGCCATAGCGGACGTCGAGCAAGTCCAGTTTTTGATCGAGGCCTGGGACTTTTCTTCTGGACTCAACCAGTTCGTTGACCGGATGTCACTTGGTATGCGCCAGAAAACGGGTCTGCTGTTGGCTTTTGCCGGACAGCCTGAACTCATTATTCTCGATGAGTCACTGAACGGGCTTGATTCTGCCAGCGCCGTGCAGCTGAAACGGTTTCTCCAGAATGGGATCAATCTCAAGTCGTTCTCGGTATTGATGGCTACGCATTCCATGGACGTAGTCAGTCAGTATGCCGATCAGGCACTGGTATGCCATGAGGGCCGCGTAGCGATTCGCCTGACTCAAGAAGAGTTGCGTGAGGCCGATCAGCCGCTGGACCAACTGATTGCGCAACGACTCCTGAATTGAGGCGTGGAACATAGTAGTAATCGCGGTTTGCTTCAGCGCTCAAGCAAAGTAAACAATCGGTCTGCACAATATTAAGGACGATCTTTGACCGCTCGAAATCATCAAGGGCAATGGAGGTCAATTGCTCATACGCCAGATATCGCTTTGCTCGACGAAACGGCTGCGATGCATGATGAGCCATTCGCTGTGTTCGTCGAGCGCGGCCCGGCCCAGCGCTCGAAGAATCTGTCGTTGCTCCCGCTCACTTACGGAATGATCGATGCGGAGCTTCGCGTTGGAGAACAGGCTCGACATGAAACGATATTGTTTGATGAGTTCCTTCTCTGCCAGTGCAAAAGCATAGCCTTGTCGAATACCGTAGATCAGCAGCAGCGCACCCATTGCGGCCAGCAGCGGCCCAATCCATTGTTCAGGAAGACGGTGTCCAGCGAAAACAACGCCTGCGATCATTAACACACTGGTCAATAGACTCAGAATACCCAGACTTTCTGTGATCCGATTCTTGCGTTCACGATCTCGGGTTCGAGCCGAAAAATAGCCTAGCTGGCCGCGTTGCTTATCGCCGATCCATTCTCGCAGTACAAATTCCAGACCGGATTTCTTGTTCCATCGTGCGGCATTGGTCCGAAGCCCGGCAACGCGCATGACATTTCGAATCCAACCCACTTCTGATTCCTGTGAACGAAGAAAGTTGTCGTGTGGAAATTGATATTCATTTTCGTCGCGGACTCCGGCTGCGGCCCAGTAGAACTGGACACGCAGCCCCTCTGCAAGCGCTCGATAATCGAGATATTTCCGGTGCCAGCTGCGTCGCTTGGCAATGCTTTGTATGACCGCTGATACAAGAAAAAAACACAGAAACGCAACCATGAACGCACGCTCTGTCTCAACATCGGCATAAAAAATGAAACTCAGACCCATACAAAAGGCCAGGATGTGCGTGATACGAAGTGTTTGAATGACTTTTCGCTGATAGTGCATGGCCAACACATCGGCAGCGCAGAACGTCGTATTGATGGCTTCTACCTGCTCCGGTAAAGATGCGCGGTCGTTCGCAGTGATCAACGGATATGCTGCCGTTTGGATCAAGTCCTGATACCGGATCGAGTCACGACTGAACTCGGCGCTACGAGCAAAAATGGTCTTGTGCTGAACAGGCATTGTGTTGCTGCGTGGTTCGTCGACGTCTTTACTGAACCACCAGGTCTCGAGTGGATTCAGCCCTGCCGCCGGTTGCCCTTCATCGCGATCGCGTGAACAAACGATGTGATAGACAAGGTCGCTCTCGTCATCAATCAGCATTTGCTGAGTGGCAAAAACGGAGTCGGTGTAACCAGGCATGGCGTTGTCGTGATGGAAATGGACAACGTCAGCAGTGCCGCCCATGTGGTCGCTGGTTTTTCCGTCCCATATCGCCAGCAAGATGTGACAGTGCGCAGCCAGGAAAACCCCCAGTTGGGCATATTGGGCATCCCTGTTCGGTCCCTGATGTTCTATTTCCTCTGCACTTACGCCATGCGCAGGCAACAGCTCGATTGTTTCTGCTGCCAGTTTCAGACACTGTTCGAATTCGCGTTTGCTGGATTGATGCTTAAAATCCGTTCGATAAGTCTGAACATCCATCGGCAGCACCGCAATCACATCAAGGCCAAGTTCATGCGCGACTTGTGCGGCAAGCTGGTCGGACCCCTCAGCCAGTGCGGAATAAAGCTGTATACGACGGTCAGGGTTCTGCTCGACCATCTCTTCCAAAAAAGTCTTGACAGCTGCCGTAATTGCTGGTTTTTCCCGATCGACCAGGTCGCGATGACCGGTCACTGCAATAACCAGCGGGATTTTTTCTCGTGCCATCGTAGGAATCATTGCGCCATGCTGGTTCGTGTCAAGCTCGGCCAGTCTCTCGCCCAGACGGATGAAGACGGGATGGTCTTGTTCGAATAACTGTTCATTACGTTCACATAGGTTGCGGTGTAGCGCGTCGAAAGACCCTCCTCTTAGACGCTTGTCAGTCTAGCTGTTTGTCGAGGTTGTTGCGTCAGTTCCGACCTTGCATGGAATGAACAATCGAGTTGGTGCAATCAGGTATCGCACGAATCTTGATGAACGTTCTAAGCAATCAAAACGCTGACAGTAATGGGCTGACAATCATCCCACTGTAAAGATCATTGGACACCATGGCAATGGGCCGGCGGACTGGATGCGAGGTGCATGAACATCCAAATTGACAGCTCCTGACCTCGAACATTCTGTTTAACGTGCGCTCCACACAGCGAATCGAAGCGTGGTGACGCAGACTCTTGCATCAGGTTTCCGTCCAGTCGAACACTTCATCCACGGTTCGTGAGAATTCACGTGCAATACGAAATGCGGTTTCCAGCGACGGGGAGTAGCGGTTCTGCTCGATTGCAATGATCGTCTGGCGCGTGACGCCGACGGCATCAGCCAGTGCGGCCTGGGTCAGGCCATGCGCTTTTCGCAGATTGGCGATCTGATTGTCGATCGGATGTTTTTTGCCCACGGTGTTCAGCGCGTCCGGTACAGCACAATCTGGCACGCGTACTCGACAATCGTGCTGACAATCAGGCTTGCAAAGACGGCGTAAAACAGCAAGTGCCCGTTATAGGTGAACAGGTACAGTGCAAGTGAAAAAATCACGCCGGCACCGATGACCAAGCCCGACCAGTGGCCAGCCCGCTGGTGAATCAATCGCTCGCGCTCGTCAAGCGGTGCATTGGCATCTTTCGGACTGAACAAGGCGATCAGGAGGTGCCCAACGACGGCGATGACAATCAGTGCAACGGTATAAATCACGATCAACGGCAATAACGGCGGGGCCAGTTGGCCCAGTTTGTTGGACAGCGAAACGATGACGGCAAAATACATTCCGCTGGTACCGAGCAATGCTGTGGTCATGATCCATGCAGATTTTTCATGAAAGGGCATGATAGAAGTTCCGATGTAAAAAATTTCATACATTATGCTTTGTGCATCACGATATGTCAAATATTTTTTACATATCGTAAATTTCATTTCAATGCTCGCAAGGACCGCTTGCTCTATAAACCCGAATCGAGCTGTACGCGTGGATTCGGCTAAACTAAGCCTTGTTCATTAATTTGGAGTGATTCTGATGGAATGGATTTTCCTCGGGCTGCTGGTTGCAGCCGCGCTCTATGCGGTCGGGATTTACAACCGTCTCGTGTCGGCGCGCAATATGTACAAGAATGCGTTTGCGCAGATCGACGTTCAATTGACGCGTCGTTATGACCTGATACCGAATCTGGTCGAAGTGGCCAAGAAGTACATGGCACACGAGAAAGACACGCTCGAAGCGGTGATCCAGGCGCGTAATGCTGCTGTCGGTGGATTGAAGCAGGCTTCAGCCGACCCGACCGATCCCAAAGCGATGCAGCAGCTGGAGCAGGCCGAACAGGGTTTATCTGGCGCACTGGGCCGTCTGTTTGCCTTGTCGGAAGCCTATCCGGATCTGAAGGCCAATGAAAACATGATGCAGTTGTCTGAAGAAATTACGGCAACTGAAAACAAGGTGGCGTTTTCTCGCCAGGCCTATAACGATGCAGTCATGCAGTACAACATTCTGCGCGAGACCGTGCCGAACAACTTCATTGCCGGCCCGTTCGGATTTACCCCGGCACAGTTGCTGGAAATCGAAGACCCGGCCAAGCGCGAAGCCGTTCAAGTCGATTTTGGCTGAACGCTGTGCGGTCGAATGAGCCGCACCGGTAAGTGAAGCCATGAATTTCTTCGAGAATCAGGCCCGGGCACGCCGCCAGTCAAAACGACTGGTAGTGTTATTCAGCCTGGCCGTGCTGTTCACGATGGTGGCAATGACCCTGGTTGCCATCCTCATTTTCGGGCGGGTCAATGTCGAAGCCGGCTGGTTTTCGGCAGAGTTCTGGTCAAACAATGGCCACATCATTCTGCTGACCAGTATTGCCACCGGCGGCGTGATTGCTGTCGGCAGCCTTTTCCGGACGTTGGATCTGCGCGATGGTGGTCCCCAGGTCGCCCGTGAGTTGGGCGGTACCGAGGTGGATGGTTCGACCACCGATCCGCTGCGTCGGCGATTGCTGAACGTGGTTGAAGAAATGGCTATTGCTTCTGGCGTGCCGGTACCGGCGGTATTCGTGCTGGAACACGAGGAGGGCATCAATGCGTTTGCGGCGGGCTGGTCGCCGTCCGACGCGGCCGTAGCGGTAACCCGAGGGGCGCTGGAAAGTCTTTCCCGGCACGAGCTGCAGGGCGTGATCGCGCACGAGTTCAGCCATGTATTCAATGGTGATATGCGGCTGAATATTCGTTTGATGGGCGTACTGTTCGGCATTTTGATGCTGGCACTGATCGGCCGCAAGATGATTCACGGCATGCGCATGAGCAGCAATCGAGATGGTGCCGCTTTTGCGTTGGTGGGCGTGGCGATTCTGGTGGTTGGCTATATCGGGCTGTTTTTTGGTCGCTGGATCAAGTCAGCCGTATCGCGACAGCGCGAATACCTGGCCGATGCGTCAGCCGTTCAGTTCACGCGCAGCAAAGATGGCCTGGGCGGTGCGCTGAAAAAAATCGGAGCGCTGACCACCGGCTCGCGCCTGGTCGTCAATACCGAAGAAATTGGCCACATGCTGTTTGCAACGGGTTTCAATGCCCAGATGTTCGCGACCCATCCGCCCCTGGTCCGGCGGATCCAAGCCGTTGATCCGGCTTTTCACCCCACCGAATTCAAGCAGATTGGCGAGCAGATGCTCGAGGACCGTCGTGCCCGTCGCTTTGCCCGTGAGCAGCAGGCCCTGGAGGAAGAAGAGCAGCAGGCGATTGCAGACCGTGGACCGGGTGGCTTGCCGCTGGATCCAGATACCCTGATCGATCAGATCGGGCAGCCAAACGCAACGCAGCTGATGCTGGTCGCTGCACTGCTGGCTGAGGTGCCCGAGCCGCTTGAAAAAGCCGCACACTCGGACGAATGGGCCGTCGATGTATTGTTGTATCTGCTGTTGTCACATGACATTGAGCAGCGGGAAGACCAGTTGTTATTGATTGCCGAGCAGCGCGGTAGCGAGAGCGAACAGCAGGTCAACGCTTTGTTTCAACTGCAGCCAGAACTCCCGGTGCGGCTGCGTCTGCCGATCATGGAAATGGCTTTTCCGAATCTGCGACGACGGCCGGAGGCGGAATTGGTTGCGCTGATGAATCTGATTGAACAGCTGATTGATATCGATGGCCATGTGGAGGTGTTCGAGTATGTCATGGCCCGACTATTGAATCGCGAAATCGAGGACAGCCTGACGCCAAGTCACTCACGGCCATCCGGCGATGCGAGGCTGAATGACTATCAAGCCGCCTGGTCGGATCTGCTGGCGATAGTTGCCATGCACGGGCAGGAACACGAGGTTGGCGAAGCCCATGCAGCCTATCAAAAGGCGGCAAAGTACATTTCGAGTGATCAGGCTGAAGCCCCGGAAATCGAATTCAACCAAATCATGCAAGACTGGCCGCAGCGCCTGGACCAGGCATTTTTGGCGTTGGCTCGATTGAAGCTGGAAGATAAACAGACCTTGATCGAGGCATTGCTGGAGTGTGTTCGTCATGACGGCAAGATCGTCACGGTCGAATACGAGTTGCTGCGCCTGGTTGCCGGCGTGTTGCGGGTGCCGCTGCCCATCGCGGCCTGAGTCGGCGACTGCCGACCCATCAACAAACGGCCTGACTGGATCAGGCCGTTGGTCTACCTGGTCGCGTTAATGACGACGTCGATGGGGCCCGTGATGGCCCTGTGAGTGTTGACCACGGTAGTGACCAGAATAATGACGGCTGAGGCGCCCATCGTGTCGAAGCTGGTTCAGCTTCCGATCCCGCTTGCGGATTTCGCTGCGGATCTTGTCGGGTCGGGCATCCATCGCCCAGCGGAAATGCCGCTTGTAGCCGGTACGCCAGCGCGGGTGGTCTGAATAGTAACCGTACCATCGTGCTTCCCGGGCCTGATCCACTGCCCTTGACGCGTAACGATGCGC
Source organism: uncultured Pseudomonadota bacterium (assembly GCA_937138395.1). Classification (GTDB taxonomy): domain Bacteria; phylum Pseudomonadota; class Gammaproteobacteria; order Xanthomonadales; family Wenzhouxiangellaceae. Next base: position 13,180 of record CAKZPB010000013.1, read on the forward strand.
ACGATTCCGACGTTCGGCTTGCCAGACATCATGCCGTCGATTCTTTTGGCCATGATGGTGACGATCGCGGTAATGGTCTCGTCGCCAGTATTCATTTTCAGGGTAACCATAGCCTGGTCCATAACCGCGCTCATGATGAGCGGGCTTGTGCCCATGGTGCCCCTTCGCCTCAGTGACTCCAGGACCAATGGCCACCAGTCCTGCGACCATCGCGAATAGCATCCATACGCGGGGTAAGGCCGGTTTGTTTGTATTGACATGAATCGTATGCATCTCGCGCTCCTTTTGGTTGAGTGCGGGTCCAGTATCAATACATGGGTTAAATCCAGGCTGAACTGAGGATTCATCAGGGGTTCAGATAAAAATTTCGATGTAAATAGAAAAGCTGTGGTCTTTTAGTTGAATGCAGTTCGTCATTGATTGCTGACCTGTGAATGATTCAATCGTCGAAAGCATTTCGCCGCTTGCCTTCGGCGGCTAATGACTGGCTATTTAATTTGCTCTAAAGTCAATGGCAGTTCCGCCGCCCGCTGTGCGGGCTGATGCGTCCTACTTTTGTGATCAAAAGTAGGCAAAACTCTTTCCGTGACTTCACCGCCCGGCTGCGCCGGGTCCCCTGCAGTGCTCAGCTTGTTATGACAATCAGGCGGGGCGAAAAGAACTCGCTAACGCTCAGACACCTTTTCGCCCGATTGTCATCACAAGCGCCGCCCGTCTCTCCGCGCGTCGGCGGATCACACGCTCATTATGGTCAAAAGCAAAGTCAAAACCAATCAAGATTCTTGCTCAAGTCGAACGGTCAGTCTTTAATCGCTTTTAGTTACAAACCAACTCAAAAGCCAAGCTTATAAGCCAAACAGGTTAAGCGATTGCATCCCACGATCCGAAAAGCGTAAACAAAGGCACGAACCGAATGATTGCCCTGATCCGATAGAAAGCACACCCGATGGCTGTTTAAAAGCGAATTTTTTTGCTGACTTTTTTGGCAAGACAAAAAAGTCAGTCGCATCAGCTCACGCAGTGAGCGGCGAAACGCCTTAGATTTTGAATTTCTCCACTTAAGCAATTGAAGCTGCTATTAGCTTCAAAAGCGTTAGGCGAAAGGATTTTGTTTTCAGAAGCAATCTGAAAATGCTGGTAGTTTGCCTACTAAGCCACCCGCAGAATCTGTCTAAGAAAAGAATATAGTTATGGTGTTTCTGTTATCACGCGCCCACGGTTACGTGCGCGAAGCGTGATCCACAAAACGCCCAAAATAACCAGTCCACCACCGACCAGCAAGCGCGGTCCCGGGCGATCGCCCCATAACCATATGCTCAATCCAACGGCCAGGATCGGTACGGTTAACAGATAGGGTGTAATTCGATTGACTTCATGTCGCTGGATCAGCCAGTAAAACAGACCATGCCCAATAATCGAGGCACCGATTGCAGAATACAGAAGTCCTTTCCAGGCTGAAGTCTGAAACACCTTTGCCGGGTCATTCAAAAACCCGGGCTCCAACAGCCAGCCGGCAAAGGCCAGTGGAAAAATTGACAGCAACGCATTCCATGCCTGGAAGCTGAGCATGCCGACGCCTTGTATCCGGCGCATGAAGATGGTGCCCAGGGCTAGGCAGAAGGCCGAGGCCAGCACCAGTAGGACGACATCGAGTTGTGTCAACACCAGCGGGTCCAAGCCGACGATCAGCACACCAAGAAAAGCCAGGCTAATGCCGCTACTGGTCCGCCAGCCGATGCGCTCCTTGAGCATGATCACGGCCAGTAGCGTGGTCAGCGGCACATAGACTTGCATCAGAATCGCAATCGATGCGATATCCACGGAACGGTCCAGTGCCATGAAAACGAGTCCGAAATGCAATGCACCCATCCCGAGGCAGGCCATCGTCAAGTTGAACCATTGGCCTGATACCGGCCTGCGAATCCAGGGCAAGAGCAGCGCCAGCACAACAACAAAACGCAGCAACGTGAATTCTAGACCGGATAAATATTGCACGGCACTGGCCGCGGCGATGAAATTCCCGGCCCAGATCAGGCAGATCAGAGTTAGTGCCAGTGTGTGCAGGGCAGGCATTGCTTGTCGTGTTCTCTGATCGTCCAATAGAAGGGGCGGGAGCGGTGCCGGTGTGATTTCAGTCCCGGCGTACAGCCCGCTCATTTTGCCTCAAACGAATCGGTTGAAGTGACCAATCAAGGAATCGAGTTGACCGAAAGTGTCACTTCAGCACAGCTGTTGGACGTTGAATGGGCATATAAGTTATTGATTTTTCGTTTGAAAGAATCCTGTCTCGACGTTTGGTCCGATTTTTGCATACACAGGCTGAACCCAACAAGTTCGTCAAACGACATGTTGAAAAGAAATCATCTTAAACAAGCACAGGAGCGGCCGGACATGGAACTCAACAGTATCGAAATGAGCACATTGGACGCCATGGTAGTTGAGCAGGATTTACTGGAGTGGCTGCAGGACGATGAAGACGTGGAAACGTACGAAGAAGCCAATGTCCAGGCGATCGCAGGCCACGCCTGAGCCGACAGGCTAACGAAATACTACGGGGAAGGGGAACCTGAGAGTCGCGGCCGAAGTGGGGTTCGGGCTGCAACTGCCTGGCAAGTATTGCAGGCCAAGGAAGAAACGCGCCATCCTAGCTGGCGCGTTTTTTTATTCTACGGTGACGGATTTGGCCAGGTTGCGGGGCTGGTCGACATCGGTGCCACGGATCACGCCGACATGGTAGGCCAGTAGCTGCAGGGGCACGACCTGTACGATCGGCGAGGCAATCGAATGATTGAGCGGCAAGTGCATCACGTGCATATCGTCATTACTGTCGAGCGTTACGGCGCGATCGGCAAACACGATCAACTGGCCACCGCGCGCCTGGACTTCACGCAGGTTGGATTCCAGCTTTTTCAGCAACTCGTTGCTGGATGCCGTGACGACAACGGGCAATGACTCGTCGACCAGCGCCAACGGTCCATGCTTCAATTCACCGGCCGCGTAGCCTTCCGCATGAATATAGGACACTTCTTTCAGCTTGAGTGCACCTTCCAGCGCGATCGGATATTCAGCGCCGCGCCCAAGAAACAACGCGTGCTGTTTATCGGCCAGTCGATAGGCCAGCGCCTCGATCTGGTCTTCGAGTGCAAGCACTTCACGCGTTTGCTGGGCGACCTGTCCCAATGCATCGAGGACTTCGGCAATGCGGGATTTTGGCTTGTCTTGAGCTTGCGCCAGGGCCGCGGTAAACAACAGCAACACCGTCAATTGCGTAGTGAATGCCTTGGTCGAGGCTACGCCTACCTCGAGACCGGCGCGAGTCATCAACGCGTGATCACAGGCGCGGGTCAAGGCGCTTTCCGGCACATTGCACAAGCCGATCGTGGCCAGGTAATTCAATTCGGAAGCCAGCTCAAGCGCAGCCAAGGTATCAGCGGTCTCGCCGGACTGCGATATTGCAAGCATCAGCGTGTGTTCCGGCACCGCAGGCCTGCGATTTCGAAATTCGCTGGCGACTTCAACTGAAACCGGTATGCCGGCCAACGATTCGATCCAGTATTTTGCTGTCAATCCTGCGTGGTAGCTGGTACCGCAGGCCAGGATATGGATGGCGCGGACCTGGCTGAGCAATTCGGCCGGTAGCGATGGAAGAATCCGCGTGCCATTCAAGCAACCATCCAGCGTTGCTGAAATGACAGCCGGCTGCTCATGAATTTCTTTGAGCATGAAATGACGATAGTGGCCGCGCTCGCTGCTTTCCGGGTCCAGGTTCGAGCGCTGAATCGTTCGCTCGATCGGTTTGCCCTGCTGGTCATAAAGCGCTGCTTGATCGCGCCGGATGGCGACGATATCGCCTTCCTGGAGGTACATCATCTGTTGAGTCAGCGGTACAAGCGCAGCCGCATCCGAGGCCAGAAAATGCTCGCCCACGCCCACACCAACCACCAGCGGGCTACCCTTGCGCAGGCCCCAGATGGTGTCGGGGTGCTGTTGATCCAGCACTGCAATGGCATACGAGCCTTGCAGTTGTTGCTGCACTTCAACCAGGCAATCAAGCATGGATTGCCCCTGGGCCAGCAAGTGATCAATCAGATGCACAATGGCTTCGGTATCGGTTTCAGACGTGAAGGTAGCGCCGTGCTCGATCAGCTGTTTGCGGATCGCCTGTTCGTTTTCGATGATGCCGTTATGCACCAGCGCCAAGCGCTCAGAGGCTGTATGCGGATGGGCATTGTGTTCAGTAGGCCCGCCGTGCGTGGCCCAACGCGTGTGGGCCAATCCAAGATGGCCCGGTCGTTCTGAGTCAATCCGATCGGCCAGTGCCTGGACTTTACCGGCTGAACGTATCCTCTGAAGCTGGTTTGCTTCATCGATGAATGCAATGCCGGCAGAATCATAGCCGCGGTATTCGAGTCTGCGCAGGCCATCGATCAATAACGGAACGATATTCCGTTCTGCGACTGCTGCAACTATTCCACACATAGAAGGTCCACCTGAATGAACGACACGCCCTTGATCACTGGTGACCAGTGATGACTGCTCACCGCTAACATGCATAATAACGGTTTCGAAATTCAAACGCTCAGGCCTGATGGTCTTGATCGCAAACAACAAATGACCAAGAACGCATTCATCGCCGGGCTCCTGTTTCTCCTTTGGCTTGATCCAGCCAGCGCGGAGTCGCCGTTTATCCGTCTGGCTCTGAACGAACAAGGCGATGCGATGGCGCTGCAGGTTTCCATTGCACGCTACCGCAATCAAGCAGGCGTGGAGCTGGATCTGGTCAGTGCTGTGCATGTTGGTGATGAGGGCTATTTCGAGGCGTTGAACCACCAGTTTTCAAGCTACGACTCGGTGCTCTACGAACTGGTCACGAATGATCCCGAAGCCGATCTTGACGCATCTACGCCCGCTTTTTCAATGATCGGATTCATGCAGGGTGGAATGAAGGAGGCCCTTGGATTGAGTTATCAGCTCGATGTCATTGACTATTCACAATCCAATTTCGTGCATGCCGATATGACCGTGGCTGAATTTCAGCGCAGCATGGACGACCGAGGGGAATCGATGTTCAAGCTGTTCTTGCGCGCCTGGAGTGTATCGATGGCGCAGCAATCGGCGGGACCAAGCACCCCCCAGCCCAGTTTGTTGGGATTATTGTTTGCAGCCGACCGGCAGCAAAAACTCAAGCAGATCATGGCCGAGCAACTGGCGAATCCGGATCAGCTGGACATGCTGCTCAATCCCGAGGGTGGATCAACACTGATTGCGGGGCGCAATCTGAAAGCGCTGGAGGTTATGCAGCAGCGCATCAGCGCCGGTGATCAGTTGCTCGCAATCTTCTATGGTGCCGGCCACATGCCGGATTTCCATGACCGGCTGATCAATGAGCATGATTTCGAGCCGGTTTCAACCCAATGGATCAATGCCTGGCAGTTGAACTGAAACGCGATGTCTTGCTGCTCGACTTGAGTCGCAAACGGTCGCAGTTTATGATGATCGGCTTGACTCAAATATCGCTTCCAGGAATTCTTCATGAAGGCTATGAATATTACGCCGCTATCCACGCTGCTATCTGCTCGAATATTGTCGCTGAAAATTCTGCTCCTGTCGTTTTGTCTGTTATTTTTGATTTCAGGATGTTCAGGTCAGCATGACGCGCCAGCTGAAGAAGCTGAAAACCGCGAAGCGGCGGCCGCAGCAGTCCGGGGTGCAATTACGTATCCCGAAACCGCAACGGTCGATGTCAGCGATAACTATCACGGCACCATGGTGGCTGACCCGTATCGCTGGTTGGAGGACGACGTCAGGGAATCCGAGGCGGTTGCCGACTGGGTACAGGCTCAGAATGCAGTCACCAATACGTATTTAGAGTCACTCGACGCTCGCAGTGCCTTTCGCGAGCGCATGGCCGAGCTGTGGAACTACGAACGGGTCGGTTTGCCGGTCAAGCGCAATAATCTGTATTTCTTCACTCGTAACGACGGCCTGCAGAACCAGTCTGTGCTGTACGTGCAGGCCGGCCTGGATGGACTGCCGCGTGAGCTGATTGATCCCAATGAATGGTCGGAGGACGGCACCGTCAGTCTGGCCCAGTGGGTCCCGGGTCCCGAAGGTCGGTATCTGGCCTATGGCATCCAGGATGGTGGCTCTGACTGGCGTACCTGGCGAATCCTGGACGTCAGCACCGGCGAGTTGCTGGAGGATGAATTGAACTGGCTCAAGTTCACGTCCGTGTCTTGGGATGCAGCTGGCGAGGGCTTTTACTACAGTCGCTACCCGGCTCCTGATTCTGACGCCAAGTTCCAGTCGCTGAACCTGAATCAAAAAATTTACTATCACCAGCTCAATAGCCCACAGTCCGAGGACGTGCTGATCTATGAGCGACCTGACCAGCCGGAGTGGAGCCTGTCCTCAAGCGTGACCGACGACGGCCAGTTTTTGATCATCACCATGTATGTGGGTACCGACAACCGGTATCAGGTGGCCTTCAAAGCCCTGGGTGGTGATGGCGCCGAAGTGCAGATGCTGATTGAAGGATTCGATAATGAATACAGTTATGTCGCCAATGATGGCCTGGATTTCTACTTCTACAGCAATGATGGGGCACCGCGCTATCAGCTGGTCAAGATCAACCTGACGCAGCCGGAGCAGCGGACCGTCATCATTCCGGAGAGTGAACACGCCTTGCAGGCTGTAGAGCGTGTCGGCAACTATTTTGCCGCTAGCTATCTGGTCGATGCGCGCAGCGATGCACAGGTATTCAATCTGGAAGGTGAGCTCGTGCGCAGCGTCGATCTGCCTGGTCTTGGCTCGGCAATTGGATTTGACGGGCAGCCCGATGACAGCGAAACGTTTTTCAGTTTTTCAAGCTTCAATCGGCCAGTCACGATTTATCGCTATGACGTCGACACCGGCGCTCGTGAAATCTGGCGTCAGGCCGAGGTCGAGTTCGATCCCGCAGACTTTGTTGTTCGTCAGGTGTTCTACACCTCAAAGGACGGTACTGAAGTGCCGATGTTTATCGCGCATCGCCGCGACGTAACACCGAACGGAAGCACGCCCACCTTGTTGTACGGTTACGGCGGATTCAATATTTCGCTGCCGCCAAGGTTTGCGGTTCAGAACCTGGCGTGGATGGAGGCCGGGGGGGTCTATGCGCAGGCCAACATTCGCGGTGGCGGTGAGTATGGCCGCGAGTGGCATCAGGCAGGAACCAAGCTGAACAAGCAGAACGTCTTTGATGATTTCATAGCGGCTGCCGAGTATCTGATTGCCGAGGGCATTACCCAGCCGGAGCAACTCGGTATCTACGGCCGTTCGAATGGCGGTCTATTGGTCGGCGCGGTGGTCAATCAGCGGCCTGATCTGTTTGCTGCCGGCCTGCCGGCGGTTGGCGTCATGGATATGTTGCGCTTTGATCAATTCACGGCCGGACGATTCTGGGTCGATGATTACGGTTCGTCGTCCAACGCAGATGAATTTGCCGCGCTGTATGCTTATTCGCCGGTTCACAACGTGGCCGATGATCAGGTCTACCCTGCCATGCTCGTGACCACTGCCGATACCGACGACCGTGTGGTACCCGGCCATTCGTTCAAGTATGCGGCCGAATTACAGAACAGCACGATTGGGCCTGCCCCGCAGTTGATTCGTATCGAGACCCGTGCCGGACATGGTGCGGGGACGCCGGTTTCGATGCTGATCAATCTGTATGCTGATCAGTGGGCTTTTTTGGCTGAGCACACCGGGCTCGAGGTCGATTTTACCGACCCGCTTTAATTGAAACCTTCAGCGACCGGCGCGCCGGGTTCGAGGCGCCGGCAGCGCCTCGAAGTTCACAAGCTGGATCGTTGAGAAGCCCTTTGGTTGATCTACAGGCCTGATTTCAACTGAATTGAACCCCTCATGACTACTGGCTGGCAGCAGGCGATGGTCAGCCGATGAGCCAGCCCAAAATCCAGCGCGCAGGCAGTGCGCTTCGCTGGCGGATTGGAGCCGTGCACTGAGCGAATGCTCTGCACCAAGCGGGTCCTTCGGCAAGCAGCGTCGCCAAGCGCGCAGTCCATCGTGCTCTTCGCCAGCCGAGTCCGGATCGTTGCGCTGGTCGATATACACCTCATTATTACCTTCGCGGGTTCATCGGGTGATCAGGCCCTTGAAGAAACCGATGCTGGGCTTCAGTTTCGACGATTGTCATATTTTTGTCATATCAGGGTCACTGATATGAAACCTCCCGGCACTAGATTTCGATACCTCGGAAAGTGATTTCTAGCAGGCCCTGCCCGCAACGTTTTGGAGGTTTCATGTCGATTCATTTAAGCCGGGCGGGCTTTGCAGCCACCCTGGTCATCGCCCTGTTCGGATCTGCACCGGTTCCGGCTCAAGCTCAGGATTCACTGGAGGCACTCGGCCAGGAACTGGTACGAATGCGCGGAGAAGTCGAATCATTGAACGCGGAGCTGACCCGTATTCAAGAGCAGCATCGGGCCGAAATGAGTTCACTGTCCGCGCAGAAGGGAGACCTGGAAGCGACTCGCCGTCGCGAAGACCTCCGGATCCGTCAGCTCGAGCAGGACCTCGCTGATAATCGCGAACGTGCCGAAGCGGCGGGTGTTGCCGGCGAATCACTGATCCCGGTCGCCGCCGACGCCATTACCCAGCTTGAACTGCACATTCAGCGCGGTTTGCCGTTCAAGGTCGACGAGCGCTTGGATGCACTGGCAGAAATTCGGAATCAGCTGGAATCCGGGGCGCTGGCGCCGCCACGGGTGATCAACCGGCTTTGGAGTTTCTACGAGGATGAGCTTCGGTTGACCCGAGAAAACGCGCTGTATAGCCAGATCATTCCTCTGGCCGGTGATCGCGTGCTGGCCGACGTTGCCAAGATTGGCACTGTAGCAATGTATTTCCAAACGCGTGACGGACGCGTGGGCTTGACCGAGCGAAGCGGCATTGACTGGCAATTTGTCGAGGTTGATGGGCGCGAAGATCAGCAACAGATCGAAATACTGTTTGACTCACTGCAAAAGCAGATCCGAACCGGGTTTTTTGAGGTTCCCAACGGCAGCATCCAGTTGGAGGCAGGCTCATGACTGGTTTTAGCCGCCCGACGGACTACTTCAGGGTCCTGTTGCTTGTGCTGTTGGCTGCAGGGCTGTTGTTTTCCCAAGTGCTGATGGCGCAGGACGAAAATGCCCAGGCCACGACTGCCGAGTCGGAGACCGCTGCAAGTGAAGCCGTCGTCGAGGAAACCGAACCACTTTCACCTGTCCAGCAGCAGCCCTCGCTGGAGCAGGCCTATCAGCGTGAATTTGCTTTCCTGCAAAGTCAGCGACGCGACCTGCAGCAGCGCCTGAACGACCTGGAGGCGCGCATGCAGCAGGAAAAGGCCGGCCTGCAGTCGGAAATCCAAACGCTGGAGCGCGACGTGGTGGCCATGGGCGGACGGGCGGATCGACTGGATGATCTGGTGTTCGAGTCCGAGCTATCAGTTGACCGGGCCCGTGAAAACACCGACTTGCTGGCGTCGACGTTCATGCAGGCCGATTTTACGCTCGAAGATTCCTGGGAAAACGAGCTGGGGTCGGAAGCACCCGGCGCCGATGATGTCGCCTCGCTGTTTGCAGCCGCTCGTCAATTCCTGGCTGAATCCAGCCGGGTCCGGCGTGAGCCGGGAGAATTCTTTCTCAGTGACGGTGCCCGCGTCAGCGGCGACATCATCCGAGTCGGCAGCATCGCGGCCTACGGCATCAGCGATCGCGGCACGGGCGCACTGGCGCCGGCTGGTGATCAGGACCTGAAGCTCTGGAATGTCGACGCCGAACAGGCCGCGCGTGAAGTAGCCACCGGTGCCATGCCGGACCAACTACCCATCTTCATTTATGAATCGCTGACCAACGAAATCGAAACCAAGGCTGCAAAAGGCATGTTCGATGTGATCAGCAGCGGTGGTGTCATTGGCTGGATCATTTTCGGGCTCGGCGTGTTGGGATTGATTCTGGTCAGCCTGCGCGCCATCTTCCTGCAGCAGGCCAGCTCTTCCACCGATCGCGTGATGGATTCGGTCTCGGCGCACGTGCGGCGGGGTGATCGCCAGGCCGCACTGGATGTGCTGAAGAAGAAAAAAGGCTCCACATCCCGGGTGATGTCAGCGGCGATTCGAAACCTCGACCGAGACCGTGAGCATCTGGAAGACATCGTTTCTGAATCGATTCTTCACGAGAGCAGTCACTTGAACCGATTTGGCGCATTCATTCTGGTCATCGCTGCGGTATCGCCCTTGCTTGGGCTGCTCGGCACCGTGACCGGCATGATTTCGACGTTTGATGTGATCACTGAATTTGGCACGGGCGATCCGAAGCTGCTGTCGGGCGGAATCTCGATTGCCCTGGTCACGACCGAGCTGGGTCTGATCGTGGCGATCCCGTTGTTGCTGTTGGGCAATCTGCTGTCCGGCTGGGCCGAAGGCATCAAAGACAATATGGAAAAAGCCACGCTGCGCATCATCAACCAATATTCGGCCGGTCAATCGGGCGCTGAGGCCGAACTTACCTGACCATGTTCAATGCACTGATCGACGACCTGATGCTGTATTTCCAGATGGGCGGCTACGTTATGCCGCCGCTGGTACTGGGTACAGTCGTACTGTGGTTTGCCATTGGCTACCGTTTTGCAGCCCTGCGGCGCGGGACCAAGCGCAGCGTTCGAGCGCTGCTGGATAAGCATCAGGGTGGCTTCAAGCATGAGCCGCGCGGCCTGATCGAATATGCGGTTTCGCGCGGTCTTGAACTCGAACAGCAACATCCAGCTGATCTACGGCACTGGCTGGATGACGCGTTCAATGATCTCGAAAATTCAACCAAACGCTACCACCGTTTGATCCTGACGATCGTGACTGTAGCGCCACTGCTGGGGCTGCTTGGCACGGTATCCGGCATGATCGAGACCTTCGATTCACTGGGAGACATGTCGCTGTTTGCTCAATCGGGTGGCATTGCCGGCGGTATCTCCCAGGCCTTGTTCACCACGCAGATGGGCCTGGCAGTGGCCATCCCGGGTCTGATTGTCGGTGGCTTGCTCGACAAGAAGGCATTTGTACTCAGGCATGAAATGGCACAGGTCAAGGATCTCCTGTGCGCCCGAATTCAACAGCCGGAGGCAACGACATGAGATTCCGTGAACGCAGCGATGCCGAGCAACGCATCGACATCTCGCCATTGATCGACATGGTGTTCATCCTGCTGATCTTTTTCATGGTCTCGACCACGTTCGTCAAGGACATGAAGCTGGAGCTGGATCGTCCGACTGCATCGTCGGCTGCGCCTGCGTCCACGCAGGCCATTCGGCTGTATATCGACAATGCCGGTGATACTTATTTGGACGGTCAACCGATCCGGGTCTGGGTGATTCAGAGCCGCTTGCGTGACCTCTTGTCCGGATCGGGCCAGGAATCCGTACTGGTTGTGACCGACGATCAGGTACCGGCCGGACGTCTGGTGGAAGTGGTTGACCAGGCCCGCCGCGCAGGTGCCCAGGACGTCGGCGTGGCCACCGTAGACGAGGCTGGAGCCGGCTAGCGCCGAACGCGCCGAGACAAGCAAGAATCAAGGAGTAGTTATGAATATCGAACAAAGCCATCGACCCATTCGTCTGGTATCCGGCGTGGCCTTCATGCTGCTGGGCTCAGTCACTGTTATCGGTACGCTGCTGATGATCAACAACCTGGCCAAAGGGCCGGATGACGTCGAAACAACGACATCAACTTCGTTTGCGGTCGAGAAGAAGGTTGAGCCACCGCCACCGCGTGTCCGTCCGCGAACCCCGCCGCGTCAGCAACGCGCACGCCCGACGGCACCGCCGATGGTCAGCCTGGATACCAACCTTTCAGGCATCGACTTCGGTATTCCAGGCCTGACGGCGTCTGATCTGGGCGATATGAAAAATGAGCTACTTGGTGATACCGATAATGTCGTCATGACCGACGATTCGGTCGATTCACCGCCGCGGCCGACGTTTCAGGCACCGGTGGCCTATCCTCGAACGGCGCGCGCCCAGGGCGTTCAGGGCTATGTTGTGCTGTCGCTATTGATCAGCGCCGCCGGTGAAATTGAAAAAGTCCAGGTGCTGGAAGCCGAGCCGGCCGGCATTTTTGAACAGGCTGCCCAGGAAGGCGTCCGAAATTGGCGTTTCGAGCCGGCACAATATCAGGGTCGCAACGTCAAGGTCTGGGCCAAGCAGCGCATTCGCTTCGATTTGACCTGATCACACGTCCAGCTATTCGTCGACATGGATTCCATAGCCGTAAAACCGGTGCTGCTGGGCTTGCTTTTGCTGCTGTGCGGCGCAACGGGTCTGACCTTCGCTGAGGAACCGGAAGACGACCTCGAATACCTGTCGCTGGCGGCCCTGCTGATCGGTGATGGCAACTACGAACGTGCGCAACAAGCACTGGCCAGTGTCGACACGGACGATGAAACCGTCGATCTGATCCGCTATCACACGTTGTCCGGGCTGGTTGCGCTGAACCTGAACGAACTGCCAAGGGCTGTGTCCGAATTCGAAGCCGCGATCGACGCTGGCCAGACTGAACCGATTGTCTGGTTGTATCTGGCCCAGGCCCATTTCGGTCAACAGCAGTATCAGGAAACCTTGAGCGCACTCGACCAGGCCGGCGAACAGGCCACACAACTGCCGTCTGTGTACATGATGCGGTCCCAGGCGCACTGGGAACTGGGAGACTATGAGAGTGCCTGGCAGGTGTTGGGTCAGGGCCGCTTGCAGTTCCCGGACCGGGCCGGTGATTTTGCCCGTCGCCAGGTATTTTTACTGGTCGATCAAGGCCTGTATCAGGCAGCTGCGGAGCAGGGTCGAATGTTTCTCGAAACCCAGCAGGCCGATACCGATGATGCGATTGCTATCGGCAATGCGCTACGTCAGAGCGGGCAATACGACGAGGCCGCGCGTATTCTGGAAATGGCCCGTCTCGAAGCATTGGACAACACTACGCTGGCTCAGGTGCTATCGCATACCTATCTGGACCAGAACATGCTGTTGCCGGCAGCCGATGTCATGAATCAGGCCTCGGCATTCGATCCGGGGCTGGTTGCCGAGGCAGCAGAACTCTACCGTCGCGCAGGCTGGTTGATGCAGGCGCTGACCCTGAATGGTCAGGTCATCGATCAGGAACGCAAGTTCAAGCAGCGCTTGGCGATATTCATCGAAATGGGCCGATTTGATCAGGCAGCCGGCATGCACAATGATCTGGCCAGGGTCGGACTCCTGAACGACGAGGATATCCGCTATGCGCTGGCCTTTGCCTACTTCCGGATCGGTAACTTCGAGGCTTCCGAGGCGCAGCTGGTCCAGTTGACGCGAGCGGACCTGTTCCGCAAAGCCACTGAACTTCGTCGCGTCATGGAGCAGTGTGCAGAGGAGCCCTGGTTGTGCGCATGAATCTGCCGCTGTCCGGGCTAAGGACCTGTCCAGCCTGTGCAATCGTGCCGGTGTTCTGTTTCATGCTCTGCAGCATGTCGCTGGCCCAGGTCATCAATGAGGGCGAATCCGATGCTGTCCCAACGGCCGCTGCAGCTGAACTGCCTGCCCAACTGACCATCCTGGTCTTCGAGGACGGTCGTCCGCAATCCGACCTGATCATCCGGCTCGACGACCTGGTCGGACGCACCGACGAAAACGGCACCTGGATGGATGAGGTGGCTCCGGGTCCGGCACGACTCACCCTGTTTGATGCGGCGCAGCCGCTGACCGCACTTTCACTGGATTTCAGCGCGGGTGAAATCGCTCAAATCATTGTGACGTTGACCGGGCCGCAACGACGCGCTCAAGTCAGCATTGAAAGCTCCCATTCGGTTGAAGGCAATGTGCCGGAGCTGCCAACGGCGGCCAGTGAAGCCGAGGGTAGTGGTGTACTGGCAGGACAGGTGGTGTCGAGTGAAGACGGCGAACCCATCGTTGGCGCGCGGCTGTTTGTTTCCGGAACACCGGTCGAAGCGCGTACTGATGATGCGGGCAACTACCGGATCGAGCTGCCCGCCGGTGAATACTCGGTTTCGGTGCTGCACAGTGAATTTGCCACTCGCACGATTGATTCGGTGGGTGTTGAAAAGGATCAACAGACCGCACGCGACTTCGAGCTGCCGCCTGCCGGACTCGAGCTGGCCGAGTTTGTCGTTGTCGAACCGTTTATCGAGGGCAGCCTGACCGCGGTTGCAGCGCTCCGTCGTGAATCCACAGCCGTAACGGACGTGATCAGCGCTGAGCAGATTTCACGTGCCGGCGATGGCGATGTGGGTTCGGCATTGAAGCGCGTCACCGGGCTGACCCTGGTTGGCGGCGAGTTTGTCTATGTGCGCGGTCTGGGCGAGCGGTACTCCAGCGTGTTGCTGAATGGCGCAAATCTGCCCAGCCCGGACCCGACCCGTCGCGTACTGCCGATGGGGTTGTTCCCGACCGATATCATCAGCCAGATCGTGGTGCAGAAAACGTCCGACGCCTCGATGCCGGGTACGTTTGGTGGCGGTACCGTGCAGATGGCAACGCTGGGCTTTCCGGAAGAGTTTCTGTTCAACGTCAGTTTGAGCACGGCCTACAACAGCGAATCGACCTGGCAGGATGGTCTGACCTACGATGGCGGCGGTCGGGACTGGACCGGCTACGATGATGGCATCCGGTCAGTGCCACCGCTGTTGAACGATGTGATTGGAGACGGTACGTTTCTGCGCTTGCGCAATCGCTTCAATCCGGAAGGCGTCGAACCTGAAGAGCTGGAGGCTATCAGCGAGGAACTGGCGCTGCTGACCGATTACAACAGCAGTGAAAAGGAGCTGCCGGCCGACCGCGGGTTTGGTATTTCGATCGGCAACTCATTGCAATTGAACCCGGACATCAGCACCGGTTTCCTGGCTTCGATTCAGTACGGCGACCAATGGCGTCAGCGCAATGAAGCACGGAATGATTATGCGGCCACCTCGGCCGGGCTCGAACTGAGAAATGATTTTCTGGTTGCCCGAACGCTGCGTAATATCGATTTCAGTGCCTTTTTGAATACCGGTATCGAATTTGGTGACTGGACCAGCCTGGGCTTGAACCTGATGCTGCTGCGTCAGTCTGAAGACGAAGTCGAAATTCAGGATGGCCGTCAGGAAGCGCAACGCTTCCAGCGCATACAGCATGAATGGACGGAAAATGAACTACTGACCCTTCAGTTGTTGGGCGAGCACAAGGTGCCGTGGACCAACACCGAAATCAACTGGCAATTCTCCGAGGGCAAGGCAACGCGAGATGACCCCAACGTTGTCGAATTTCGTCGTGATGACGGTGACGGTGACGGGGTATTCACGTTCTCGAGGCGCGGCGACAGTAATTCGCAGTTCTGGGCTACGGTGGATGACGACTTGTCCGACTGGTCGGTTCAAATCAAGCAGCCACTGCCCGAGTGGGGTCCAGTCGCGTTCACTCCCAGCGTTGGTGCAGGTGAAACGATACGGGATCGTATTGCTGGTCGGCGAAGCTTCAGTTTTCTCGGCCCGGTTGCGGGTGGCGATGATGAATTGTCACAAAACGATTTGCTGACCCCTGACTTTATCGGCGAAGGGGGGTTGCTGCTGCGCGAGGACACTCAGGCTACGGACAATTTTACGGCCGAGCAGGAACTGACGACCCTGTTTGCCATGCTCGAGACCAACATTTTCGACAAGGTACAAATCGTGGCCGGGATCCGGTTTGAAGACAATTTCCAGCAGATTGTTACCGATAATCTGAGCAGCCCGACAGCGCCGCCGTTGATCTCGGAAATTGACGAGCAGGACGAACTGCTGTCGGGTTCGATCACCTGGCAAACGACCGAGGATATTCAGCTTCGATTCGGCTACTCCGAAACGCTTTCGCGGCCCGATCTCCGCGAAATTTCACCGGCCCCGTTCGTCGATCCGATTCTTGACTTACGGACGGTCGGCAACCCAGACCTGCTGGTGACTTCCATCGAAAACGTCGATGCACGAATCGAATACTACTTCAATGAAACCGACAGCATCTCGTTTGCCTACTTCACCAAGGACTTGACCAATCCGATCGAAAAAACCGTATCAGCCGGTGCTTCCGGTACGACCATTTTCCTGCGGAATGCACTGGGCGCTGACGTTGAAGGATGGGAGATCGACTTTTATCGCGGCCTTGGGTTTGTCAATGAGTGGGACTGGCTGGACTCGATTCATATGGGCTGGGTTCGCTCGATTGGTCTGGAGAATTTTTACCTGGCTGCCAACTATGCCGACATTTCAACCAGCGTTGATCTGGACCCGGATGCCGGTAATCAGACCAATCTGAATCGCGCGCTCGAAGGTGCATCGCCCTGGGTTATCAATGCGCAGCTGGGGTACACCAGCGCGAACGACGGGTTGGAATGGACGCTGCTGTACAACAGCTTTGGTGAGCGTATTTCACGGGCTGGTGCCCTGGGCCAGCCAGATATCTTTGAAGAGCCGTTCGCGCAGATGGATTTCGTTGCACGCTATAAGTTCAAGGATTACTGGTCCGTCAAACTCGAGCTTGAAAATATTCTTGATTCCGAAGTCGAATTTACCCAGGGCGGCCTCCCTACACGTACCTTCAAGCCCGGGGTAACCATTGGTCTCGGGCTTCAATTCGCGCTGTAAACTCCACCGCATCAGTATTGACTGAAAAGAAACTGTAACCAACCTGATAAGGAGTAGTCATATTGGTCGACTACTGTATCTCCTTCAACGTTCTTGTTGATCGTTTCATTACGCATATCTAAAGTTCAGGAGATTCTCCCAATGTTTAGAAAACCTTTAGTTGTCGGGCTTGCCATGGCTGGCGCGCTCGCATTTAATTCTGCTTCAGGCGCCATGAAGCCAGGTGAATACCTGGATGGCTTGTGGTTCAGCCCGACCGAATCTGGTCGGGGTATTTCGGTCGATTTCATTCCGTTTGCCGAGGGTGGCGGTGAAATTTTCGGTGCTGTTTTCAGCTACAACGATACCGGTGAAAACCAGTGGGTCACACTGCAGGCGGGTATCGAAGAGCATGAGTTCACAGGCAGCGGCAATATTTTCCTAAATACCGGCGGCACTTTCGGCTTTCCTTTCACACCGCCCCAGCAAGTTGATATTGGTGATATCACCGTCACACTGAACAATTGTGCTTCGGTTGAATTCGACCTGGACATCGTCGCTGAGGGCACGGGCTACGAGGACGTCGTACTGGATCTGATTCCGTTGTCTGGCGCAGGCTCAGCTCAATGCGTATATGAACAGTCGTTTTCGGGCTGCCCTGATTTCGCGACTGACACCGGTGGTGGTTTACGCGAATGCCTGATCAGCGGCCAGATTCTGGATCAAGACATTACGCTGACCAATGATATTACCTGGGTGCTGGACGGCCTGCTCGAAATCGGTGCCCCGAACGAGAGTTCGTCAACGCTGACCGTCGAGCCAGGTACGGTCATTACGTCGGTGCCGGGCACGAATAACACGTTTATCTATGTGCATGCCGGGTCGGAAATTCAGGCCAACGGCCTGCCGTACGCGCCGATTGTCTGGACCAGCGCCGATGATGGTTTCGGCACAGCGCGGGCGCCGCAGCCGGGTGATACCGGTGGTCTGGCCGTCGCAGGTCTGGCCCCGTGCAACAGTGCACCAGGTGTTGAGCTGGGCTGCTTCTCCGAGTTTGCCAGCGCCGGCCAGGTACTGCCCTATGGCGGAACTGACGAAAATGACAGCAGCGGTTCGATCACCTACATGCAGATCCGCTACGCCGGTATCGTGGTGGGCGTCGATGCTGAGGTCAACACCTTCTCGATGCTGGGTGTCGGTCGCGGTACTCGAATCGAATACATCCAGGCCTACCGTTCGCTGGACGATGGGTTCGAAGCGTTTGGCGGCAACGTGAACGTCAAGTACTACACGGCAGTAGACGGCCTGGATGACTACTTCGACTGGGACGAGGGTTGGTCGGGTCAGGCCCAGTTCGGTCTGCTGGTGGTCAACGATGAAGCCGGTTCCGGTGCAGGTTTCGAGGGCGCCAACAACGGCGATGGGTTCGACGCCTTGCCCCGAGCCACTCCGATCTTCTCGAACTACACGGTGGTGAGCCGAAACAACACCGCTGACGCTGCGTTCCTGCTCAAAGAGGGTACGGGCGCTCAGATCTGGAACTCGATTGGTGCCGGTTATGGCGGCCAATGTGTCCTGATTGAAGATCAGGCCACGATTACTGCGGCCGGACCTGCGGCGACTCCAACCGGGACCATTGCGTTTGCCGGAACGTTCGTCAATGACTGTGGAACGTTGTTTGAATCACCGGATCAGCCTGGCTACGCCCAGGACTTGTTCAATTCACCGGCTTTCCTGGGCACGAACTCAACTGCGAATCCGATGCTGGATCCGGTGAGCTTGCAGCCGATGGATGGATCACCAGTCTTGAACAGTGCTGTGCCTGTATTTGATCTGGCCGAAGGACTGGGAAGCGATAACAACCAGTTCTTTACGCCAACCAACTATAGCGGTGCTTTTGACCAGGGCGCACGCTGGATCGACGGTTGGACGTATGATCCATATGGTGTTCAGAACTGATCCATTCGGTTTGGTTTGAAACCGTATCAAGCAATACCCCAAGGCGCTGACTTCGGTCAGCGCCTTTTTTTTGCGATCTTTGCCTGGCTGTGGTTCAATCAACTCATGAAAAAAGCTGATTTGCCAAGCAAGATCTGCGTTGTGTGTCAGCGCCCGTTCAACTGGCGAAAGAAATGGCAGGATTGTTGGGAGGAGGTACGATACTGCTCCGAGCGCTGTCGCCGGAACCGTAATCGAAAGCCCGGCGATTCTGTCAAGGTTCGTTGAGCGAATGATCTCAGGGGTTGCCTGGTCCGGCAATGGCAAATACCGTTTGCTGCTCATCCTGGATCACACGGATATTGCACTGATACAGCTCGCTAAGCATGGTCTCGTTCAACAGTTCGCCGGCCTTGCCAGCCCGCCAGCGGCCATTGCCGAACAGCATCAGAACATGCGTGCAATAGCAGGTTGCAAGGTTGATATCATGCAGCGCCATGAACTGCGCGCGCGCGCTGTTCTTTACTCTGCGCCACAAGCAATTCAGGATCTCCAGTTGATGTGCGGGATCCAAATGGTTGGTTGGCTCATCGAGCAGTAACACATCCGGATTCTGGGTCAATACCGTTGCAAGCGCCAACCGGCGTTGCTCACCGCCCGAGAGTTGCGTGCAGGAACGAGCCGACAGATGGGCCAGGCCCAGTTGTTCGAGCGCGGCACGGGCCTGCATTCGATCGCCTTCAGTTTCCCCGGACCAGCTGCCCAGATGGGGGTGTCGTCCACTCAGGGCCGTCTCCAGGCAGTCAGCGTCAAACGCAAAGCGGGTATTTTGAGTCAGCATGCCCAGCTTTTTTGCAATGGCCTTGCGCGTCATGCGATCCATGGGCTGGTCATTCAAGCGGATCGTGCCCTGGTCGGCAGAACGTATTCCGGCCAGCGTGCTCAGCAGCGTGGTCTTGCCAACGCCATTGGGTCCGAGCAATCCCCAGGATTGACCGGGCCACAACGCTAACTGCAGGCGATCGACCACATGGCAGGCGTCAATTGAAACCGCAAGATCGGTTACATGCAGCAGTGGAGACGGTTGACTACTGTTGCTCATGCGACATGACGTCCGGATCGGTACAGCAGGATCAGGAAAAGAACGACGCCAATGATCGCGGTGACAACGCCAACCGGTAACTGTCTTGGGCTCAACACCGTCCGGGCCAGGGTATCGGCCAGCACCAGAAAGGATGCGCCGAACAAGGCTGAGGCAGGGATCAACCAGCGATGGTCATTGCTGATGATCAACCGCACAAGATGAGGCACGACCAGGCCGACAAAGCCAATGCTGCCTGCAATCGAAACCGCCAATGCAGTCAACAATGAAGCTACAAGATAGAGCTCGAGGTGGCGACGCTGGGTATTTTCTCCAAGTAACGCGGCCTGTGTTTCACCCGCTGTCATGATGTTCAGGCTGCGACCTCGCAATGCAAGTATTAGCGTGACGCCCAGCATCGGTAGCAGCCACCAGGCCGATAATCCGGCGTAGCTCAGGTCGCCCATCAGCCAATACAGCATGCCACGCAGGCTTCGGTCCGGTCCGAGCGCCAACAGCAGCGTGATGATGGCACCCCAGCCAGCCGCGATGACCACACCGGTCAGCAGCATCCTGAGTGAGGACCATGGCCCCGGTCCACGGCCCAATACAAATACAATCGCCATGGAAATACAAGCGCCGCAAAAGGCCAGTAAGGGCACCGGCAGCCAGGCAAGACCCAACAGGAACCCGGTCAACACGAACGCGCTGGCGCCCCCCGAAACGCCGAGCACATACGGGTCGGCTAGAGGATTTCTCAGCAACACCTGCATCAGTGCCCCGGCGATGGCCAGCAATCCGCCAGTGATCGCTGCAGCCACGGCACGCGGCCAGCGCAACTCGAATACGATCGTGTGATGCGCCGGGTCCAGCGGCCAAAGCCAACCGCTGCTGCCGAAGGCGAGTGAGAACAACAGGCTAGACCCCAGCAAAATCGCCAGAGCGAGTAAAAACCAGCTGCGATAGGCGCCGGGAATCGGCATCAAACCCGGGCTTTGTGGTGGCAGTATTGCGGTGAATTGATTACCATGGACGACAGTTACTTATTCAAGCGTGAAACGGTAGCACAGGCGCTCCGTTCACGCGTAAGGATCGTCTGAACATGATTGATGCCGATGGCTTTCGCCCAAACGTGGGCATTGTGCTGGCACGCGAAGATGGCAAGGTGTTCTGGGCGCGACGCGCCGGTCAGGATGGCTGGCAGTTTCCTCAAGGCGGTATGAACACGGATGAAACGCCGATCGAGGCCATGTACCGGGAATTGACCGAGGAAACCGGGCTGCAGGGGGATCACGTGGACGTGCTGGGTTCGACACCGGGTTGGCTGCGCTACCGCCTGCCGCGTAGAATGCGACGAAGAAACCAGCACCCGGTGTGTGTTGGTCAGAAACAGGTCTGGTTCTTGCTCCAGTTCAAGGCCGATGATTCGGCGTTCCAGCTGGATGTGGCCGACAAACCGGAATTTGATCACTTCCGATGGGTTGATTTCTGGTATCCGCCAAAGCACGTCATCGCGTTCAAGCGCCGTGTTTATGAACGAGCGCTGAAGCATTTTGAGCCGCTGATGCACCGTGTGAATTCAAATGACGTTTGAACGCGCTTTGAAAGGGCTCAGCCGATGGATCTGATCAGCGCCTTTGTGTTGCTGTTTGTGGTCATGGACCCACTTGGCAACATCCCTATCTTCCTGTCAGAGCTCGATCGTGTCAGCCAGGCGCGCCGATATCGTGTGCTGATCCGTGAATTGGTGCTGGCGCTGGTCATCCTGTTTGCTTTTTTGCTATGCGGTCAATATGTGCTGGCATTTCTTCATCTGAGTCAGTATTCGATCAGCGTGGCCGGTGGCATCGTGCTGTTTCTGATTGCGTTGAAAATGATCTTCCCGGTTTCTCGCACGCGCGACGAAGCCGACCTGGACGATGACGACGAGCCGTTCCTGGTGCCACTGGCGGTGCCGCTGGTCGCAGGCCCCAGCGCAATGGCGATCCTGCTGCTACTGACCACGGGTCAGCCAGATCAGCTGGGCTTGTGGTCGCTGGCGCTGTTCCTGGCCTGGGCAGCAACCGCACTGATTCTGATGATGGCGCCGCTGATTCAGCGCCTGCTTGGTAAACGCGGCCTGATTGCGACCGAGCGACTGATGGGCATGCTGCTGGTCGCCATCT
>CAKZPB010000014.1 GCA_937138395.1 uncultured Pseudomonadota bacterium
GCTTGTGCCGTTTGCAACCCAAATGCCACCGCCGGTCACCGCGAACTGATCTGATGGATCAAATGACTGGGCAAAATTGGCCAGAAAGCGTGAATCTTCAATCCGGATCTCCATCGGATCCGGTCCGGCGAAAATGGCGCCACCGGCGGCTGAATTCAAATCCGACTCGGCCTGGTTATTCAAAAACGCAGTGCGCGCAATAATCAGCCGCGATGTGCCTGGCCCACCGGTAACACCATCACTGCTCGACCGAGGTTCGACGGCCGGTGAACGGCCCAGCACAATGGCACCACCCAAACTACCTGACACACCTGTATTGATGACCCTGCAGAAACGCAGCGTGGAATCATTGATCTCCAGCAGCACCCCTGCGCCAAACAGGCGTATGCAGCCGCCGCCCGTGCTTGCCTGGTCGAAGCCGTTGCGAAGCTCGAGGCCAGACAAGATCAGCTCAAGCCCTTCCCCGCTGGCATCAAGTATCCGGTTCTGGTCATTACCTGTCAGTTCAATTTGACTGCCGCCGCTGATCGATAGGCTATCGGTAATATCCAGCTGCGGACTGATGCCAATAACGCCAGCCACGCTAAATAGAATTTCATCTGTGCCATAAGCGCCGGTGCCCGCGCAGTCGCTGAAATCCGCATCCGTATTGGCCGCTTCAACGGCTTCTCGCAGCGCGCACTGACCGTCAGTGGCTACGATATCATCCAATGTATTCACGGTGAGCTGCGCAGCCAGACCGTAACCAGCAAAAAAATATGACAGCATCAGCAGACTGAGTCCAATCGCTGCAGTGCGAATCGAAAAGATGGGCATCTCGCTTCTCCAATTTCATTGGCCATACCCAGATCAATGCCAATGAAATCAGAAACCGAACGATTACTGGGTTCAGATGTTGAAGCCTTCGATTAACTGTTGTAACTGCACTGTGCGGTTGTGTGCTGGACCGAGCCGCTGAGTAGATCGCCCAAGAAGCGCTTCAGCCAATGCCCTGCTGGCTTCAAGCTGACTTGAATCACGCAGATGTGTGGCGAACAAAAAGCCGGCTTTAAGCGTCAAAGGGTCATTCTCGCCAAGTTGCGAAGTTAACTGCTCATAGCTGGTCTGCAGCAACGCTTCGGCCGCTTCAAACCGGTTCAGCCGACTCAAGCTGCCGCCTTCAAGATACATTGCGACCAGCGTAAACAGATGCTGTTCGCCAAATAGGTGCGAAAGCTCTGCACGCAGATCGGAAGCCAGCGAACGGGCCGCCTCAACTTCGCCAACGGCCAACAGCGCGTCGGTTCTGTTCAATCGAGTGATCAACGTCGTCGGGTGTTCCGGACCAAGCGACTCATTGAGCACGGGCATCAGCCGGTTCGCGAGTGCCAGCGCTTCTGCGGCTTGATCAGCGTCAAGCAGATAACCGATCTGATTGGTCTTCATCTGCAGCGCCAGGGAATTTAGAATTTGCTCGTCTTCGGTCAGCGCAGACAGCGTTTGTCGGTTCTGTGAAAGTGCCTGTTCGGGCTTACCCTGACTGGACAGAATGTTGGCCAAGGTATCGCTTGCAGCCAGGCGCATGCGGTTGCGTGGACCCAGCCACTCGGAGACCACACGGTAATTCTCATGTGCAATCGCAGCGGCCGACTCGAGCTGAGCTGATCGAACCAGCGCTTCGACCAGGCTGACTCGAGCTGCCACGGTATTCGAGTTGCGCTCACCCCAGTTGGATAAATAGTACTCAAGCGCAGCTTCGAGCTGCGGCTGGGCCTCCAGCGGCTGTCCCAATCGCAGCCTCAACTGGCCGGCTTCGAGCGATAGCTGCGCCCATTCACTCGTACGTCCGACCAGACCGGCACTCTGTGCCATGCCGAATGCTTCGGTCAATGCGGTCTGGGCCTGATCAAAGTTCGATTCGGCAATCAGAATTCGAATCAGCCCCAAGCGACTCAGTAACTGCATGCGCAGCGATTTTGGATCGCGACCGGTGAGTGTATTGAGCGTTTCCTGATGCAAACGCCTCGCTTTTTCCTGGTCTCCTTGCAATCGGTGAAGTTCGGCCAGCTTCGCCTGAGCAAAACCCGCGGAAATATTATTGCCATTCGCTTCATGCAACGCGATCGCACGCGTCAGCAACGGCTCGGCCTGTTCGAACTGGAGTAACTGTTGATAACTATGACCGATTGAGGTCAATACGTCCGCCAGCGCTTCCGGCTGTGCGGCAAAAGCCTCTTCGGCCCTGCTGGTCGCATCGTCGAGTACGGCAGTTATTGGTAGATCGGGCCCGAGGCGAGTCGGCCTCGGTGTTGCCAGCACGCTGGCCAGAAATTCATTGACCGCAACGGCCTGTTTCCGCGACTGCTCGGCCGACTTCCAGGCATTGAGCGAAAAACCAAGCGCTGTTGCAAGTATGAGCATCACGGCGGCGATACCCGCACGACGGCGGCGGCGTGCAGGTGTGCTGCGGATATGCTCGATCTGCTGAGCCACTGCGCTGAGTTCAGGCCGTTGCTTGGGATCAATCGACAGCAGCGACAGAATCAGCTGCTTGAACGCGCTCGGTGTGGACTGGTCAAATGCTGGTTTACGCGTTTCTTGCCAAAGCTGCTGGATATCCTGAGCCGTGTTGCCGCTCATCGGGTAGCGCCCTTCGAGCAGGTAATACAGTACAACGCCGATGCCGAAGGTATCAACTGCAAACGATAGCGGTGCACCGGCAAATCGTTCCGGTGCCATTGCCAGAGGTGAACCGGCCTTGTCCGCCACGCTCTGATCGGACCGAATGTGTTCGCTGGCACCGAAATCCATCAGTATCAAACGCTCATTCGACTCGAGCATGATATTGGCTGGCTTGATATCGCCATGCACCAAACCAGCCTGGTGGACCGCTCTTACGGCCCCAACCAGTGCATCAGCAATATCCAACAGCCGTCCAAACGGCAGTGGTCCCTTCGAACCCAAATCAGCAAGCGTTGCGCCTTCGATTCGATCACACCATAATCCCGGTATTCCGTGATGAATGTCGGCACCATGAACGGCCAGTACGTTTGGATGCTGCACGCGCGCAAGCCGCCTCGCTTCCCTGATCCATTCTTCGGTTTGTCGGGTAGAACCGATGCGTGTATTGAGTTTTAGCGCAACCGGTCGCTTGAGTACTGGATCAAACGCGCCATACACCACCGCAAACGCACCAAAGCCGACTAATTCATCGAGTTCCAGATGGCCCCATTGCTTCAATTCAAGATCGGCAACCGGATCCGTACTGGTCTTTTGCAGGGTCTGATACAAAAGTTCCAGCGTTTTCATGCCCTCCAGCAGCGCCGGATCGTCATTGATCAATTGTTGCTCTATGTGGGGCCAGTCGACGGACTCACCGTCAGAAATTCGTGCCGCCAGTTCAATCAGTTCGGAGCGTGGTGAATCTTTCATTGCATCTGTTCGGCCAGCTTGACCAGACCGCGCGCGACCAGCATGCGCACCGAATCCGGGCTGCTGGCGGCGAGCTCGCGCGCCATTTCCGGGTAGGTCATACCAAATTCAATCCGCAAAATCACGGCTTCGCGCTGCTCCTCTGTTAGTTCCAGCAGTGCAGTTTCGTAGCGTTCGATCTGTTGCTGGCCAATGACACGCTCAACCACGCTGCTTGTCGGATCAGTCAAGTCACGACTGAACGGCGACACCATCGCGTGATTTTTCGAACGCCGGATTTCTTCGCGAACCGCATTCATCAAGATAGTGCGAAGGTAACTCAGCAATGCGCCTGGTCGTCGCGATTCGAACCGCTTCAGGTTATTCAATGCGCGCATCAGCGAAACCTGAACGAGATCATCGGTTTCGGCAAGGGAGCGACCGTAATTCGGCAGGCGCCCATGTGCCCAGCGACGCAGCATGGGCAAACAACGCTCGATCAACCGATCGCGCGCGTTGACATCGCCACCCTGATAAGCCCTGACCAGCTCGACAGTGGCTTCTGGCAAAGGGTCAGGCATTACATTGGAAAAGAATCATGCATCGCAGCGTGATTATCAGTTACCTTCCGACCGCAATCAACCGTCGCCGGGCTGCTGGGCTGATTCAGGGCCAGAAACCGACCGAATGCTATACTCGATCAGTGACAGATTTTCAGACCCATCGCGAAGAAATCGTTAATGCCCTCACACATGGCATCGGCGTGGTACTGAGCATTGGCGGCGGTGCCGTGTTGATTGCGCTGGCGGCAATCCACGCAGGCGCGCGCGAAGTTGTCAGCGTTTCGATCTTTGTTGGCAGTTTGATCCTGTTATATACCGCTTCGACGCTGTATCACGCCGCCCGGCACCCTGAAACCAAACAACGCTTGAAAACGCTCGACCACTGCGCGATCTTCCTGCTGATTGCCGGCACCTATACGCCGTTTACGATTGCTGCCATGCAGGGCCCCTGGGGCTGGTCACTGTTTGGCGTGATCTGGGGCCTGGCCTTACTCGGGATCGTATTCAAGCTGTTCTTTACCGGCCGCTTCAAGGTGCTGTCTACGGCGACCTATGTCGGTATGGGCTGGCTGGTTGTGATTGCTTTTGTGCCGCTGGCCCAGGCCGTGACCACCACAGCATTGATCTGGCTAATTGTTGGCGGTGTTCTCTACACCGCGGGCACGGTTTTCTATCACAACCACCGTATTCCACATTCGCACGGCATCTGGCATTTATTCGTGCTGGCCGGAAGCATCAGCCATTTTGCCGCCGTAACCGCACAGATTGTCGGTTGATCGCGTTTCGTCTGCGAGCAGGCTTCGTCATTCCACGGTCGGCCGGGCCGAAGCGCGCGATTTCGATGGCAGACGCCATCAGCTTCGACTCGGCCCAGGGTGAATTTCAGGTTCTCTGCTGAAGTTCGTGCGGTATGGCGGATGGATGGCTTGATGGTCCCATTCAGGCCCAGGCACTGATATCGAGCCGGAGTTTTCCTCGAAATCCTTTTTTGCTGGATAGCGGAATCCATACGCCCTGCGCGTCCTGCTCGGCATCAATGCCAAGCTTCTCCGCCCAGTGTTCATCCATGCGGTTATAGCGAATCCGCCAACCCTGATCGTTTCGGGTCGCTCGTATACAAAGGGTATCGCGGTATAAAAATTCCCCGGGAATGCGCCGGCGTGTGAACAGATTACCGTCAATTTCATATTCGGTAGCGCTGACCGCAAGGTCGAGACTGAACACCACGGTCTTGCCGCGTGTAATTCGTGCAGTATCAAGAAAGCAGGAAAACAAATGCGGCCAACGCGGAGCGTCCAGGCCGGCTTTTTCGGGCAGCATCAATTCGTCGTACTGCCTGAGAACGGCCGAGAAGGTGCCCTTGGTCCGTTCACTGAGGGTATAGCTCATGGCACCGCGTGGCGCTACTGTTGCCTCGAAATAATAACCGGCACGGATGCGATGCCCCTCATCCATCTTGGCCTGGATCGAAGGCGGCAATGGCAGCTGTTGGGTCTCGATCAGGCCGTCGACTCGTATATCGCCGAACAGAAATCGCGTCAGGTTCTGATAGCCCTCTTCGGAATTTACGATTCCGAAGTTGCCACCATGAGTGCGATGGACAAACGCACGGGGCGCATTTTCAACCACGGCGTCCTTGATGCGCACCAGCCCGTCACTCATCGGCCCGGCCAGCTTGCGCGAAACACCAGCCGCCGCATCATAATCCCGATGATTGGTGCCAATCAGGCAAAAAAAGCGCTTCGGGTCAAACTGGCCATCCAGACTGCAAACGCGTGTCCCGCGCCCCAGGCTCAAATATTTGGCCATGCGCTTGCGATTGAAGTTATTGATATCCCACAAGCCGAACAATCCGGGCACATTCAAGCCGGCGATCTCGATGCCATTGTGCGGCGTTGCATAGGTAAAGACCTTATCCACCTGTTTTGCCTCCGGCGTATCACGGAGCTGCTCGTTCTGCAGTAATGTTCGACAAATCAAGCCCCCCATCGAGTGCGCCACCAAGTACACGCGGAATCGCTTGAGCGCATCGGCATCCTCAGCGGAGATCAGGTTTCGCACCTCGGCAATTCGATCCCGCAGGTCCGCAGCCGCCTGTTCGATCGACGGCACCTGATCGCCGCCAAAATCCGGATCGGCCGCATCATAGTACCGATGGATAAAAATGGTCTTTGGGTCGACCCGGCCGATGCGCTGCTGGCCGTCGGCATAGGCATCCTGATAGCCATAGTCCTTGAACAGCCGAATCAACGGCGATTCAAAATAGTGTTTGTCGATATCGCCATCCCAGCGCTGCCGCAGCCTGGTTGAGCCGGCATTGAAGCCCATGTAAGGCGTGGCCGTGGTCGCTTGGATATCGGAGCTCCGCATGGCGTAGCCACGCACGTAGATAATCGGATAGAACGGTGCGTTGATTACTGCCATCGCCAACTCCCAGTCATTCCTGATGCCCTAAGGGCCCGGTATCCAATGCTGCTCCGGTCTATCCAGCAGGATTCCAATCACTATCAAAAAAGTTGATTTTCCATGCGTTGGACCTGTCGTCGCAGCCGACTGATTTCATCGAGCAGGTCAAGCACCAGCGGCAAGCTGCTGGTATTGACCTCAAGATCATGCTGAAGACGCCGCGCCTGACGGATGCGCTGCAGTTGCGCTTGACTGAACTGCCATTCGCTGATGCGATCGCCGCGCGGGCTGACAATGCCTTCGGCAACCCATTGGCAGACGACTTCGGTCTGCAGATTGACAATCGAGCAGACCTCGTAAATGCTGACCGCCTCATCCTGATCAAGCACGACAGCCTGCTCGGAACCTCGATGTTGTCTTTCATCACTCATGCGGATGACTCCAGATGGCGGCGCGGGTTGAAATCAAAACCATCGCGCTCGGCTTCAAACAGTGTGCGCTGCTGCTCATTTTGCACCTCCGGTACAACGATTTTCAACACGACGAATTGATCGCCGGCCGGCTTGCCCGGCAAGCCCTTGCCTTTGAGGCGCAATCGTTGACCGCTGGCAGCCCCAGCGTTGATATTCATGCTTACCCGTCCGGACAGCGTCGGCACGGCAACCTTGGCACCGAGCGCCGCTTCCCAGGGAGCAATCGGCAGTGTCAGGTGGATATCGCGGCCGTCGGCTTCAAACCAGCGATGCGGTGCATGCTTGATTTCAAGATATAGATCACCGGCCTGCTGGCCAGGGCCACCCTTCCCGGCCAGGCGGATTTGCTTGCCTGCAGTCATGCCGGGCGGAATTTTCACGTCCAGGCTTTTCATTACCGGCTGAACTGAACCATCGGCCGTGACTGTCTGCTGCTGAAGACTGATTCTACGCGTGCCGCCGGCGTAGGCCGTTTCGAGATCAATCTCAACGGTGGCATGCAAATCCTGACCGCGCTGAGGCGCACGCTGCTGTCTTCTGGCCTGGCCGAACAGCGATTCGAAAAAATCGCTGAAACCACCAGCAGACTGACCATAATCAGCGCCCGAAAAGCCGCCGTTAAATCCACCCGAACCGGACGGCTCGCCCCAGTCTGGCGGTGGTCGAAACGATTCGCCGCCCTGGTAGCCGCCGGCACGCAGCTGATCGTACTGCTCGCGTTTTTCAGGGTCGCGCAGCACTTCATAAGCCTCGCCGACCTCCTTGAAGCGTTCCTCGGCATCCGCTTCATCACTCACATCCGGATGATACTTGCGTGCCAACTTGCGATAGGCGCGTTTGATTTCATCAGCTGAAGCCGATGATTCAACACCCATTACCTTGTAGTAGTCCTTAAATTCCATGGATTCGGTTCACTCATATCGACAAGAGCACTCGTTACGACCATACGGTCGATCGGAGCAAAATTCAATTGTTCTGCTGACGCAAACGCTGCCAGTAGGCCAGGCGTTTCTGAATATCCCGCTCGAATCCCCGCGCGACCGGTCGGTATAACGCTGCTCGCGGCAGCGCGTCAGGAAAACAGTTCTGACCTGAAAAGCCATCGGCATTGTCGTGGTCGTATTGATAGCCTTTTGAATAGCCGAGCGTTTTCATCAAGCGCGTGGGCGCATTCAGCAGGTGCTCAGGTGGCGGCAATTGTCCATTGTCTCGTGCCGCTTTTTTCGCGGCTTTTTCAGCGCGATACAGCGCATTGGATTTGGGCGCTGTGCTTAAATAGACGACCGCCTGCGCGAGACTCAACTCGCCTTCCGGCAAGCCCAGCTGACGAAATGCTTCGTTGGCTGATAACGCCTGAACCAATGCCTGAGGATCAGCCATGCCGACATCTTCTGAAGCAAAGCGGATCAGTCGCCGCAGAATATAAACCGGATCCTCGCCGCCACTCAACATGCGCGCCAGCCAATACAGCGCAGCATCCACATCCGATGCACGCATCGACTTGTGCAGGGCTGAGATCAGGTTGTAGTGCGCTTCACGATTCTTGTCGTGAATCACAGCTCGACGCTGGGTCAATTGCGCCAGCGACGCTTCATCGATGGGCTCGGATGAATCGCCGAGCTGCAGAATCATTTCGACCGTATTGAGCAGATAGCGGCCGTCACCGTCGGCCATGGCAATCAGCAGATCGCGGGACGGATCGGTCAGCGGCACGCGGTGACCTATATGACGCTCGACGCGAGCCAGCAGTTGCTCGAGGGCCGCTTCGTCGAGCCTGTTCAGTACCAGCACCTGCAGCCGGGACAACAGCGCCCCATTCAGTTCGAAGGATGGATTTTCGGTCGTTGCGCCAACCAGCGTGATGGTGCCGTGTTCAACATGAGGCAAAAAACTATCCTGCTGCGCGCGATTGAATCGGTGTATTTCATCAACAAACAGCAGGGTCGACTGCCCGTGTTCGAGTCGCTGCTCGCCCTCGGCAAATACCCGTTTCAGATCGGAGACGCCGGACGAAATGGCCGAAAGCTGAATGAAATGATGATCACCGATATCGGCAAGCAAGCGAGCCAACGTGGTCTTGCCGGTACCCGGCGGCCCCCAGAACACCAGCGACCGTATCACCCCGGCATCCAACATGCGCCGAAGCGGACGACCCGGGCCCAGCAAATGGTCTTGGCCTACGACCTGATCGAACGCATCGGGTCGCAAACGGTCCGCCAGTGGCGGCTGAGTCGTTGATGATGCGGCGCTTGAAGCCATTGCAGTCCGCAGGGCGCTGCGCCGGTCTACAGCGTGTGGGTTACCGCATCGGATTCGAGCTTGCCGGCCAGTTCAGAGGAAATCTTGTTCTGGGCCTGATTGCCCTCATCGGTCTCGAGAAACTGAACGCCCACGCCGCTATTCCGGTTCCCGCGTGCCGACAGCCAGGCCACTCGTCCCGGCACGGCCATCCGCTCTTCGCCCATCAGCGTCAGCAGAATCAATACCTCATCGCCCAGCTTGAACCGCTTGCGCGTCGGTATAAACAATCCACCGTTCATCAGGAACGGCATATAGCTCCGATACAGTTCCTGCTGATCATCGATGTTGTGCGACAAGATGCCTTTCTGAGCCATGATTGAATCCCTTGAATTGATCCGTTTTGAACCAGAAGAGCGGATCGATTGGTTTGCTATTACTCGATTCTAACCGCGTTCGACCCGATTGGCCAGCCGCTGCCAGGCCAGTGCCCAGGATTGCATCATCCATTCCTGGCGAATGGGCTTTTCTGCCAAGCGCCCTCCTTCAAGCGCACGCAGCCAGCAATCCTGAAGCAATTGCAGGGACTCAGGGCCTGAAACCAGTGTGGCCGCCTGCTCCAGGCCGTCAGCGTGACCCGTCAACGTTTTCTGTAGCCAGGCCTGGGACCATCGGGCCAGCCAGTGCCAGGACCGGTGTGGGTGGTCGAGCCACGTGTCCACCACCCGGGCCTGGCTCGTTCCGTCTCGAAGCATGGCATCCAAGTGGTCTCGAATTGAATTGGCCAACTCGATCTGGCCCTGTTCCAGCCATATCAGCGCTTTGCTCGGGGATCCCTCGGCAAGGCGCAGGGCCATGGTCAGGTCCTCGACATCGGTGGTGTCTGTGCGCTGCTTGAGCCAATCGGTCGCATCCTGTTCAGTCGGCACGGGCAACGTGACGCGTTGACAGCGACTGCGAATGGTCGCAGGCAGTTGTTCGGCCTTATCGCTGACCAGGATCAGCCAGATTTCATCCGACGGCTCTTCCAGCGTTTTCAGGAGCGCATTGGCGGCGTTCAGATTCATGTGATCAGCCGATGGAATCAGGCCGACGCGACGCGTGCCGATTGACGGCGTCAGATTCAAGCGGTCGATCAATGTTCGAACCTGTTCAACCAGGATGACCGTTTTATCTTCCAGGATGTCGAGTCGAAAAAAATCCGGATGCGTGCCAGAGTCGGACAGTGCACAGGATTTGCACTGGCCACAGGCATGTCCATCCTTTGGGTCCAGGCATAAAAGACGCAGTGCGAGCCAGTCTGCAAGCGCGCGCTTACCGGTCCCGGGCGGCCCGCTGATCAGCGGCGCATGACCAAATCGACCGGATTCGATAGACCGATCCAGTTGATGGGTTGTCGGCTCGAGCCAGGGCAGATCGAGAGCGCCACTCATGTGAGCAGCCTTTCATGCAGGGCATTTCGAATACACGCTGCGACCTGTTCGACTGATTGCGTTGCATCAATCACGACGAAGGAGTCCGGATGTGCCTGTGCGCGCTGGAGGTACGCCTCGCGCACTCGATGCAGAAACGCGCCCTGGTCGGACTCGAATCGATCCGGACCGTCTTCGCGTTGCCGAATCCGATTCAGCCCTACTTCAACCGGAACGTCAAGCAATACGACCAGGTCCGGCTGGAGCCCCGGGTGCACGATGCTGGCCAATTGGTCCACCGGCTCCGCACCCAGTTGACGACCACCGCCTTGATAGGCATGGCTGGCATCAGTAAAGCGATCACAGATCACATCGATACCTGCTTCCAGCGCGGGCTGGATGACCTGCTGCACGTTTTCTCTGCGTGCCGCAAACATCAGCAATAACTCGGTGATGGGATCCAGGTCGCCGGTCGCCGGAGACAGCAACAGCTCGCGAATTTGTTCGGCAGCCGGCGTACCACCCGGTTCGCGCGTGCTGATGCTCTGACGTCCGGCAGATTCCAGCGTCTGCTGAATAACCGTCATCGCGGTGGATTTTCCGGCGCCCTCGCCACCTTCCAGACAAATCAGCAGGCCGCGCATCAGTTGCGACCCCGAATGTAGCGGTCAACGGCACGATTATGCTCGGCCAGCGTGCGAGAAAATTGATGCGTTCCGTCACCACGAGCCACGAAATAGTAGGTATCGCCCGGCTCCGGCTGCGCTGCTGCCAGGATGGCGGCTTTGCCTGGTAGAGCAATGGGCGTCGGCGGCAAGCCGTGTCGGGTGTAGGTATTCCACGGATGATCAGTACGAAGATGGACGCGCCGTATACGGCCGTCAAACGGCTCTTCCTGACGACTCTCGATGCCATAGACCACCGTAGGATCGGTCTGAAGCCGCATGCCGGCCAGCAGACGACGCATGAATACGCCGGCAACCTGACCCAACTCAGTCGGATCCGTGGTTTCCATTTCAACAAGCGAAGCCAAGACCAGCAGTTCATCGCTGTTCTCAATCGGCAGCTCCGGGTTTCGACTCGACCAGGCTTGCTCGAGCGTGGACTGCATCGCTTCGTAAGCCCGTGTCAGGATATCCAGATCACGGTCACCGCGTACAAAAAAATAGGTTTCCGGCAGGAACTGGCCTTCGGCAAAGCAGCCGGCACAGCCCAGCGCCTCCATCAGTGCCTGATCCGTCCAATCGGCACTCACGTGGGTCAACCGTGGATCGGCCTTCAGTTCCTGTCGCAACCGATCAATGGTCCAGCCCTCGATCAGCGTCATGCGGTGATCGACAACGCGCCCACTGGCAATCAAGTGCAGTAATTGTCGAGGCGTGATCCCAGGCTGCAGCTGATATTCACCCGCTTTCAGTACCGGTTGCTGAAATCGCCGGATCCACTGCCAGCGCCAATCGCTGGCGCTGATGCCCAGCCTGTGCAGATCAGTCACCAGATGTGCGAAATTCGAACCGGACTCGATCCAGATCATCGCAGGCTGCTCAAGCGCCAGCGGCTGCTGCTCGAACTGCTTCAATTGCTGCCAGCCCCAAACGCCCGCTGTCCCGATGAAGATAAATATTAAAATTATTAAATACAGTAATTTACGAAACATTTTTAATTATTCAAATAAAGTATTCCAGGCCGTGATCGCCGGATCCAATGCGGTGCTGGGCGGCAGCAGATGTCCGTCCAGTTGATGAACCAGCCGAACGCCCTGAACCGAGTTTATCACCCAAATCGAATCGTCCGGCTGCAGCTCATCCCGATGAAACGGCCGCTCCGATAACTGGCACTTCAGCAGCGCCCTGAGCCAGTCAAGCCCTACCCCCCACACCGCCGCAGGATGTGGGCCCGGTGCGATCAACTGGCCGCCATGATGCAGCACGATGTTGCCGCTCAAGCCCTCCACCAGCCATCCTTCCTGGTCTGAGACCAGCGCTTCCTGTGCGCCATGCAGTTGACACTCGCGCGCAATCAAGACCTGTTCGAGTCGATTCAGGTGCTTGATTCCTGCCAAAACGCTGGTCGAGTTCAGCGTTACGGTTGATCGAATCATGTCGATTTCAGGCTTGGGTTGTGCTGGAGATCGAAGCGTCAGGATCCGATTCGGCTCGGCCTGGCCGGGCGGAAAATACGCTTGGCCACCCTGACCCCGAGTCAGTGTGATGCGAATCACCGCGTCAGGCTGTTTCGCGATGAGCTGCTTGCACTCGCTGAGCAACTGCGCCGGATCCGGTGCAGGAATGCCGAGCACCCGAAGGCTTCGTTTGAGTCGATCAATGTGGCGGGCCCACAGGGGTGACCGGCCTCGCACAAAGCGAATGGTCTCGAAGACACCGTCGCCGTACAACAAGCCACGGTCCAGAACGGAAACCGAATCCTTGGGGACGCCATTGACCAGGCACTGCTTGGATGCAGAAGTCGCCACCGATCAGACCGGGTCCAGCGCGCGAATCAGGCCCGCGGCCTTGGCCTCGGTTTCCTCGACTTCAGCATGGGCAATCGAGTCGGCTACGATGCCAGCGCCGGTGCTGAATTCCAGCTGATCGTGGTAAACCAGCATGCTGCGAATCAGTATATTCAGATCGAGGCGGCCATCCAGGCCCAGATAGCCCATGGAACCGGTATAGAAGCTGCGACCGGTGCGTTCAAGCTCGGCGATGATTTCCATGCATCGCACCTTCGGGCAGCCGGTAATGGTTCCGCCTGGAAAAACCGCTCGGATCAGGTCGATCGGACTGGCATCGTCAGACAGCAGACCGCGGATATTTGACACGATATGGTGGACGTGGGCATAACTTTCGATCTGCATCAGCTCATCGACCTGGACCGAACCTGGCCGGCACACCCGGCCCAGGTCATTACGTTCGAGATCGATCAACATGACATGTTCCGCGCGCTCCTTGGGATGGGCCAGCAGTTCCGCCGACAAGGCACGATCGGCTTCATCCGATTGCCCGCGTGGACGGGTGCCGGCAATCGGTCGCGTCTGGACCAGTCCGTTTCGACATTCCACCAAGCGCTCAGGCGATGACGACAGCAACGTGGCATCGGGAAAACGAGCCAGGCCGGCGAATGGTGCTGCATTGGCGCGGGCAAGCTGACCATACAGTTCGACGGGATCGAGCCTTGCTCTGGCCTGACCACGCCAGCGCCTGGACAGATTGACCTGAAAAACATCCCCGTCCAGAATGTAGCGCTTGATGCGCTGCACACCTTCGATGAATTGTTCCGCAGGCTCGACCGACAGCGTAATGTCCGGCAGCGGAATGGCACCGGGTCGGCTGGCAACCGAGCCAAGCTCGTTGCGCAATTCGTCGAGCCGCGCTGCAGTTTCTGCAACCAGCCAGGTTTCTTGGCTGACGTGGTCTTTGACCAACGCGGCATCACAGCGCTGCGCCATTGCCTTGGGTAACGGCGAGGTGCAACTGGGCAACAGCAAGCGGGGTTCAATTTCGTCGACCGTTTCATAGCCTAGATAGACAAACCATCCGCCAACGAACGGGAATTCCGTCGACTGCGGTGTTTGCTCGCTTTGCCAGGCGTCTTCGAGGGAATCCAGCAGCGATTTCGAAGCATCGGCCACCAGCGGCGCCGACTGTTCGGCAACACAAAGCAACAGCGAAAAACGAGACAACGGACCGGCTTGACTGGCACTATCCAGCAAAAACGGCCAGCGATCCGGCCAGTGTCGGTGGACTGCCAGTAAATCAACGGCCGGCAGCGCGACTTGTGCGCTCACGCTGTGCGCGTAAACAATACCGTTCCGTTGGTGCCACCGAAACCGAAGGAATTGGAGATGGCTGCCTGGATGTCGACCTCACGCGCCGTGTGCGGGACGAAATCAACGCCTTCGCATTTCGGGTCGAGGGTATCCAGATTGATGGTCGGCGGTATCACGCCATGATGCAATGCGAGGACAGTAAATATGGCTTCCACGCCGCCTGCAGCACCCAGCAGATGACCGGTCATCGACTTGGTCGAACTGACCAGCAGCTGTGCTGCATGATCGCCAAAGCTGGTTCGTATGGCCTGGCATTCAGCCCGATCACCCAACGGGGTTGACGTGCCATGCGCATTCACGTAATGGATGTCTTCCGGATTCAGTTGCGCGTCGCGTATCGCCGTCGACATACAGCGTGCAGCGCCGGAACCATCCTCCGGTGGCGCGGTGATGTGGTACGCATCGCCGCTCATTCCGTACCCTTTCAGTTCGGCATAGATTCGAGCACCGCGCTTGCGCGCATGCTCGTATTCTTCGAGGACCATGACACCCGCACCGTTCCCGAGCACAAAACCATCGCGCCCGGTATCCCATGGGCGGCTGGCGCCTTCAGGATCATCATTGCGGGTCGACATTGCTCGAGCAGCCATAAAACCGCTCAGTGCAGTCGGGGTCGTGCCGAACTCCGCACCACCGGCAATCATGACATCGGCATCACCATAGGCAATCATGCGGCCGGCATCACCGATGTTGTGCGTCGAGGTAGTACAGGCCGTTACGATTGAAATATTGGGCCCTTGATAGCCGTAGCGGATCGACAGTTGTCCCGACACCATGTTGATGATGCAACTCGGGACAAAGAAAGGCGATATCCGACGCGGCCCGCTTTCAATATAGGTCGCATAGGCCTCTTCGATGGTCTTGACGCCACCGATACCGGCACCGATCGCCACTCCGTAGCGGGTCGGATCGGATGGATTCTCAGGCAAACCAGCATCCTCGATCGCCTGAATCGCAGCCGCCATGCCGTAGTGAATGAATCGATCAGACTTGCGCGCCTCTTTCGGCGATAAGTACGGCTCGACGTCGAAATCTCGAATTTCGCCGGCAATCTTGCAGGAAAAATGATCACTTTCAACTTCCGTCAGTGGCCCGATGCCACTGCGTCCGTTGGTGATCGCATTCCATGCTGTAGGAACATCATTGCCAACCGGGCTGACACAACCCAGCCCGGTAACAGCGATGCGGCGATTGCCCTGCATAATGAAACCCCGAAGACAGCCCTGGAATCAAGGCCAGCTCGTTTAGTTAATTATTGGTCTACGGTTGTTTTGACGTAGTCAACCGCTTGCTGAACGGTCGTGATCTTTTCGGCTTCTTCGTCCGGAATTTCACACTCGAATTCTTCTTCAAGCGCCATGACCAGTTCCACAGTATCGAGTGAATCAGCGCCCAGGTCATCAACAAACGATGCGCTGGGTGTCACTTCTTCTTCTTTGACACCGAGTTGCTCAACTACAATTTTTTTGACTCGCTCTTCAATGCTGCTCATCCATCTATTCCTTTGTGAGGTGACGATAGCCGGTCCATTGTAATCAAACTCGGGACCGGACGTTATTTTACCGGACTTCCAGTCTTATGTTGAAATTCTGAATTTCATTTTTTAAGTCTTATAAACAGCTACATACGTAATTTTCCTGAGAAATTACGTCATATACATTCCGCCGTTTACGTGAATCGTTTGACCTGTAATGTAGGCAGAAGCGTCTGAACACAACCAGGCAACGGCGTGGGCAATATCGTCAGGCTGGCCCAGCCGGCCAGCAGGTATCGACTGCATCAGCCGCTCGCGCTGCTGCTCGTCCAGCGCATCGGTCATATCGGTTTCAATAAAGCCGGGGGCGACAATATTGACGGTAATATTCCGAGCCGCAACTTCATGCGCAAGCGCTCGACTGAAGCCCGACAGACCGGCTTTGGACGCGGCATAGTTGGTCTGGCCCGGATTGCCGCTGTAGCCCACCACCGACCCGATACCGATAATTCTGCCAAAACGGGCCTTCAGCATGCCGCGCAGACACGCCCGGGACAACCGCATGGCTCCGGTCAGGTTGGTTTCAATGACCTCGCCCCAGGCGTCATCCTTGAGTCTCATCAACAGCTGATCACGAGTGACAGCCGCATTATTGACCAGGATCTGTGGCGCACTGAATTGCTCGGTGATCACTTGAATCACCTTACTGATACGATCGGCATTGCGGACGTCCAGCTCCAGCCCTCGGCCTTTCCCGAGACGATCCGAAATGCCTTGAGCGCCCTGATCACTGGTCGCAGTACCAAACACGACCGCGCCCTGGCTGGCTAGTTGATCTGCAATAGCTGCGCCGATTCCACGACTGGCGCCAGTAACCAGCGCCACACGATCCTGAAGCTGCCAAGGGCTGTTGGGCTGATTCATGACTGATCTCCTGATGGCCTGCTTGAAAGCTGATTCAATGTTTGTGGATTGTCCAGCGCGAACCACTCAGCATCCCGGTTGATTCGCTTGCCCAACCCAGTGAGGATGCGCGCAGGCCCGCATTCCATAAATTGCTGAACACCACGCGCCGACAATGTCTGAATCGTTTCTGTCCAGCGCACGGGTTGGGTCAGCTGCTGCACAAGCGCACTGCGAATTTGATCGGGCTCAGCGCGTGCCTGGACATCGCAATTATGCAGCACTGGAATCGTTGGCGAAAAAAAATCGATCTGCTCGAGTGCCTCGCGTAGCGGTTCGGCTGCAGGCGCCATCAAAGCGCTGTGTGACGGGACACTGACTGGCAAACGCATGGCGCGGCGAGCCCCTTGTTCTTTGCAGGTCTCAATTGCAGTGTCAACGGCAGTACGATGCCCTGCAATCACGATCTGTCCTGGTGAATTGTAGTTGGCCGGCATGACCTGATTCGAGGTCATGTCGCTGTCTGTAATGGACCGGCAGATTTGTTCGACCTGCTGGTCTTCCAGGCCGAGAATAGCGGCCATGGCGCCTGCCCCCTCGGGCACCGCTTGCTGCATCAGCTGACCGCGCAGGCGAACAATTCGCAGCGCATCATCAAACGACATGGCTTCGGCTGCAACCAGGGCAGCATATTCACCCAGGCTATGGCCGGCAAGATACGCCGGACGCGGTGCTTGCAAGCGGCAATACACCCGCCATACGGCAATGTCGGCGACCAGCATCATTGGCTGAGTCCACTCGGTACGATTCAAGTCCTCGTCAGGCCCTTGCATGGTCAAAGCCCAGCAATCCCGGTCAAGAACCTCGGAAGCGCGATCAAAACTCTGCTGGATTTCAGGCGCAGCTGCGGCCAGCTCCGACAACATGCCGACAGACTGCGAGCCTTGGCCCGGAAAGATGAACGCGGATTGCGTCATGTTGGCTCCTGAAAATTGCTCAAGGTGATTGATGAACCGCTGTTGTGCTGAAGAAGGACCGGTAAAAATCCCTGATCAAAAACGTATCAAGGCCGAACCCCAGGTAAATCCACCGCCAAATGCCTCCAGCAATATCAGGTCGCCTCGCTTGACCCGGCCCGAGCGGACCGCTTCATCCAGCGCAAGTGGCACCGAGGCAGCTGAGGTGTTGCCGTGCCGATCCACAGTCACAATAACCTGGTCCATCGACATGTCCAGCTTGCGGGCAGTTGCCTTGATAATTCGCAGATTGGCCTGGTGCGGAATCAGCCAGTCGAGATCGTGCTTGTCTAGCTTGTTGTGCGCCAGCGTTTCATCCACGATTCTGCCGAGGGTATTGACGGCAACCTTGAACACCTCATTGCCGCGCATTTGAACTGCAATACCCGCGTTGGGCGCGGTCGTATCAAACCCCTTGGATATACCGACGTCAACGTTCAACAGGTCGCCATATTTGCCGTTGGCGTGAATATGCGTTGACAGAATGCCTGGCTCCTCATGCGCCTGAACGACAGCTGCACCGGCGCCATCACCAAACAGCACGCAGGTCGCCCGGTCATTCCAGTCAATGATGCGGGACAGCGTCTCGGTTCCGATGACCAACGCGGTTTTGACAGTACCGGCACGGATAAACTGATCGGCGACCGACAACGCATAGATAAAACCGGAACAGGCCGCGTTCAGGTCCATCGCACCACATTCTCCGAGCCCAAGACGCTGCTGAACCAGACACGCAGTCGATGGAAAGATCAGATCGGGCGTGGTTGTACCAACCAGCAGCAAATCAATGTCGCCGGAATCGACGCCTGCAGCCTCGATGGCTTGACGAGCGGCTTCAACTGCAAGATCACCTGAGGTCTGACCCTCGGCTGCGATGCGACGCTCTCGAATACCACTGCGATCGCGGATCCATTCATCGGTGGTATCGACGCGCTGTTCCAGCTCGGCATTGGTCAGTATTCGCTCTGGCAGATAGCTGCCGGTACCTAATATTCTTGTATGCATTGTTATTATTCTCCTACCCCGCTACCCAGCCAGAGCTGACGTTCCAGCTCGGGCAGCATGCCACGCCTGACCTCCAATGCGGCGAGCCCGATGGCCTGGGCCAGGCCAACAGCATCGGCATGAGCATGACTTTTGACAACAATACCATTGATTCCAAGTAGCGATGCGCCGTTGTGCATTCTTGGGTCGTAACGCTGTGCAAGCACCTTCATCCTCCGCTGCAGCAGCGGTCGGCGCCACCAGCTGTCTTGCCAGTCCTTGAGGCTATCAAACAGCATGCGGATTGCGCCTTCGGCCGATTTCAGCAGAATATTTCCTGCAAACCCGTCGCACACGACGACATCGGCTTTGCCCTCAAATACCGAGTGCCCTTCAATGAATCCGACAAAATCAAGATCGGAATGACTGAGCCTGCGTGCAGCCTCTCGAATCACGTCCGGGCCCTTGTTGTCCTCCGTGCCAATATTAAGCAGGGCGACACGCGGCCTCGATTCAATCAACACCGATACTGCAGCGCTGCCCAATACCGCAAACTCGTAGAGCCGATCAGCGTCAACCCCGATGTTGGCGCCGAGATCCAACACCCAGGTCTGGCCTTGCCGGACTGGAAAAGCGGTCATCAATGCGGGTCGTTCGATCCCTGGCAACATGCCGAGGCGGGCACGTGCCAGCGCCATCAGCGCGCCGGTATTGCCTGCGCTGACCATGGCAGCAGCCTGCTCCGACTCCATCGCTCGGGCCATACTCGAACGTTGAGCCATGCGCAGTGCCCGAGCCGGGCTCGAGTCCATGGGCACGACATCCGGACAATCCGTCGCTTCAAGCCGATCGAGCTGTTCCGGCAAACAGTGCTTGAGCGCGGGTTCAAGTCGATGCTGCTGACCGAAAATCTGGATTCTGAGCGCAGGGTCCTGAGCCAAAGCGATAGTGCTGGCCTCGACGGCCAGGACGGGGTCAAAATCAGCACCCATACAGTCAACGGCTATGGTCAACGTGTTCTCAACAGGGGATGCTTTGGTTTCAGGCACAGAAATACCCCCCGCAGCAGGGATCGATCAAGAAAGGGAACGGTTCATTTCCGGCCAGTCAGCCTCGACCGGAGCTGGACCTGGCGATGCGGACTTGCTGGAGAAATCCACACCGGATCATCAAATAGCGCTTAATCCAGCTCTTCGTCGTCGATGATTTCTTCAGCGACTTCGATCACCTGCCGACCGCGATAAAACCCTTCCGCGCTGACATGATGACGGCGATGGATTTCACCCGTGGTTGATTCTTCCGACAGCGTTGGACCGCTCAGGCTGTCGTGCGAGCGGCGCATTCCACGACGTGATGGTGTTTTTCGACTCTTTTGTACGGCCATAGTGGCATCCTCTAATCCAGTGCTTCAAATAGTTCATCGTTTGCGCAATTCGGCAAGCGCTGCAAACGGATTGTCTTCGTTCTGCTCAGGCGGCTGTTGTTCGAAATCTTCAGTCGCCTCAACGGGTTCTGTGTTCGGATCGAGTGGAACAATCGGCAGCGCCAGAATTAATTCATCTTCAATCAATTCCATCAACTTCAGCTTCCCATCTGGACAAACCTTGGGTTCGAGGTCTTCCGAAATCGAACTCAGCGCACTTTCGGACTCGATGACGACCAGCGAACTGGCCGAACGAATCGGCTGCCAGTAGCGCTTCAAGCTGCGCTGGCAAAGCATCGGCACCTGCCCATTCAATTCGCAATCAACCCGCACGTTGCGCTGCTCATCGCGCCAGAACTGAACGTCAAAATTCATCGGCTCGATATCGACACCGTCCGTACCATCCTCTTCTGCATGAGGCATGTCCAGCAGGTCGACCACACGAGTCATGGCTTTGACTGGCATACTGCCGATAATCTGGCGGCGTGCCTGTGCCGCTCGTTCCGGCTGTATCCAATCGGGATAATCGCGCGACATAGCCGGCTAGTATAGCAGTTTTTGAGTTTATTCAATACCTGTCAGGCATCAGAAATGAACCGGACCATCATGCGAGCAACAGCCATGCAGATGCGCAGGACCGCCGACGCTAGCGCAACAGACACGCCAACAGTCATTCTGGCCTCGGGCTCACGATATCGTGGTGAATTGCTGAAGCGCCTGGGCCTGGAGTTCACGACTCAGCCTGCCAACATCGACGAGACCCCAAAACCGTCCGAGCCGGGCAAGACCCTGGCGTCAAGACTGTCGTTGGAAAAAGCGCGTCATGTATCGCTCGAACATTCGGAGTCGCTGGTCATCGGCGCCGATCAGGTGGCCGTGATTCTGAATGCAGCCGGCACTGCTACGACCCCCCAGCCCAACCCAGCGAATTCTGAGTCATCCCCTGAAATGCTGCTCGGCAAGCCCGGAAATCACGAACGGGCCACCGGCCAGCTCAAGGCCATGCGCGGCAGGACTGTGATGTATTACTCGGGCCTGGCCATGCTTGGGCCGGGTGTCGAGCGCATCGAGGTCGTGCCCACTCGGCTGCAGATGCGTAACTACAGCGATGATGAGATCCAACGCTATCTGGAACATGACCAACCCTGGGATTGTGCAGGCAGCATGCGTTCGGAATCATTGGGCATCAGTCTCGTCAGTGAGCTGAGCAGCCGCGACCCATCTGCGCTGATCGGACTGCCATTGATCGTGCTCAGCCAGTGGCTGCGCGCGTCCGGCTTCAGCATCCCGTAATCGCAATCAACTCAGGCCCTGAATCGCCAGCAGCTCCTTGCCGGCATGAACCCTTGCGCGGAATTCAAGGTCAGACGATAGTCTGTACCTGATAAAATTGACGATTGATCCGAAGCATGGAGCTCGACCGAATGGCTGCAACCGCCGCTGACACGCAACCCAACCAAACCTTCAAGCATTGGCGCCTTGAGCATGATCAGGATGACATTGCCTGGCTGTATATCGATCGAGCCGATGAGAACGTCAACAGCTTGAGCAGTGAAGTGCTCGGTGAGTTGGATGACCTTGTCAGTCAATTCGAAAGCCAATCACCGAAAGGGCTGGTATTGATGTCAGGCAAATCCCGCCAATTTATTGTTGGCGCTGACGTGCGTGAATTCGATGCCACCAAGGACGTGTCGGTCTTGCAAGATGGAATCCGTCGGGTGCATACCCTATTCGAGCGCATTGAAAAGCTGAGTTTCCCCAAAGTCGTCGCGTTCGAAGGCTATTGCCTCGGTGGCGGCCTTGAACTGGCACTGTGCTTTGATTGGCGCATCGCGCTGGATGTGGACCATACCCGAATCGGGTTTCCCGAAGTCAACCTCGGCATTTATCCGGGCTATGGCGGATCGGGCCGTTCGATTACCGCCATGGGTGGACTGAAAGCCATGGAGATTATGCTGACTGGCCGCATGCTGCGGGCGCGTCAGGCCCGGAGCCTGGGCACCATCGACCAGGTGGTCAGTCCGCACGGCTCACTGCGCTGGGCCGCTCGGCGTGCTGTATTGAAAAAACGCAAGCATCAACTCAAAGGCGTGACCGCCAAACTCTCGACGTTTGGACCGGCCCGCAAATTCCTTGCCGGACAGATGCGCAAACAAACACGCCGCAAAGCACGACCGGAACACTATCCAGCCCCGTATCGCCTGATCGATGAATTCGAAGCGCATGGCGACTCCCAGCACCAGATGATTCGTGCTGAAGCCGAGAATATTCCCGAGCTGCTGGTCGGCGATACATCCACCAATCTGCGTCGTGTTTTCCGATTGATGGAGCTGTTGAAAGCACAAGGCAAGCGCAGTTCATTCAAGGCCAAGCGTGTCCACGTCATCGGCGCCGGTGTCATGGGAGGCGACATCGCGGCCTGGTGTGCCCTGCGTGGCCTGGAAGTCACGCTCCAAGATCGGGAAATGAAATATATCGAACCGGCCATGAAGCGCGCGGCCGGCCTGTTCAAGAAAAAATTGAAAAAACCGCCAGCCATTGCAGCAGCCAAAACTCGCCTGCGTGCGGACGTCGACGGCGAAGGCATTTCCAGGGCTGATGTGATCATCGAAGCCATCTTCGAAAACCGCGAAGCCAAACGTGAACTGCTGAAAGGGTTGAACGATCGGGTGCAGGACCATG
Source organism: uncultured Pseudomonadota bacterium (assembly GCA_937138395.1). Lineage (GTDB taxonomy): Bacteria > Pseudomonadota > Gammaproteobacteria > Xanthomonadales > Wenzhouxiangellaceae. Next base: position 22,794 of record CAKZPB010000014.1, read on the forward strand.
CCATCATCGCGACCAATACATCGGCGATTCCGCTGGATGAACTGTCCGATGTGCTGGAGGATCCAAGTCGGTTGATCGGGCTTCATTTCTTCAATCCAGTGCCGAAAATGCCGCTGGTCGAAGTGGTACTGGACCCTAAATCAGATCCGGACCGGGTCAACGATGGCTGCAGCTTTGCTTCACAGATCGGCAAATACGCATTGCCGGTCACTTCAACACCCGGCTTTCTGGTCAATCGCGTGTTGGTTCCTTATATGTACAAAGCCATGGTCATGCATCGCGACGGCATTCCCAAAGAGGCGCTCGATAAAGCCGCAGTCCAGTTCGGCATGCCCATGGGGCCGGTCGAGTTGGTCGATACGGTTGGGCTTGACGTCGGCCTCGGTGTGATTGGAACACTGATGGGCGACGAAGCCGGTGAAGATCGAAAAGTGCTGGAAAGCATGGTCAAGGCCGGCAAGCTTGGCAAGAAGTCCGGCGAAGGCTTCTACAAATGGGAAAAAGGCAAACCCGTCAAGGACAAGGATGCGCATCAGGGGCAAAACCTGGCCGAACTGGCCCAGCAATTGCTTCAGCCCTACCTGGATGAATGCCAGGCTTGCTTGAAAGACCAGGTCGTGGAAGATGCTGACCTGCTGGATGCCGGCATGATTTTCGGCACCGGCTTTGCGCCATTCCGTGGCGGTCCCATGCACTATCTGGATTCCCTGGATCATGCGGATAATCAGACAAAGCCCGCTACCGGGTCGGTGACCGCTATCGAAAACAATCAGACACAGAAAGCATCGGCTGATTCAGAAGCTGAAACACCCGAACGCGCGCCCTCATCAGGCAAGTCCGACAGCAAGAAAACCGCAAAGAAAAAATCGTCGAAGAAAAAATCCAGCAAGAAAGGCACAAAGAAGAAGAAAAGCAGCAAGAAAAAAACAGCCGGGAAAGCGGCCAAGAAAACTGAAAGCAAGGCTGCCGAGAACAACAAGCAGGATGCGCCGAGCGCGCCTGATTCGAATAAAGGCAACAGCAGCGACTAGCCTGTCGGACTCGCCATACACGTAATTGAATTCACTGTTGCAGCCCTGATGGCTGCAGCAAAAAAATCGGAGGACCCACCAACATGACGGACGGATCACTGAAGCGTATTGCCGTAATCGGCGGCAGCCGGATCCCGTTTTGCCGCTCCAACACGCTGTATGCCGATCAAACCAACCAGGATATGCTGACCGATGCAATTCAGGGCGTGGTTGATCGCTATAAGCTGCATGGCAAGAAAATCGACAAGGTTATTGCCGGTGCGGTCACCGTGCATTCGCGCGACTGGAACCTGGCCCGTGAATCGGTGTTATCAACCACGCTGGCACCCGAAACCCCCGGGATCACGCTGCAGCAGGCTTGTGGCACGAGCCTGCAGGCAGCGCTACTGGCCGGTGCCGAAATTGCCACCGGTCAGATCGATTGCGCCATCGTCGGCGGGGCCGACACCACCAGCGATGCGCCGATCGTGTTCCAGCGCAGATTTGCTCAACGCCTGATCAAGCTGCCACGCGCCCGATCATTTCGCGACAAGCTGGGGTTATTCAAGGGCTTCTCACCTGCTGAGCTCGCGCCGCAGCCACCGGCCAATGCCGAGCCCAGAACCGGCCTGTCGATGGGCCAGCACTGCGAACGCATGGCCAAGGAATGGAGCATCAGCCGACTCGAGCAGGACGAATTGACCGTTGCCAGCCACCAGAATGCTGCGCGCGCCTGGGACGAAGGCTTTTTTGATGACCTTGTGGTCGCCCATGCCGGCGTACTTCGCGACAATAATCTGCGGCCGGATTCCAGCATTGACCAGCTCGCCAAGCTGAAACCCGCATTTGACAAAACCAGCGGCAACGGTACGTTGACGGCGGGTAATTCCACTGCACTGACCGACGGCGCGGCCGCCGTATTGCTGACTTCCGAGGACTATGCCCGTGAACACAAATTGCCTGTGTCCGCATGGTTGACTCAGGGTCGCACATCAGCGGTCGATTTTGTAAACCAGGATCGGGGTCTGTTAATGGCGCCAACCATCGCCGTTGCCGAGATGCTACAGCGCGCAGGTATCAGCCTGCAGGAATTTGATTTTTACGAAATCCATGAGGCATTTGCCGCTCAGGTCCTGTGTACGCTGAAGGCCTGGGAATCCGATGATTACTGCAAGGACCAGCTTGGGCTGGATGAGGCACTCGGCTCCATCGACCCGAGCAAAATGAACATCAACGGCAGTTCACTGGCGGTCGGCCATCCGTTTGCGGCTACCGGCGCGCGCATAACCGCCACCCTGGCCCACATGCTGGAGCAGCATGGCAAGGGCCGAGGCCTGATTTCGGTTTGCACAGCCGGCGGAATGGGTGTTGCAGCCATCCTGGAAAGCGCTTAAGGTAAGTCTCAACTACAGATAACAACGCAGGGAGTTCAGCATGGGCTTATTTGACAAGGTCGGTAAATTATTCGGCGGTGGTCGCATTGATGAAAAAGCCATTCAGAGCAAGCTTGCCGGTATGGGCGTTGATGTCAAATATCTTTCGGTCATCGCCTTTCATGAGGACCACAAGGTCGCCGTCGTTGGGCGCGTCAGCAGCGAAGCCGACCGATCGGTGCTGATCGATGCCGCGCGTCAATTCGATGGCGTGCAGACGGTAGAGGATCGTATTCAGATCGAGTCACCAGCACCCGACACAGCGCCTGAGCCGGAAACCGCACCAGAACCGGCCTCAGCGCCTGAAACAACCCCCGCCGCAGACAGTGAAGCAGCCGCCGAGACGAAAGACAGCGCCGATGCTGCAAGTGGAACCGTGCATACAGTACAACCCGGCGACACGCTCAGCGCTATTGCCAAGCAATACTATGGCGACGCCAGTCAGTACATGAAAATCTTTGAGGCCAACCAGCCACCCCTCGAAGATCCGAACAAGATTTTTCCCGGTCAGGAATTGAAAATACCGCCCAAGGATTAAATCCTCTTCATATTAAAAACCCAGCATCTGGCTGGGTTTCATAGCTCAACAACTGATCCGGGTCTCCTGACGATCAACGCGTTATCAAAACCAATCTACTGAATGTTGTCAGGCTTGCACTACGCTTGTTGAGCTTGCAGATTCGGTCGATTTTCTCACTGATGAAAAGTAAGCGGCATCTCGGTGTAGACCTGCTCAACCGGTTCAAAATAGGACGCTGGGGCGTTTTGCCATAGCTAAACCAGCTCCAACCGCCTAGGCAACGAACTCTTCGATCTGCTGAGCTTTCGCAAGTACAACACAGCGCGCTGGATCAGGCATTTTCAAGCATGGACCCTACAACCGCCCAGGCAACCAGAGCGACAGTGCCGGCCACCAGGTGATGATCAATAGCGCCATCAGCAGCCAACCCAGGAACGGCAATGTCGCGCGATAGATTTCGAGGATGTCCTTGTTGAAACGATGGCTGGCCAGAAACAGATTGATACCAACCGGCGGCGTGCAATAGCCGATCTGCAGGTTGGCCAGGAAGATAATGCCAAGGTGAACCGGATCGACACCAAACGCCAGCGCAATCGGAATAATCAACGGCGCCATGATGACCAGTGCAGCAAAAATATCCAGCACCATGCCAACAATCAGTAACAGCAGATTGACCAGTAGCAGGAACAGAATCTGACTGTCAATATAAGGTTCGACCGTTTCGAACAAGCGCTGCGGAACCTGCGTATCGATCATGATATTGGTCGATGCCATTGACACGCCGAGCACGACCAGAATGGCTCCAACCAGCACCATTGACTCAGTGATAATGCCCGGTAATTGGTTGAACTTGATGTCACGCCGGATCAGGACAATCGAAATCAGCACCCAGGCCGCAGTGACCACCGCAGCTTCGACGACCAACAGCCAACCCGAGTAAATGCCGGTCAGCACCACAAATGGCAGCGGCAGCTCCCAGGCCGCAGCTTTCAGACTGTTCAATACAGGCGGCGCCTCGCCCTGCTCCGGCGGCAAGCCACGCCGCACGTAGATGGCCCAGCCTGCAAGCAGCAGCAGCATCAGCAAGGCCGGCAATATACCGGCCAGGAACAGGTCTTCGATGCGTATTGCCTGACCGGGCGCAACCTGCTGCGCCACGACCGCGTACAGGATCAAAGGCAGTGATGGTGCCAATAGCACACCCATGCTGGAGCCGGCGGTGACCATGCCAAGACTGAACCGCTCTGGGTAGCCTGCCTTCAATAAAGCTGGCAGCATCAGGCTGCCGAGGGCCACCACGGTAATACCCGAGGCACCGGTAAAGGCCGTCATCAGTGCAAACAAACCGAGCCCTAGGATCGCAAGTCCACCGGGTAGCCAGCCAAACAGCGAACGCGTCAGGTCGACCAGCCGGCTCGGTGTCCGGGAATGCGCCAGCAGCACGCCGGCAAAAGTAAACAACGGCAGTGCAACCAGTACCGGCGTTTCTCCGATGCGCTGAAATTCAAGCGCAACCACGCTCAAGCTCAGGCCGGCCTGATGAAAGCCGATGATGGCACCCAGCGCAATGACCGCAAACAGCGGCATACCGAACAGGGCCAACACCAGCAACAGCAGCAGAATCATAGCTTGCCGTCCAGATCGGAATCGGAAATTTTCTCGTCTGCCGGATCATACAGAAACGCATTCAGCATGAACCGGAAGGCCATGATGGCAAAACCGGTCGGAATAATCGATAGCACGAACCAACGCGGTATACCCAAAAAAGCCAGTTCCTGAAACTCCAACTCAATCCGAACAATGTCCAGGCTAGCCCAGACCAACAACAGGCAGATGATCGAAGTGGAAACCAACATGATCCGACCGATCCAGCGCGCCCAGAATGGTGCAACCAACCGACTCAACAGATCAATCTTGATATGTTTCGATTCACTGGCGGCGACGCAGGACGCAATCATCGCAATCCAAAGGACACCTGCACGCATGGCCGCATCGGACCAGGGCAAGGAGCTGTCGGCAAGATTTCTCAATCCGATCTGAGTCAAGCCCAAAATGATCAGCCCGAGAAACAGGCCGCAAAGCAGGGAAACTTCTATGGTTCTGAACAACCGCTGAATATCGGACAGCAACTCCAGCAAGACATCAGAATCATTACTGCGATTGCTCATGCCGGAATCAAGCTACGGTGTCCGAAGCGCCTGAAGTCGCTGTTGCAATTGATCATAACCCGGCACGGACACATCACCGGAATCCAGCATGGATTGAACAATTTCCTTGGCTTGTGTCTGCCAGGCTGCGACATCATCTGCTTCAGGCTGTACGATCTCGATGCCCTGCCCGACCAATGCAGCGCGTGCGTCCAGGTTTTCCTGTTCGACCGAACTCTCCTGCTGTCGGATCGCCTTGCCGACTTCGCGCAGGACGATTTGCTGATGATGCTCACTCATGCGATCAAACGCGCGACGATCAATGGCAATGGTCCCGAATGTCATCAGCACCGGCAGATCCAGCATGTACGATGCGCGCGAGTGCCACTGCAGAATAATCGCGCCGGACGGCGTATTGGCAAAGGTATTGATCGTGCCGGTTTGCAGCCCGGTATAGACCTCGGCCATACTCAAGGGTACGGGTGTCGCGCCGATGCCATCGAGGGTCCGACGAGACAATTCATCACCTTCCGGAATCCAGGTTCGAAGGTCGCTGTTGACATCCGACGTCGATGAGAGGCGTTCGCTGCTGAACAAATAGGCAAAGCCGCCGGTTGATATGGCCGGAGCCACTAAACCGCCCTCCCGCAGCGCGTCGAGGATGATGGGGTCGAACTCATCGCGCAACGCCGCCAGCTCTTCACGGTTTCGAAACTGAAACGGCAGCGAATACAGATTGGTCTCGGCAGCGACGCTGTTCAGATCACCCAGCGTAAAAGCCCCACCATGCAGTTGACCCAACCGTATACGGCGCATCACGGTTGAGGCGTCGCCCATGACACCGCCAGGATAAAAACGGATACGCACTGCCCCCTCGGTTTGCTCGTTGACCGCATCGGCGGCAGCCCTGAAGCTGTTCATCCAGCTGGAGCCATCAGGCGCCAGAGTGGCTAATTTAAGTTCCTGGGAATGGGCCGTGATTGAACAGGCCGCAAGCATCAGCGCGAATGCAAGTTTGGAAATCATCATCATTCTCTAGTCAAATATAGCAGCGGTCTGGTTCAACAGGCGTTTCGCGCGCGACTGCGCAATGTGATTAGCCAGAACATAGTTGGGTTGATCGGGGTCGGCAGCCAGCACGTCTTCCAGCAATTCGACGAACAGATCGCGATCAAATAGCAAGCGCGCGTATTCATCGGCCATGAACACCTTGATCAGCAGGTTTCGATCTTCGGTGATCGACAGCGCACGCTCATAATATTCCAGGGCCAGCGCTGGGCGACCGCCGGCTGCTGGTGGCCGCTGGCTGTTCAACACGGCCAGGTACAGCCACACACCGCCGTCATCGTGTTCGGGTGACTGTTCGGCGACCCATTCCAGCAGCGCTTCGACCTTGGGTAGGTCAGCCAGGGCAGAAAAATCATCGCTGGCCGCTGCAATCCAGCCGGCCCAGGTCGTGCCGAGCGTATAGGCGGTATCGAGCCCATCGGCCGTCAGATCCGTCAAATCCTGTTCAAACTGCAGAAAAGGCCGGCGGCGAATGTCGCATAACAGCTCACTTTCCAGACAGCCTGCAGCGCGCGCCTGATCGAGCGCGCGCTCATTCAAACTGCGGGCAACCTCGGGTTGGTCGGCAAATAAGCCTGCATAGGCACCGGTCAATTGAGCCAGCGTCAACAAGGTCTGGGGGTTGTCAGGATTACGCTGCAGTCGGGCTTCGAGAACCAGCAGGAAGGCAGGCAGCCCGCGCTCGATGATCAGCGGCTGATCATAATTGAGCACTGCGGTTTCGAGATCTTCGGAGAAATCGGCAACCGTGCGATCCACCAGCGATGCGCAGCCTGGAAGCAGACCAATCAGCATCAAGCCAACGATGCAATTGCGTAGAACGGCCCGGATACTCATGGCGCGCGCACAACCAGGCCATTGGCTTCAGCTGTATTCTGCATCAGGGTCGCGACGGTCATCGGTCCAACGCCCCCCGGTACCGGCGTCAGCCAGGCCGCACGTTGTCGCACATCATCAAACTCCAGGTCACCACGCAGACGGCCGTCATCATCGCGGTGGATGCCAATATCCACAACCACCGTGCCGGACGCAATCCATTCGGACCGCACAATGCCAGACTTGCCGACCGCAACAAACAGATACTCAGCCTGCTCGACCAGCGACTTCAGGTCCTCGGTAAAACGATGCGCGATGCTGACGGTTGCACCGGCCAGCAGCAGTTCGAGAGCCAATGGACGGCCGACAATATTCGACGCTCCGACCACCACGGCGCGAGAAGCCTTGGGATCGAGATCATAGGCATTCAGCAAGGTCATGACGCCGCGCGGCGTGCAGGGGCGCAAGCCGGGGTCGCGCAACGCCAGGCGACCCACGTTGACCGGATGAAACCCGTCTACATCCTTGTCGGGGTCAATCCGGCGGGTCACGTCCAATTCATCCATGTGGCCCGGCAGTGGTAACTGCACCAGAATGCCGTCGATCTCCGGATCCGCATTCAGATCGTCAATCAATGCCAGCAGGCTTTTCTGATCAGACCCGTGAGGCAAGCGAAAATCACGAGAAACCAGGCCAGCACGAGCACAGGCCTTGACCTTGTTGCCGACGTACACATCGGAGGCGGGGTCATTTCCGACCAGTACCACTGCAAGCCCAGGCGGGCGCTGACCGCGCGCGATTGAATTCTTTACCGCATGGCCGACATTGGCAATCAGGCGATCCGCCACAGAACGGCCATCCAGAATGTTGGCCGTCTCAGCGTGTGCCTCAGGTGTACTGTTCGATATCATTGACGGGTATTGTATCGGTCCTTGGGCGTATGATTGCGAAGCTTTGGTGACAAACGAGCATTGCAAAGACCCCAGATCACGCAGATTGATGCGCAAATGCCTTCAACCACCAATCCCATGGTTGATGTGACAACGCAGTCTGACGGTCTGAGGCTGACGATGGAGCGCGGTTTGTTGGCTATTGCTCAGGCAGAATCGTTTATCCAGATTCTGGATTTAGCGTAAAAACGAGGAGCATCGAGTATCAACAAGTGTCTTTCGAATCGCCATATTCATTGTTTCGATTCTTTGAGACCTCAGCACCCCCGGAGGCACTGAGAATGCGGCGTTGGATTCAACCGGTGTAATTCGCGCATTCTGCGCAGACCTGATTCGATCGTTTTTTCAAAATTCCAACAACGCACGAGCGGCTTTATCACCGCTCGTCCAGGCCCCTTCGATTCGACTCCCGGCCAGCCAGTCGCCGGCAACTGCCAGATTGGTATCCGCATCAGTCAGGCAGCCCGGTGCATCCGCGGCATGGCCCATGGCATAGCGCCAGCGATGCGCAATGCAGAAGGCGTGCTCAGGCACCGGGAAATCCAGTACGGCCTTGAACGCGGTCAACAGCGCTTCAGCCAGGGTTTCAAACGGTTCCTCCAGATGCTGCTTGGACCATTCAGGGGTTGCGTGCAACACCCAATCATTGCCGCTGCGCTGCGGCTTGCTGCTGTTGTTTGCAATCCAGGCCAGCGGGCTGTCCTGATTGACAAACGCCGCATCAAAACCAGGATCCAGAGGCTCGTTCAGCGACAGCATGGCAGCGATCGAAGGCTGCATCGAAACCCGGTTCAAACAATCGAACCAGTCATGACCAGGCCCCAACAGCGCAGCCGCCTGGGCTGGAGGCGCAGTGATCAGCAGTCGTTTACTGGTGAATTCCTCTTCGTGGCCGACAACCCGGATCCGCCAGCCCTGCTCATATCGAATCTGTTCAACCCGATGTTGAAAGCGACAGTCCAGCGATTCGGCGAGCTGTTTACACACGCCGTTCATGCCCGGCACAGCCACAAAGCGGTTCGTGCCGCGTGGATCCGAGTGGCCGTCAGCCTCGCCCAGCACCGCCAGGCGAGGCTTCCAGGGCTCGACCCAGCCAGAATCCTGCCACTGCTGCAGTCGTCGGGCAAAGGGCGCCGAGCGCGCACTGAAATACTGTGCCCCATGGTCAAAACGCGCGGAACCTTCACGCCGGGTCGCACTGCGGCCGCCCGGCCCGCGGGACTTTTCCAGCACCAGCGTGGACAGGCCCTGCTCTGCCATTGCGGTAGCAGCGGTCAGGCCGGACCACCCTGCTCCAATCACGATCACGTCATACGACATCGAAGAATCCTGCTCAGGCACCGGCCAGGCGGTGCATTTCCTGTTCACTGAAGCCCGCCTTGAGGCGTGCTTCGATATTGAAAGGCCCGCGCAGGCCACCGCTGAAGTAGCGATCAAGCAGCTCACTGAATGTGGATTCAGGTTCCAGACCACGCTGATGGCAATGGTACTTGAACCAGGTGCTGCCAATTTCGACATGGCGTACTTCTTCTTCAAGAATACGCTCCAGGCAGGCAACCGTTGGCTGATCGCCGGCCTGCTCCAGTTTAGTAATCATGCCCGGCGTCACATCCAGGCCGCGCGCTTCGAGTACGCGCGGCACCAGTGCCATTCGAATCAACACGTCATGCGCGGTTTTTTCGGCCATTTCCCAAAGCCCGTTATGCGCCGGAAAATCACCATAGGCGTGGCCGAGCTGAACCAGGCGTGATTCCAGCATCTGGAAATGGCGCGCCTCGTCGGCCGCCACGCTGAGCCAGTCTCGATAAAACACCGCGGGTTGACCCGAAAACCGGAGCGCAGCATCCAGCGCCAGATTGATCGCATTGAATTCGATATGAGCCACGGCGTGAATCAGCGCAACGCGCCCCTCCAGTGAGCCCAGACCCCGGCGCGGCACCGCACCGGGCTCGACCAATTCAGGCTGTGCCGGACGCCCGCAGGGTACTACGGCTCCAGGCCCCGGATCATCCGGCCGCCAATCGTCGTCCTCGATCGATTGCCAGAGTTGAGCAATGCTTTCGCATTTGCCGGATGGATCTCGCTCGGCCAATGCTCGCTGGGCCAGTGGCCAGCCGCTTGCCTGATCAGCGATCTCGGCGTTAATTGATTGCATCAATCAGCTGGCCTGAATCGCCTCGATCAAGGCATCGGCAAAGCCGGAGGTCGACACCTCATTGGCATCCGCTCGCTGACGGGCAAAATCATAGGTAACCGTGCCCTGCACCACAATCTGCTCGAAGGCGCGCTCGATCAAACGACCGACTTCGGGCCAGCCAATGTAATCGAACATCATCACCCCGGAAAACAGCAGGGACGATGGATTGACTTTATCCTGACCGGCATATTTCGGTGCCGTACCGTGCGTAGCCTCAAACACCGCCACGTGATCAGCCATGTTGGCTCCGGGCGCAATACCGATCCCGCCGACCGATGCCGCGGCTGCGTCGGACAGATAGTCGCCGTTCAGATTCATTGTGGCCAGCACATCAAACTCTGCCGGTCGCAGCTGCAGCAGCTGGAACATGATGTCAGCAATCCGGTCCTTGATGACAATCTTGCCGGCTGGTCGCTTGCCGTCATGCTTTTCCCAGAGCTCATCTTCGGTGATCGTGACATCGCCAAACTCCTGTGCCGCAACTTCATAGCCCCACTTGCGAAATGCGCCCTCAGTGAATTTCATGATGTTGCCTTTGTGCACCAGCGTGACCGATTCACGGTTGTTGTCGATCGCATACTGGATGGCCTTGCGCACCAGGCGCTTGGTCCCGAAAGCCGAGATCGGCTTGACTCCCAGTCCTGCATCGTCGAAGAACTTGGCGCCCATTTCATTCCTTAAAAAATCGGCAAGCTTCTTGTTTTCCGGGGTACCGGCTTCGAACTCGATTCCAGAATACACATCCTCGGTATTTTCGCGGAAGATGACCACGTCGAAATCTTCCGGCTTTTTCAGCGGCGATGGCACGCCCTGGTAATACTTGACCGGTCGAACGCAGGCATACAGGTCCAGCGTCTGGCGGAGAGAGACATTCAATGAACGAAAGCCCTCGCCGACCGGCGTGGTCAACGGCCCCTTGATCGCAACGTTCAACTCCTTGATGGCATCGAGCGTTTCATCTGGGAAGTAATCACCGTTATAGATTCCGGATGCTTTTTCACCCAGAAACAGCTCGGCCCAGTGAACTTTGCGGCTCCCACCATAGGCTTTTTCGACAGCTGCATCCCAAATTTTCAGGCAGGCAGGGGTAATGTCGACACCGATGCCGTCGCCCTCGATAAAACCCAGAATCGGATCATTCGGGACCTTCAGCTGGTCGTGTTCAACGCTGATACGCGTACCGGTTTCGGGCAGTTTGACGTGTTGATAGCTCATTTGGAATTCCTTGCTTAACCAAAAAGAAACGACTAATTGGCTAGTTTAGCAGTCCATCATTTTCGACTTGTGCCTGCCGCATCCCGATGTATTCCGATAAACGACCCGGATTGGTCCGTCCGGGCTCAGTATTTGATCCCGATCTAACTCCGCGAAAGACGCTCGATCCGGGTCTGGCGGGTGCCGTCGCGCTTTCGATTCTGCTGCATGCGGTTGCGCTGTGGTTGCTGGCACATGCGGCGCTATTTCAGTATTCAGGGCCGGTGACTGCGCAGCCGATTCATCTATTCGAGCTGGCTCTGATTGAGTCTGCCAGCGTGGCTCCGGCAACCGTCGAGAACACAGTGACAACTGAACCAGCACCAATATCACCAACAGAACCCGAAATCGAACCTCCCGAAGTTGCGCGTGAAAGCCCCGCCAAGGAAATCGAGCCGCTCGAAGCCGAAGATGATGCATCGCCCGCGCGCGAGCCGATGACGGCCAGAATCAGCGTGGAACAGCTGCGCTCACAGTTATTGAAAACGCTGGAAGCGGCTGAATCAGCGCCCAGTACGGATTTTCAAGTGGGTCCTGCAGGTGCTTCGAGCAATGGTGAACCAAACCAACTGCTTTCAAGACCGGGCATTCCCGGTATGCCAGACGCCGCAGGCTGGTTGAATGAGTATGTCGGCCCTGTCAGGCCCTCCATTGAACGATGGGCTGATCCCGGCGGTGCCGTCAATGCCCGAACCGTGCTGTCGAATGGCCAGGTCATCTGCACCCAGGGCGCAGCGCCGGCACTGGACGGACCGTTCAGCATCGGCTGGCCGCCGGTCGCCATGTCGCGGTTGTGCGGCCG
>CAKZPB010000015.1 GCA_937138395.1 uncultured Pseudomonadota bacterium
GTTCGGCCCATTGACTTCGCTGGCGGAACTGACGCTCCATGGTCTGCGCCCAGTTGGTCCGCTCGGCCAGTTCAGTTTGCGCACCTTCAAGCGCGTCAACTGCCCGGGTGGCGGATTGCTCAGCGTTTGCGAGTGCGGCTGCAAGGCGCGCGCGCTCCGCCTGCTCGATCGTCTGCGCACGGTAGTCGGGCAGTGCTTGAGGTCGGGCAGGCAAAGCGTCACGCACGGCTGCCGCCTGGTCTTCGAGCGTCCGTTCAAGCGGGGACTGATTGGCCATGCTGCGCAGCACTTCGCGCTCCCCGGCAAGCTGCTGCACCTGTTGGATCAGCGCCTCGGGTTCCGGCTCGATCAACCAGCCGTCTGTGCCGTGTTCGATGCGTTCACGGAAGCTGCCGAGATTGGTCGCAATCGGCACCAGGCTCAGCGCGCGCATTTCACTGAGCGTGTAGTTCCAGGTCTCCGGCACGGTCGACAACAGCAGCGCGGCATCCGGCTTCAATGCGCGCATCAGGGCCGGCAGTTCATCGCGCTGATAGGACGGAATCAAATCGATGCCGGACTGACCCATCAGACTCAGACCTTCCCGTCCACAGCCCAGCGCGGTCAATCGCGCCACTTTGCGCAGTTCGGGCAGCGCTTGCTGAATCAGCTGCAGGCCCTTGCCGGTGGTCAGACGACCGGGAATCAGCAGATGAAGCGGTCGATCTGCGTCCTGCGCGCTGTTCTGGCGGGAATGCGGCTGGTGCTGGTGCGGATGATCTTCACTTGACTCGGCCGTTTCAAATGGCCGGAAACCGTGCGGCTGGTGTTCAATAGCCAAGCGCCGTTCCGGCATCATGCGTTGCCAGCGTTCGATCACGTGCCGGGTCGGCGCCATCAGCAGAACATTGTTTCGGTCGACCCGCTCGCACCAGGCCTCACCGAGCGTTTCCCAGAATGCCGCGCGCTGAGGACGCAGCCGCATATCGCTTGCATGGGCCGCGAACGCAGCATCCAGATCAATGCCCTGTTCTGCATCCAGAAACGGCATCGGGTCGTAGTCCAGGAACGGCCACAGCGGATAGAAGTCGTGCAGCATCTGCAGCGTCGGCAGGCCGGTATCCAGGCAGTCCAGGCTGTGACCGATCAGCGACGATACGATGACCCGACCGACCCCGAAGCGCTCGATAATGTCATCCAGGTGCTGGCGATAGGCGGGATGCTGGCGGTCGGTGCTGATGATGTTCGGGCCAAGATCGAACTCGCGGATGACCGCCTGACCCGGCCCCGCCACACACAGCTGCAGTCGCTGTCCGCAGCGCCGACCCGGCCCATCCGACACGGCCACCAGAACCAGATGATGGCTGTCGGGATCACCGGCAATATGGTCTTCGATCCAGCGCCAGACGCCACCACCCCAGCTATGCGAAATATGCAGCGTGACCGGCTTTAGGCCGGCATCGATTCTTGGCCAGTCTGGAACCGGATGTTCAAGCGCACGCGCTACGCGCAGTCGAAGATGGCCAAGCGGCACTGGAGGGTCATCGCGGCTGCGCATCCATTCGGCTGAGTCGGAGGCCGGGCTCGCAGCGGGATCAACCAGATAGATACTGTCGAGCAGTGCCATCGGGCCCGAACCCACTTCCTGCGGAGCTTGCGTCCAGAACGCGCAGAGCAGCAACATCGCATCCAGTGGTGCAGCATTCAGATGCTGCCACTGGCGATCGCCACACAGCGCAACAACGGCATCCAGCGTGTGCGGGTTTTGGTCCAGCTGCAGTCCGCGTAGTGGATCAATCGATGCTTCGTTGCCCCCATAACGGCCCGCCAGCACGAGTTGCGCGGGGCAGTCGGACTGTTGGCGCAGCGATTCCAGCCGCGATACAAGATCATCGGGCGGCTTCAGCGCGACATTGAACAGCAGCAGGTCGTGTTCGGGGTACTTCGTCGCCAGTTGTTGAAGCGTGCGGTGCAAGCGGGTGCCCTGGCCATCGGTCAGTGGCGCTACCGCGGCAAACGCAGTACCCTCGATGCGGTCATCCATTCGCAACACCTGATCGGCCGACTGCAGCCACTCGATGTCATCCGCCGACAGCGCAACGGCACGATCAGACCACAGCAGGACCAGCAGTGGGTTGGACCGCGCGCTTGTTTGAGCCGAGCCTGTTTGAACCGAGCCAGTCATGCGTGCTCTATTGCTGCACCCAGGACCAGCCTGCCGATGAAAATCGTGCTGGTACTCGCCCAAAGGCCGGGTGAAAATCTATAATGCAAACGCATGATTCCGGAATGTTCAACTCAAACGGCAATTATCGACCATCATGCAGTGAATTTCAGTAATCCGTAGCGCTTCACCGCAACCAGTTCTGTGGCCAAGAAAACCAAATCATCATCGGCAAAAAAGTCCGGCAGGAAATCTCGCGTGAATTCCAGCGCGAAATCCGGCAAGAAGCGCGCCAAAACGACGGCTCGTCGGCGCTCTGCCAACGCGTCCAGACCGGGACGGCGCTGGGGCCTGATTCTGATCCTGTTCGCGCTGGGTCTGTTGATCGGGCTGATCGGCCCCTGGGCCTGGTGGCTGGATCGCGAGGCCTCGATGCGCTTTGCCGAACGCCAGTGGACCCAGGCCGGTCGCGTCTATGCCCGTCCGCTGGAGCTGTACGTTGGCCGGCCGATTTCGCATGCCGACCTGGGGCGCGAATTGAGCGCCGCCGGCATGACCGAAACGCTGCCGTTGTTGCCCGGACGCTATCAGCGCGTCGGCGATCGATATACCCTGGCACTGCCCGATGCCCAGTTCAGCGATGGTCGCCAGCCGGCCATGCGGGTCGATCTTCGATTGAACAACGATCGTATCCAGTCGCTGGCCAGCGACAACGCCGAGTTCAGCGCGTTGCTGCGGCTGCCGCCGGCCGAGCTGGGCAACCTGTTGCCGCTGGATCAACGCGACCGGACCCTGATTCCGATTGCTGAATTTCCGACCCTGCTGGTGGCCGGTATTCAGGCGGTTGAAGATCGCCAGTTTGCCTATCATCACGGCATCGATCCGCGCGCAATCCTGCGCGCTGCGCTCAGCAATCTGCGGTCCGGCGGCGTCATTCAGGGCGGCAGTACGATTACGCAGCAGCTGGTCAAGAACCTGTTCCTGACGTCCGAGCGCACGTTTCTGCGCAAGTTCAACGAGAGTCTGATGGCGATCAGCCTCGAGGCCAGGTTCAGCAAGGCTGAAATCCTGGAAGCCTATCTGAATGACGTTTATCTCGGCCAAAGCGGCAATCAGGCCATTCATGGCTTCGGGCGTGCGGCCGAGTATTACTTCGGCCTGCCGGTACAGTCACTGTCGACGGACCAGATTGCACTGCTGATCGGCATGGTACGCGGTGCTTCCTGGTATCACCCGGTGCGGAATCCGGAACGTGCGCGAAGCCGCCGTAATCTGGTGCTGACGATCTTCGAACAAACCGGACTGATCGATGCAGCCGAGCAGGCTCGCGCAGCGCAGCGACCCCTCGGCGCCGACACGCGACGCCTGAACCGCAATCGACTGCCGCCGGCCTTTATCGACCTGGTCCGGCGCCAGCTGCGGGCAGACTATCGGGAATCCGATCTGCGCGAAAAAGGCCTGAGAATTTTTACGACGCTGAGTCCGAGTGCACAGCATCACGCCGAGCAGGCCCTGTTCAATGGCCTGGCAGAACTCGATGACGGCAGGCTCGAACTGCAGGGCGCCATCGTACTGGCTGAACCCGATTCCGGCGAGATTCGCGCGCTGGTCGGTGATCGCCAGTTCCGGCGGCCCGGTTTCAACCGTGCGCTGGACGCGCGTCGCCAGATTGGCTCGGTCGTCAAGCCGTTCGTCTATTTACTGGCACTGGCCGACGGGCAGCGCTTCACGCTGGCCACGCCGGTGGCTGACGAACCATTGAGCCTGCCGCAGGACGGCGACCAGCCGGACTGGCAGCCGCAGAACTACGAAGGCATCAGCCATGGTTCGGTGCCGCTGATGACCGCTTTGGCCATGTCCTACAACCAGGCCAGCGTCCGGGTCGGGCTGGCTGTTGGGGTACATGCCCTGTTCCGATTGCTGGAACAACTCGGCGTTGCTCCTGGTAACCGGCGCCATCCAGCGGCCTTTCTAGGCGCCATCGATCTGACGCCGCTGCAGGTCACCCAGCTCTACCAGCCATTGGCCGCCGGCGGTTTTTCGACGCCGCTGCGCGCGATCACCGACGTCATCGATCAACAGGGCCAGACCATTGGACGCTATCCGATCCGACTACGGCCGATCCGCGAACGCGAAGCGCTGGCCCTGCTGGATTTTGCCTTGAGCGAAACGGTCGAACGCGGCACGGCCCGCAGCCTGAACGCGCGCCTCTCGCGCAGCGCGAGTCGCCAGGCCATCGTCCGTGGCAAGACCGGCACCACCAACGACCGTCGCGACGCCTGGTTTGCCGGCTTTACCGAACAGTGGCTCGGGGTGGTCTGGGTCGGACGCGATGATGCCCGGCCGGCCGGCGTGACCGGTGCCACTGCAGCACTGCCGGTCTGGGCGAAGTTGTTCGATGCCCTGCCCCAGGATCCGCCAAGCCGCAGTTGGCCACCCAATCTCGAGTGGTACTGGGTTGATTGGCCGGCAGGGTTGTTGGCCGAAGAGCAGTGTCCAGCGGCCCGCGCCATTCCGTTTGCACCGGATTCCAGTCTGCCGGACTATTCGGATTGCATGCGTTAACCGACTGCCGTGTATAGTGCCGAAGAACCTTCGTTCCGATGTCCAAGCCATGCTGAATATCCATATCAACATTGATCGATTTGCCAATCGTCACGCCCTGCGGTGCCTTGCTCTGCTGTGCATGATTGCGCTGATCAGCGCCTGCGCCGCACCGGCGCCAATTCCCGAATCGGGCCAGCAAACAGTCGAAGAACGCGTCCGCGCGCCGTCCCAGGGTGACCGTGAATCGCTGCAGGTATTCACAATCCGGAATCCAGCCGTGGTTGCATTGGGTGATCAAGCGCTGGCCGCTGAGCGAGCCGGCAACCTGCAGCAGGCCGAGCAGCTGCTGGAACGCGCGCTACGCATTGAGAGTCGCGATCCAGCCATTCTTCAGCACATGGCCGAAATTCAGCTCAGCCAGAATCGCCTGGAACAGACCATCGGCTTTGCGACGCGCGCTTATGAACAGGGTCCGCGCGTCGGCGAATTGTGCGAGCGCAGCTTGCGGACGCTGGCGCTGGCGCATGAGCGCAGCAATGAATGGACCGAAGCCCAGGCCGCACGCGATCAGCTGCCTGCGTGTCGCGTTGCCCCACCGGAACGGTTTTAGGGCCTGTTAACGCAATGGCACAGGCGGATGTTGTGACTGAACACAGGCCAAATCTGGCGCAAGCAGTAAAGTTTGGTGATTGCCTATGAATAATGAACAACCCCGTGTGACGAGTGTTCAGCCCCAACGCTTCGGGCCATATCCATTATTCCGGCTGGCGGCGTTATCGCTTGCTTATGTAGCGGTGCTACACCGCACGCGCTCTGCCTTGCCAGTCGAAAAAATGGCCGGTGGCAGCCCCCTGTTCCATCGCGTTAACAGACCCTGATTTGAGCGTCGCCGAACAATTCGATCAGGCCGGGCGGCTGGCCGAACTGCTCGAGGATTTTCAGCCGCGTCCGAGTCAGGTGCAGCTGGCCGAGCGCATCGCTGAATGCCTGAAGGACGGCCGTGACCTGGTCGCCGAGGCCGCCACCGGGACCGGCAAGACGCTGGCCTATCTGCTACCTGCCCTGGCCAATGGCGGCAAGCTGATCATTTCAACCGGAACGCTGAATCTACAGGATCAGTTGTTTCAGCGCGACCTGCCGCTGGCGTTGAAGGTGACCGGCCTGGAACGATCGACTGCGCTGTTGAAAGGTCGGGCCAACTATCTTTGTCCGCAGCGGCTCGATCAAACCGTTGCAACGCAGGATGAACTGAACGCACAGCTGGTCGATGAACTCCAGCAGGTTCAGCGCTGGTCGAAGCAGACCGTGCATGGCGAGATCCGGGAAGTCGAGGGCATTGCCCAGCGCTCGCGCATCTGGCCGATGGTGACCTCGACCGTGGATAACTGCCTCGGCAGTGAATGCCCGAGGATCAACGACTGCCACGTACTGCACGCCCGCCGCCGCGCACAGGACGCTGACGTAGTGGTGGTCAACCATCATTTGCTGTTTGCAGATCTGTCCCTGAAGCAGACCGGGTTCGGTGAAGTGCTGCCGGGTGCCGATGCGGTCATCATCGACGAAGCCCATCAGATACCGGACGTTGCCACGCGCTTTTTTTCACGCAGCGTCAGCGCCTGGCAACTCAGCGAACTGGCGCGCGACAGCCTGGCGGCCTGCGCCACGGCGAGCGGCGCGCTACGCCTGCTGCAGGAGCCAATCGACCAACTGAAAAGCCGATTGTCGTTGACGGTCAGCCACGCGCATACGCTGCCCGAGCGCGGCGACTGGCGGCGGCTGGAGCCGATCATGGGCAAGCTGCAGGATTTGCTCGATGCCCTGGTCGACCTGCGCAATGCGCTTGAGCCGCTGCAAAGCCAGAGCCGTGAAATGGCCAGCTGCCATGATCGTGCTGCTGCGCTGACGCAAACGCTGCAGGACTTGCTCGGTGGCGAGTCCCGCGGCGTGCGCTGGTTCGCCTGCAAACGCGGGCGGCTGACGCTGAACCTGACGCCGCTGGACATTGCCGAGCCGTTTCGCCAACTGCGCGATGAGCTTCCATCGACCTGGATCATGACCTCTGCCACGCTGGCAGTCAATGGCCAGTTCCAGCACTTTACCGAGCGCCTCGGACTGGATTCACCGGCCACCGAAATCGTCGCCAGCCCGTTTGATTACGCCCGTCAGTCCAGGCTGTGGTTGCCAAAGGACTTGCCCGAACCCAGCGCCACGGATCACACCGAACAATTGCTCAAAACCATCCTGCCGCTGCTGAACGCCAGCCGTGGTCGCGCGTTTTTGTTGTTTACTTCGCACCGGGCGCTGCAGCGCGCCGCGACCTGGCTGCGCGCACACAGCGATTTCCAACTGCTGGTCCAGGAAGAAGCCCCGCGCGATGCGCTGCTGGCCGAGTTCCGGGCCCGACCCGGCAGCCTGCTGCTCGGCGCAGCCAGTTTCTGGGAAGGCGTGGACGTGCGTGGTGATGCCTTGTCGGTGGTCGTCATCGACAAGCTGCCGTTCGCCGCACCGGATGACCCGGTGTTGTCGGCCACGATCAGCGCGGTCCGCGAACGCGGCGGCAATCCGTTTTCCGAACTGCAGATCCCATCGGCCGTGCTGGCGCTGAAACAGGGTGCCGGACGACTGATTCGGCACAGCAACGACACCGGCATTCTGGTGCTGGGTGACCCGCGCCTGACCACCAAAGGGTATGGCCGCATGTTCTTGAACAGCCTGCCGCCGATGCCGCGCGTGGACTCCAGTCAGGATTGCATTCAGTTCCTGAACGAGCGCGTCCGATGAACCTGCTGGCAATCGATACGGCTACTGACACCTGCTCGGTTGCACTGCTGTGCGACGGCCAGGTCCTGAGCCGGGAACAAACCGAGCCGCGCGCGCACGGCCGGCTCGTGCTGCCCTGGATTGCCGAGCTGTTGGCCGAGGCCGGCCTGACCTATGCTCAGCTCGACGCCATGGCCGTCGATCGCGGTCCGGGCGGGTTTACCAGTCTGCGCATTGGCCTGAGCGTGACCCAGGGCATCGCGCTGGCGCACGATTTGCCGATCCACCCCGTTTCCAGCCTGGCCGCACTGGCCTACAACGGACGTCCCGATGGTTTTACAGGAACACTACTGGCGACATTCGATGCACGCATGGGTGAGGTCTACGCCGGCTGGTTCGATTTCAACCAGCACCTCCCGAAGCTCGTGGGCCGCGAACGCCTGTGCGCACCACATGAATTGGTCAAGCTGAATCTCCCGGCGGACGCTGCAGCAGGCAATGCCTTCAGTATCTACGCAGCAGCACTGGCGGACTGGCGCTCCGATTTCAGGGGTCCCGTTAACGTCGAGGCGTATGCCAATGCCGATGCCATCGCCGCCCTATCGATAAAAGCCGATCCAGTCGACGCAGTATCGCTTGAACCTGTCTACCTGCGCGATCGGGTCGCCGAGCCGCCAAAGAACAAGTAAACCTCACCCGCGTGCTCGAATACCTCAGCTGGATCAGTTCAGCTCAAAACCATCTTCAAACAACCCGTCTACAAATCCACTAAGCTCAACGATCAGCAAGCCGGGCTGACTCGTGAACGGCACATTGAGTTCGGCGATGCGCAGGCCGGCAGTGGATGGATTGAAACTGATCTCGACACTGCAGGCATCATCGACGCCCATTTCTGTGCCTAGGGTCTGGCCACTGCAATTGTCCGCATGAATTGCAAACTCGGCCGAAGCTGCGCCTTGAAGGGACAACGACTCGATGGTGATCGGGCAAGCGCCTGGATTTTGCACAATCAGCATTTCATCGACCGTCGCTGACCCAGGTTCGGGATTGCCGAAATCCAGATTGTCGGGATTGGCAGTCAAACCAGGACCTGGTTTCTCCTCACGACCGAAAACCACGTAGCTCGCGGCTGAGCTGTCCGGCGCATCCGGCATGCCCGGTGCACCGATGACGACATCGTCGAACCCGTCGTTATTCAGGTCGCCAATAGAACTCAGCGCAGCACCCGATTGATCCGACGCGATCGTGCTGTCGAGACGAAAACCGTCGCAGCCATCAAGTGAATTCAAACCAACAACCTGCGCAAAGTCCCCTGTGATGGAAACCTGCCTGCCGAATACCACGAAACTGCTGCCGCTATCCTGGGCACCGAGGTCGGAAAGATCGGCGCCGATCATCACATCGGAAATGCCATCGCCATTCAGATCGCCAGCCCCACTCACCGCTACGCCGGCATTTCCACTCGCGTTTCCGCTCGCGATGAAGCCTGTATTACCGTCGAGGGAGCCCAAATCAAGGGTCGGCTGAAAATTGCCGCTGATCGCCGTATTTCTTCCAAACAGCACTTCGCTTTCACCTGCACCCGGGCTGCCTAGCACCACGTCATCGATGCCGTCACCATTGATATCGCCGGCAAAACTAACCGATGCGCCCGATCGGCGAAAACCAGCGGCACCTTGCATGACGAAGCCATTGTTGCCGTCCAGACCACTCAATGAGATTACTGCGGCAAAATCTCCGTCAATCTGAGCATCTCTTCCAAACACCACATAGACACTGCCGGCATTGGTTTGCCCGCCTGTATGATCGACACCGGGCGCGCCGATCATCAAATCGTCGAAGCCATCACCATTGATATCGCCGGCTCCGTCGATTGCAGCACCGGACGTATCGAAATCAGCGAGTCCGTCGAGCCGAAAACCGATACTCCCATCGAGGCTGGCAACGCTCAAGACGGAGGGGAAATTCCCGTCCTGTGAGGTATTCCGACCGAACACTACATAGCTTTCGCCGGAATCGAGCGCCGTGCCCAGATCACCCTGATCGGCACCCGGAGCACCGACTGCCATATCCTCCAGGCCATCGCCATTGATATCGCCTGCGCGACTCAAGGCAACGCCGATCCGATCATAGAACTGTGCGCCATCGAGCCGAAAACCGTCACTCCCGTCTAGAGCAGATAACGAGATGACGGCTGGAAAAATACCGTCCAGGGCCGTATCTCGGCCAAATACTACATACACGCTGCCATCGTTTCCGAAGGTTGGGTCGGCGTTAATCGCACCGATGGCAATATCGTCCACCCCATCCCCATTGATATCGCCGATGTCACTGACGGAGTAGCCAGCGTTGTCGCCTGCCGCGGAGCCATCCAGGCGAAATCCACTGCTTCCATCCAGCGCGGAAAAATCCAACCCGGCCGGAAAATCACCGGACTGGACGCTGTCCCGACCGAAAATCACGTATGCGCTGCCAGAATCATCACCGTTGAAATCAGCGAATGGAGCGCCAGCAATCAGATCCGGAATACCATCACCATTCACGTCACCCGCAGCGCGAACGGAAAAGCCGGCCTCATCTTGTTCGTCGGCATCGTTGATCGAAAAGCCTGTGCTACCGTCCAGGCCGTTCAAATCGAACACATCAGGAAAAATTTGCGCCTGACTGATTGTAGAGCATGTCAATGCAACGACGCTTGAAACTGCAAGCGGCAGC
The DNA here is from genome assembly GCA_937138395.1 of uncultured Pseudomonadota bacterium. Taxonomy (GTDB): domain Bacteria; phylum Pseudomonadota; class Gammaproteobacteria; order Xanthomonadales; family Wenzhouxiangellaceae. The sequence goes on from CAKZPB010000015.1 coordinate 10,166, forward strand.
AGTGCTTTACGATGAAGTCTGATCTTCGTTTTATTATTCACATCCACGTTTATCACCCTCAGTTTCAAAGTATCGACCTACATCACCGGCAAAAACTGTAACAAGTCAGGCATCGATTGTCTTATTCAGTTTAGACTTTCTCAATGCCTGCAATCCTGTCTTTTCCCTTGTACGGACCCAGCCGCAGGGCCGATGTACCGGTGGTCGAGGTGCGGCTGGATCCACGCGATCCAAAGTTTCCGACCCAGTGCCCGAGCACCGAGCAAGTCATGGCGCGCATTCAGGCCTTGCCGATGGCGAGCAAATTCAAGAACATCGGGGTCAAGTGCAGCACCGAGTCATTGCCGCTGCGGTTTGCCGAACTACTCGGTCAACTGGCGCTCGAACTGCAGCGTATGGCTGGACATCCGGTCGATTTTCTGCGCGTCCGAAAGCGGCGCTATTCCGATGATCAGCTGCTGGTCCTGATCGAACATGCGCATGCCGAAGTCGGCACAGCAGCAGTTCAGCTTGCAGCGCTGTTATTGAGCCCGCAGCACGCTGCCTTCGCCGAGCAGTTCGCGCGGTTCGAAGCGTTTGCCCGACAACATGTGCTACCCGCCTTCAGTGCAGCATTGGTCGAAGCGGCCCGGCGTCATGAAATTCCGGTGCTGTTCCCGGCCCGACCGCCGCTGGATCGGATGATGCGCGTGCCCGGTCATCGTGGCGGACCCGATCTTGTCCAGCTTGGCCAGGGTGCCCGACATCACGTGATCGAGGGGACGTTCGACCTGAGCGCGGCCGACACCGCACTGCATGTCCTGCGTGAGAATCCGGAGCAGCTGGAGCCACTGCTTGCGCCAGTGAAAAAGTCGAACGGCTCGCGCACGACCCGGATGCGTTTGATCGGCGTTGGATCGTCATGCTGCCTGGCTTTGCAGCATGAGGATGCGCAGTGGAAGCCGATCGACGCCCTGCATGAATTCTGGACGGAACGCATGGCGGCCCTGTTGAACAAGACTCAGGGCCAGATGGTCATGCTCGAAGCCTTTGTCGATGAACCGGGTCAACCACCGGATGAAAACAATAGTCAACTATCGGGCATCACGCTGGGCCCGGATCTGGCCTTCCTGCGCCAGTCGCCTGATCATGGAATGCTCGTCAAGGCCGCAGAGGCGCTGCTTGATGCGCTGTTTTCCTCAGCGGATTCGGCCAGGATTCCCGTCATTGCCGTGACCGGCACCAACGGAAAAACTACGACCACGCGCATGGTCGCGCACATTCTTCGACACGCCGGCTTGAACACCGGCATGGTCACCAGCGAAGGCGTCAACATTGATGGACAGCCGTTGAGCCACGAGGACGCCGGCTCGTTCATGGGCCACACCCGCGTGTTGTGCGATCGTCGCACCGAAGCCGCGGCCCTGGAGACCCACCATCGCGGCATCGTGGTTCGTGGCTTCGCTTTCGATCATTGCGATGTCGGACTCTGTCTGAACGTATCGCCGGACCACATCGGGCCCAATCAGGTTGAAACCATGGCCGAGATGGAGGCCATCAAGGCCGCAGTGCCTGCACACGCTTCACAGGCCGCCGTCCTGTTTGCCGACGATGCGCATTGTTGCTCGATCGCTGAGCAGGTAAAGCCACGAACCTTGTGGTGGGTTTCGCTGAAGCACTCGGCAGAGGAACTCGCCGGCTGGCCTGGCATCGCACAACGAAGCTACTGCACGGTAGAACAACACGAAGGCGATGAATGGATCGTTGTGCATCAGCGCAACCAGGCCACCCGTTTGATGCGCGGCACCGACATCCCGGCTACGTTCGATGGTGCAGCGCGCTTCATGCTCAGCAATGCCATGCACGCAACGGCTGCGGCGCTCTCGATCGGCATACCACCGGAGACCATTGCCAAAGCCCTATCCAGTTTTGAAGCCGGTTCGCAGATGACGCCGGGCCGCTTGAACGAGTTTGACGGCCTGCCCTTTCGGCTGATTTGCGATTTTGCGCATAACCCCGACGGCATTGCAAAAGTGGCCCAGTTCACCGATCAGCTGGCCATCGAGGGCCGCAAGATGCTGGTCATAGCCGGCATGGACAAACGCGATGACAGCGTCAATCGCATGGCCGCCGAAGCCGCAGCCGGGCATTACGATCATTACTTCTGCAGGGACTACACGCCATCGCAGCCACCGCTTCGACGAGCGCTGGCATCGTTCATGCAGCAGAGCCTGATCGACGCCGGGGTTGAAGCCGACCGGACGACGTTATTGGGCTATGGAAAAGACGTGTTGTTCGGTATATTGGACGCCTGCAAACCAGGCGATCTGCTGGTCTGTTTGATCGGCAACGCAGAGAAAAAGGTTATTCAGGACCACATCGAAGCGTATCGCCGCACGCGTCTGCAATAAGCCGCCTCCCGGGCACCTGCGCCTATTTCGGAAGGAACAGACCATCTGGGTGACCCACTGCCTGATCGAGTCGCACAGGCGGGTTCAGATCAGCTTTTCCAGCTCGGGAATGATCTCGAACAGATCCCCGGTCAGGCCATAGTCGGCAACGTCGAAAATCGGAGCTTCGGCGTCCTTGTTGATGGCAACAATCGTGCCTGCATCCTTGATGCCGGTCAGGTGTTGAATGGCGCCTGAAATGCCGATGGCAAAATACAGCCCGGGTGCAATAATCTTGCCGGTCTGGCCGACCTGCAGTTCGTTGGGCACATAGCCGGCGTCCACCGCTGCACGTGAAGCGCCCACTGCAGCACCGAGCTTGCCGGCAAAGTTGAAGATCAACTCGAAATTGTCCGACGAACCCAGCGCCCGCCCGCCGGACACCACGCGGTCTGCGGTCTGCAGATCCGGGCCTTCGCCACCACTGCTTTCCAGCCCGACATAGCGCGTATGCTCGGCTGCATCAGCGGCCGGCGCGCAGGATTCGACGGCCGCGTCGGACCCGCCTTCCTCGGCAGCAGCAAACGATGCCGTGCGAATCGTCGCGACCAGCGTATGCCCCTCGGGCGCCTTGACGGTGACGATCGCATTGCCGGCATAGATCGGTCGCTTGAAGGTATGGCTGTCGATCACTTGCTGAATATCCGAAACCTGGTTGACGCCAAGCAGGGCCGCAATACGCGGCATCAAATCCTTGCCAAAGGTCGTCGAAGGACCAAGCACATGGCTGTAGTCCGAAGCCAGTTTGGCAATTTCCGGCGCAATGCGGGCCGACAACGCTTGCGCAAAATCCTGATGTTCGTAGGTCAACACCTTGCGCACGCCGTCCAGCCTGGCGGCCTGTGAAGCCACATCAGCGACCGCATCGCCAAGCACAACAATGTCGATGGCATCGATGCCCAGCTGGCGGGCACCGGACAACGTCTTGGCGGTCGCCGGATTGAGTTGATGGTCTTCGTGTTGAGCAACAATCAGTACGGCAGTCATTACAGCAATCCCTTGTTTTTCAATGCATCGACCAGTGCCTGCGGTGAGTCCAGCATTTCGCCACGCTCACGCTTGGGCGGCGGTTCGAAATGGGTCATCTGCAGGTCGGCACTGGTATCGATATCAAGCTCGGCCAACGGCTGTTCTTCGAGCGGTTTGCGCTTGGCCTTCATGATGTCGGGCAGCTTGACGAAGCGCGGTTCGTTCAGTCGAAGATCCGAGCTGAGTACTGCAGGCAAGTCGATTTCGAGGGTCTCCAGACCGGCATCGACCTCGCGCGTGACTCGGGCCGTGCTGCCATTGACTTCAACTTTGGATGCATAGGTCGCCTGTGGACGACCCCACAATGCGGCCAGCATCTGTGGCGTCTGGTTATTATCGCCGTCAATGGCCTGCTTGCCGAGAAACACGATCTGCGGTTGTTCCTTTTCAATCACATTCAGCAACCCGCGAGCGACCGTCAGCGGCTGGACTGCCTGGTCGGTGCTCAAATGGATTGCGCGGTCCGCACCCATGGCCAGCCCGGTGCGCAGTTGTTGTTGGACATCAGCCGAACCGATCGAAATCACGATCACTTCTTCTGCAATGCCGGCTTCTTTCAGACGCAGCGCCTCTTCAAGCGCAATTTCGTCGAATGGATTGATCGACATCTTGACGCCGTCCGTTTCCACGCCGGAACCGTCGGATTTCACGCGAACGCGCACGTTGTAGTCAACCACGCGCTTGATGGGTACAAGAATTTTCATTGGCTGTTCAGTCGAAAAGGATTTAAATTCAAATTCAGTCGCATAGTGTAACAATTTGATGTCGGCAGGATGCCCGAGCGGCATTGCTGCTGCCGAGAATCACTGCGGTGAATCGCCGACCTGCACGAGGATTGACGGTTCGACGGCTGCGCGGTACCAAAAGCAATCAATCGGGTCAGTCCACCCTGGACAATTCACGTACAGTAACGGCATGAATGAGTCTTCGGCATCCAACATCACGCTGTACGGCTATTGGCGATCGTCGGCCAGCTACCGTGTGCGCATGGCGCTGAATCTGAAAGGCATCGACTACCAGCAGCAACCGGTTCACCTGGTGCGCGATGGGGGTCAGCAGCATGCCCCGGCCTATCGTGCGATCAACCCACAGGGCCAGGTACCCACGCTGCTGCATGATGGCCATCAGCTGATTCAATCGATGGCCATCCTGGAATATCTCGAGGAGCGCTTTCCAGCGCCACCCTTATTGCCGAACCAGCCGGCTGGGCGTGCACGCGTGCGCGCACTGGCCAACGTAATTGCCTGCGACACACACCCGTTGAACAATCTGAGAGTATTGAAATATCTGACGGGTCCGATGCAGCAGGATGAAGCGGTCAAGCAGTCCTGGTATCGTCACTGGATGGCCAATGGCATGGATGCCTTCGAGCAGCTGTTGCAATCGAGTGATCACACCGGGCAGTTCTGCCACGGCGATCAACCCACGATTGCCGATTGCTGTCTGCTGCCGCAGGTTTATAATGCCCGCAGGTTCGACTGTGACGAATCGGGTTGGCCTGAAATTACCCGTATCGCCGAGAACCTGCTGGCAATTTCTGAAATTCAACACGCTGCACCGGAAAACCAACCCGATGCCCAACACTAAACGATGCAATCTGAATTCGAGCACGCTCATTGTGCTGACCCTGCTCGGCCTGATGCTGTCCGGCTGCGCGACCACGCCGACGGATCCAATCCTGCTGACACCGGCTGACGATGCCATCGCACTGGCCGAAGAGGCTGGCGCTCGCACCCACGCCGTGCTGGAGCTGGAAGAAGCCGAAGCCCTGCGGTCAGAAGCCGAACGGCTGCTGGATGAAGGCGAAACCGATGCGGTCATTCGGCTGATCGATCAAGCTGTGCTGCAGGCACGACTGGCCGCAGTCCGCAGTGAAGGCGCAAAGGCACGGCAGACGCTGGCCGAACAGCGCGCCACGCTGGACATGCTTGAAGAAGATCTGCTTGAAGCCTACGGTGATCAAATCGACCTGGAACCGCAGCCATGAATGTTCAGCGTATACATACACGCGGGGTCCGGTCCGGTCCTGCCACGGCATTTGCTGCAGTACTGGGGCTGACCGTATTGCTGAGCGGCTGCGCAACACCGCCACCGACACCCGGTCTGGTCGACAATCTGAACGCTGACCTGCAGGTCATCGTGCAGGATGAAGAAATCAATGGGCTGGCTCCAGTGGCCGTTTCCGATGCCCGCAACGCCGTTCGTCGCGCCTCGATCGAAGGCCTGAGCGCCGAAGAGCAGGCGCATCGCGTGCAACTGGCCCGCACCAATATCGAGATCGCCCGCGCACAGGCCTTTGCGCAGCGTGCGCTGAATGAAATCGATGCCATCGAACTTCGCAGGAACAACCTGCTGCTGCAGGCCAGTCGACTGGAAGTCCAGCAGGCCCGGCGGGACGCCGAGCAGGCGCTGATGATGTCGGCCGCGACGCGCGAACAAATGGAACGCGCTCAGGACCAGGCCATGACGGCACAGCAGGAACGTGCAATGGCCGATGAACAGGCCCAACAGGCACGAGAAGAAGCTGCGCAGGCACGACGACTCGCTGAAGCCCAGGCTACCGAAGTCGAACTGGCCCGTCGCGAGGCAGAGTTGGCCTCACAGGCTGCCGACAGCCTGCGCCGCCGTCTTGAATACATGGAGTATCGCGAAACCGATCGCGGCGTGGTGATCACGCTTGGCGATGTGTTGTTCGAGGTCGGACAGACTGAATTATTACCGGCCGCCCAGCAAAACCTGAACGACGTTGTCGATCTGCTGACCAGCGAACCCGACAAGGCGATTCGCATCGAAGGGCATACCGATGCAACCGGACCGGCAGCGGTCAACCTGAGGCTGTCTGAACAGCGCGCGCGATCCGTGCGCGATGCACTGGCTGAGCTGGGGATTGACAGCAACCGTATGCAGGCCGTCGGTATGGGTGAAGACTTCCCGATTGCCAGCAATGAATCCGAGCAAGGCCGTGCGCGAAATCGTCGGGTGGACGTCATTGTATTGAACAATTAGCAACGCCTGCCCGGTCGTCTCCAGGCGAAGGGTTTGTCAGCCTGAGCCATGATATGTACAGTCGAAGGGCTGCGCACAAACCGATCGTAAATTCCCCCTTGTCTTTTTCTTCAGGATGCGCGAGACTGATGACCAGGTCAGGCGGAATGGATCGTGCAAACAGCAGCATCTGATCAAGAAGGTTCGCTCATCGCTCAGTCATCATCTGGGCCAGCTGCGCGAGCACAAATCAAGCCCTCCTCCGAATTCACTACGGTTCGATCAACCCCGTTGGTCACGTCGTCTGCGAGCACTGCACGACGGTCGACCACGACCCTTCACAGCCATACCCAACGTTCTCCGGCACCGCTGCCGGTCGATTGTCGTATGCGCTGGCATCCCACCAACCAAAACAGGAGACGCTATGTTTGAACATCGTCAGGAACAAATGGATACCATGCTGGAAGCCAACAACGATTTCCGCAGGCTCTACAGCAAACACCAGAAAATCGAAAAGCGCGTCATTGCAGCTGAAAACGGCACGGCGCCGATTGAAGACCTGGCTCTGAACCAACTCAAGCGTGAAAAACTACATCTAAAAGACCAGTTGAATCGCATGATGGAACAATCCGAAGCCGGTTCCAATACGGTCAATTGATCGGAACAGCCTGAACAACATGCAAAGCCTGCCTCATCGAGCGCAGGCTTTTTTTTGCCCGAACGAAGCGCTTAGCGGGCCTCGGGGCTGGTCCAGCCCAACTCGGCTGCCGTGACCGGACCAATGATCGTGCGATTCAATGACGGCGCCTGTTCAGCACGCGTTTGACTGATCGGGATTCTGCCGGCCATGATTTCAGCCGTGCGCTGGGGATAGCGTGGTCGCCGATCGGGCTCTGCATAGCCCTGCGGATAAATCGGACGATTGTTGGATAGATCGTATTTATCGGTCGCACCAACGGTATGCAGCACCTCATGCAGCAGCACGACCCGATTCTCACCCTCCTGTCCACGGCTGGCAAACAGATTGGCTACAGCAATGCGCACCCGTTCCAGGCCGGTTGAATGCGGTAGCACCCGACCTGCGGTCGGCGCATAGTAATTGGCAATCACCAGAATATCCGGATCGCGCCCCTGATCATCAAACTGCCAGCGCCACCAGCGGAGCTTGAGCACCCACCAGGCGCGCTCCAGTACATTCCCGCCGATCGGCGTCGGTGGCGGTGGATTGTCGGTTTGTTCGGCCAGCTCGATATACATCGGCGTATCCAGCGTCAGCCCCCAGCGCTGCGCTTCGATCTTCATCTTTTCTGAAATCGCCTGAAACTGGGCGCTGGTCAATCGCGACAGATATCGATCAACGACCTCACTGCCATCGGCATTGATTGGATAGACCGTGATGAACAGCGGTACGTCCCAACTGGCAATGCGTGCTCGATCATTGAATACGTTGTGGATGACCAGTGCCAGAACAATCAGCAGCAGCGTAATGCGCAGCGCCTTGAAACTCATCGATCGGCACGCCGACGCAGGTAATTCAACATATCGACGCGCGTAATCAAGCCAAGAAAGCGCTCGTCATCGAGCACGATTGCCACATGATCACGATCGAAAATGGGTAACAGCGCATCGATTGGCTGCTTGACCTGAATCGATTCCAGCTCGGTGACCATGGCCGAAGCAACCGGCTCGGCAAAACGTTCCTCGTGGTTATAGACCGCCATCAGCACATCGGATTCATCGATGATGCCCACGATCTGACCGTCATCGAGCACCGGCAGCTGTGATACGTCATAGAGTTTCATGCGCTTGTAGGCATTTGACAGCGGCTCATCGGAGCGCACGGTCACCGCATCGTGCGTGGCCAACGGACGCGCAATCAGATCGCGCAGGTCGCCGTGACTCTCGATGTCGATCAGACCCTGATCACGCATCCAGAAATCGTTGTAGACCTTGGACAGGTATTTGTTGCCGGTATCGCAGACCAGCGTCAGCACCCGCTTTGGCTCGGTCTGCTCCTGACAATAGCGCAGGGCTGCGGCCATCAGCGTGCCGCTCGACGAACCGCCCAGCAAACCTTCTTTCTTCAGCAGCTCGCGCGCGGTCAGAAAGCTGTCGCGGTCGGAAATCGAATAGGCCTTGTGGACCCGGCTGAAATCACTGATGGTCGGCAGAAAATCCTCGCCGATGCCTTCCACCAACCAGCCACCGGCATCGTCGCGCACGTGCCCGGTGGCGATGTATTCGGCCAGGATCGAGCCCTCCGGGTCGGCCAATACAATGTCGAGATCCGGCGCCACCTCGGCAAAAAATCGCGACAGACCGGTCACCGTTCCACTGGAGCCGACGCCGATGACGATGGCATCCAGGTCCTCATTCATCTGGCGCCAGATTTCCGGACCGGTATCGGTTTCATGCGCAAGCGGATTATCCGGGTTGCCGAACTGATTGATGAAATAGCTATCCGGCGTCTGCTCCGCAATCGTCCGCGCCAGGTCCTGGTAATACTCCGGATGGCCCTTGCCCACGTCCGAACGGGTAATGATGACCTCTGCACCCATCGCCTTGAGGTTGGAAATTTTCTCCCGGCTCATCTTGTCCGGGATGACCAGAATCAGCCGATAGCCTTTCTGGGCCGCAACCAGCGCCAGCCCAAGCCCGGTATTGCCGGCCGTGCCCTCGACCAGCGTCGCTCCGGGCTTGAGCTTGCCCGACTGCTCGGCCTGCTCGATCATGACCTTGCCGATGCGGTCCTTGATCGATCCCCCGGGGTTCTGGCTTTCCAGCTTGGCGTACAACTCGCAGGGGCCGGTATCAAGATGGTTGATGCGCACGATCGGGGTATTACCGATCAGGTCTAGGACGTTGTTGTGGATGG
>CAKZPB010000016.1 GCA_937138395.1 uncultured Pseudomonadota bacterium
CCCAAATGGCATGCCTAAACAAGGCCGGGAGGTCGGTAAAGGGGCTACCAGGAGGATTTGCCGGACTCGCAATCCGCGCACGGCGTGACTCAGATCTTTCCTAGCCCTTGATGATCTTCCTGCGGATTTCGCCGGAGATCATATCGATCAGCAGCACGACGATAATGGTCAGAATCAATACCGCCGCGGCTTTTTCGAAGTGCCGGTAGCGCAAGGTATTCAGCAATACACCACCCACACCGCCTGCACCAACAACGCCCAATACGGCCGAAGCACGGATGTTGAGCTCGAAACGGAACAGCCAGTGGGCGATGATCTCGGGCAGCACCTGCGGCACCACGGCATAGCGCAGGGCCATGATGCGCGAACCGCCAGTCGCTTCGACCGCCTCGACGGTGCCGAAGTCAATCGATTCGACCACCTCGGCACCGAGTTTGGTCAACATGCCGACCGACGAGATACCAATGGCGAGTGCACCGGCAAACGGGCCAAGACCGACGATCGGCACGAAATAGATCGCCAGCAGGATTTCCGGAAATGCGCGCGCCGTGGCGGAGATAAACTTGACGATGCGGGCAATGCGTGGAAACAGGGTTCTGGCACCCAACAGCGCCAGCGGCAGCGACAAAATGGCGGCAATGATGGTGCCGATCCAGGCGATCTGGATGGATTCAATAATCGCCGGCAGCACGTTGTCCCAACCGTAGGCCATATCCACCGGCCAGAAGAACGACAGCACTTCGGCCACCTGGCCCGGTACCTGGATCATTTTCAGCGGCGAGAACTCGATCATGATCAGCGCAATGACAAACAGCGCTGCGATGATGAACGTGGTCATCGTGCCGAAACCGACGATCGAGCCGGGTTTTTTGGTCGGATCCAGCACGTGTGGATTCGGCGCGTTCATGTCAGCCGCCTGCGGATGGTTTCCGAGATCTGCTCGATAATCAGCACCGCAACCAATACCGCCAGGATGATCAGCGTGACGCGTTCATATTCGAAATTGGCCCGCTGCGTTTCCAGAATCATGCCAATGCCGCCCGCACCCACCAGCCCGAGCACCAATGAGGCACGGATATTCAGCTCGAAGGCGTAGAGCGCGTAGCTGACGTAATGCTGCATTGCTTGGGGAATGGCCGAAAACTGGATCATCTGCAGCCAGCTGCCACCAGCCGACCTGACCGCCTCAGGCAGCCCCATGTCGATCGACTCCAGTGATTCGGACCACAGCTTGGAGATAACAGCGACGGTAAATACCGACAGCGCCAGTGCGCCGGCAACCGGACCAAAGCCGACCGCGGTGGCAAACAGCATGGCCCAGAACAGATCCGGCAGCGTGCGCAGGATGTTCATGAAATTGCGGTCCAAAAACCACGTGACCTTGTCCGGCGACAGATTGCGCGCGGCCAGCACGGCCACCGGTATCGACAGGATGCCACCGACCACGGTGCCGACAATCGCGATGTAGACCGTTTCCATGAACGGGTCGATCAGACGCGGCAGGAAGCTGAAGTCCGGCGGCCAGGATTCTTCCAGCAGCCGGCTGCCACCGGCGATATTGCAAACCAGTTCATTGGCTGAAAAGCCGATGCCGTAGCCTGACCAGACGGTCATCGCTGTCAGAAAACCCAGCACAATGGCCCACAGCCACCAGTTACGCGGTGGCTTGGTTGGTAGCGTTGTATTCCCGGCCGCGTTCATTGTTCGAATCTCATCCAGAATCAGCCTTCGGCAACGACTTCATCGTCCAGCACATCATCTTCGGTGACCTCGCGCCCGTAAATATTGCGGAAATCCTCGTCGGTTACAGTTTTGGCGTCGCCGTCATACACCAGCTCGCCAAAGCGCAGGCCGATGATGCGCTGGCCGTATTCGCGCGCCAGATCGAGAAAATGCAGATTGACGATGGTCGTGATACCGAGGTCGCGATTGATGCGAACCAGATCGTCCATGATTTGATGCGTGGTCACCGGATCGAGCGACGCAACAGGCTCATCGGCCAGAATAATCGCCGGTTGTTGCGCCAGTGCGCGCGCAATACCCACCCGCTGCTGCTGACCGCCGGACAAATCACTGGCCCGGACCCAGGCCTTTTCAACGATGCCGACGCGCTCCAGTGCGTCAATCGCAATCGCCTTTTCCGACTGTGGCCACCAGTTCAACATCGAGCGCAGACCAGACACATGGCCGAGCCGGCCGACCAGCACATTGGTCATGACCGACAGCCGCTTGACCAGGCGAAAATCCTGAAAGATCATGGCCACCCGCTTGCGCAGTTCGCGCAGACCCTTGCCGCTTTTCGGCACTTCTCGGCCATCGATGCTGATGGTCCCGGACGTCAGTTGGTTCAGGCCGTTGACCGCCCGCAGCAAGGTCGATTTGCCGGCGCCGGACGAGCCCACAATGACAACAAACTCACCGGGCTTGATTTCAAGATCCAGGTCCTTCATGCCGACCACGCCGTTCGGATACACGATGTTGGCTTTTTCGAAGCGAATCGCCCCCCCCTGACCGCTGGCCGGCGTTGCGTTTTGCTGGCTATCGTCACTCATGACTTCTTCCTGTATACATGCAGGCGCGTGCCTGCTCTATCCCAATATCGCTGAACGCCTGCTTGCAGGCCAGTCGTGATCCGCCCAGCTCAATACCGCATCAATTCGTAGGCATCCCGCACCGGATCGTACAAGCCTTCCTGATAGGGCATAAAGCCATCGATTTCGTACAGCACCCATAGTGTTTTCTGCTCGTCCGGCAGGTGAGCCTGGGACTCGGCCAGGCCGATAAACGCTTTGGCAATGGCCTGCTGCAGGTCCTCCGGCAGCCCCGGCCTGAGCTGAACCCCGTCATTGGGCAGCATCGGCGCGAAGTTGAACACAATGGCCTTTTCGCCAACGTCCGGGTACTGATCACAAATCATGTTGCGCGCATCATCGTAGGACACGCCAAAGCGGGTATCGCCGGCGTAGACGGCCAGCACGGCGGCATCATGACCACCGACAAACAGGCCGTTGACGTCCGATTCGGTGTCGATGCCCATATCACTGAGCTGCACGGCCGGAAACAGGAATCCGGAGGTTGAATTCGGGTCTACAAACGCAACGGTCTGGTCGCGAAGCTGGCTCAGGTCACCCTCGCACTGCAGGAAACGAACGGTCTGAGCCGTGCGATTCGGGTCGCGCGTTGCGCAGATTCGTTCAATGACTTCCGGTGGGCTCGAACAGGCGGATGGATCATTGGTCATCCACTGCGAACGATAGCCGGTTTCACCCTTGCGCACCGAAATCAGAATGGTCTCGATGTCATACCGGCGCTGGCCCAGCATGGCGGCAAACGGCGGCAGCATGCCGATATCGGCACGGCCAGAGCCGAGTGCCTCGACCAGCCCGGTATAGTCCTGCGGCACGAAACTGCGGACAGGAATGCCCAGCTCGGCTTCGAGGTGCTCGGCCAGTGGATCCAGGTTGTCGACCAGCGCTTCGGCTTCCAGCGCAGGCACCAGGCCCAGGACCAGCTCCTTGGGCCAACCGCGCTCGTCGACAGACTCTCCATCACAGCAGGATGCGAGCAACAACGCACAGCCAATCCATAGCAGGCTACGCGCAATCAATGTCGGAAATGTTGGTTGAATAGCTTTCACCGTTGCAAAGAATACCCGATGGCGATGTCGCTGCGGTTGCAGCTGGATGAACGTTGCACTCCTGGCGCGTTCAGAATGCTCGTTGGCTCACAAACCGGACCATCAGTGCGGCTGATCGAAAGCAAATTTCCGCAGCGTTTCCAGCGAAACATGCTCCAGCGTTTTCTGATGCGTTGCGGCCAGGATCACCGGCGGCGCACAGTCTGCCTTGTAGGCTGCGACCCAGCGTTCGGCGCATAAACACCACTGATCGCCCGGACTGAGCCCCGGAAAGTTCAGCTGCGGACGAGGCGTGATCAGGTCATTGCCGTGCTGCTGGCTGTAGACCAGAAATTCTTCGGTCATGACGCTGCAGACGGTATGGCAACCAATGTCTTCCGGTGAAGTATTACAGCAACCGTCGCGAAAATAGCCTGTAATCGGCAGCTTGGAACAGGTCACCAATTTTTCGCCCAGCACATTGAGGGATGGCTCACGCATAGAATTCAGGCCTTGGTCGATTCAAATAGCGGTTCATAGTGCTTCCACTGGTCTGCCGGCAGGAAGCCCTTGGTATCGCGCGCACGCTCCAGTCGCGCCTGTACGGCCGGCACCGCTTCGATGCCCAGTCGTTTGCACAGCCGGCCAATGAGTTCGCCGGGTGCGTCAAACAGGGCCTGACGCTGAATACGCAGTACATCGACCGGCAGCGCCTTGAAAAACCGGTCGGCCAGCGCCTGTTCCGCGCGCAGTTGTTCACTCAATACCGAAACGCTTTGAAAACCACTAAAGCGGAAGTGCAGCTCCAGATCGCGCGGATCGAATTCAGGCCAAATGACGAGCAAGCCCGGGAACAGGCGTGCCAGGACCGGCAGCGCGCTCATTTCATACCAGGCCGTATCCAGCACGATCTGCCCCGGGTTGCCCGGCGGCAGACCGCCCAGATACTGATTGCGGATCGCGCTGAGCTGCTCTTCGCTCATCGCACCCAGCACGTCTGGCGCCAGCGGTAAGCCCAGCGCTTCACGACGCTGCCTGGCCTGGTTGGGCTCCAGCATGCGCAGCTGATCGGTCGCCTCCATCAATGCGGAAAGCATCGCTTCGCGGCCACTGCCCGGCCAACCCAGCACAATTGCCAGTGGCACCTCTGGATGAGCACCGTCGGGATTCATACTGTCGGCCTGCAATTCATCCAGCGGCGCTTGCTGCCATTGTTCCAGCAGCTGCGACTCGGCCTGCTGCTGCAGCAGTGAATCGATCTGAATCGGACGCCAGGCCGACCGACCCAGATGCGGCAGGGCGTCGTCGTACCGGCCCAAGCGATGATTCAGCTCAGCCAGAATCTGGTGCAGGCGGGCCTGGTCGTTCCTGGCGCTGGTCGTCTGTTCAAACGTGGTTTCTTTCAGCACGCGTTCAACCGGCTCGATGGCAAGATCCAGCCGGTCGAGCCGGCGACAGGCGCGCGTCCAGGCCTGGACGCTTTCAACGTCCGGCGGAGACAACTGGAGCAGCGGTTCAATCGCCGCCTGTGCGGGTTCCAGCAGGCCGTTCTGACCGGCCAGGTCCAGTTTCAACAGGCGGATACGGCGCTCATCTTCACTGATCGGATTCTGGCCGGACAATTCATCCATCAAGCCGTCGAGCAGATTCATGGCCCGGTCGATGTCACCCTGCACGTGATGAATGCGCGCCTGAATCATCTGTACGTCCAGTCGTTCAGGATCCAGCCCGTCGATCAACTCCGGCACGCGCTCGCCCTGCCCGGCCAGCAGGCGCAGATCGGCCAGCCGAAGCCGCAGGTCCGGTTCATCCGGCCAGCGCTGATAGGCCTGTTCAAGAATCTGCCAGGCCTGCTGCTGATCACCGACCGCCGACAGGCTGCTTGCGGTATTCAAACGGGTTTTCAGGCCGCCGGCATTCTGCGTCATGGCCTGCTGAAAATGCGGCAGGGCCGAACGGTGGCGACCACGGCTCATCAACAATGTGCCCAGGCTGGAATGCAGCTCGCCATTGTCGGGCTGCTTGTCCAGGGCATTGCGCAGGCACTGCTCGGCAAAGTCGAGTCGGCCCTGGCGAATGAACACGAAGGCCATCGCGTCCTGAGCCGCCGCATTTTCCGGCGACAGCTGAATAGCGCGTGCGGCCATTTTTTCGGCCTCTTCGAGGTCACCGCGCAGGGCCAGCACACGCCCCAGTGCAGACATCGCAGGCACGAAGTTTTCATCGGCGCGTAACGCAGTCTTCAATTCGGTTGCGGCCTGATCCAGTTCATCCTGCTGCATCGAGATCACACCGAGAATGGTCAAGCCTTCAGCAAAGTTCGGATTGAACTCGAGCGCTTTACTGATCGACGCGCGTGCCCCATCCAGGTCGCCGCTATTCGACAGGATCCGTCCGCGGTAGTAATGACCCAGATGATGCTCCGGGTTGATCTCGATGGCGCGGTCAAACTGCGCCAGCGCGCCCTGCGGATCATTTTGCGCATTGCGGCACAGGCCGATCAGGACCATGACTGCGTCATTGTCCGGTTGCTCGGCCAGAATCGAGCGCAGCTGGTCTTCGGCCTGGTCAAACCTGGACTCCGACATCAACTGTGCGGCCTGCTGGACTGGTCCGGAATTTACTTCTGACATGCTGATTCGTTGCTCATTGCTGTTCTTGATCTTTGCCTATTATCCCGCGTTAAGCACCGCAGGTTCAGCGTCTGTAATTTTGTGCCGGCCACTCGCAGGAACCCAGGGCCCTTGATCGGCGCGGATCGATACACAGCTGGCGCACCATGCAGGAGAACGCTGCTGTAGAGCGATCAGGACTCCCCACGATTCTCGCCGATCAGTTCGGACACGATGCGCTGGGCAATCCAGGAATCGCAGCGCCAGTTCTTGATAAAACCGCAGTGCCCGCCATGCGGCCAGATCTCGATGTCCAGTTGCTCCATTTGAGGCAGCTGATGGAAATCGTGCACTGGAATGATCGGATCATCCAGCGTCGTGATAATCGTGGTCTGGATATCCAGTCCCTTGAGGTAATCGTCGGCAATGGCATAGCCGTCGAAATAACTGTTGATATCTTCGAAATCAGTATAGGCCTCGACCAGGTGCCGGGTCTGTTCCGACAGGTTCTTGTGCTTCAGCCACTCGTCCAGCTGGTAGCGATCCGGGTATAAAGTCCGCTTGCGCTTCAGCGACCGACGCCATTTGCGCACGAAATACTGTTCGTACACCGATAGCCCTTCCCGCATCGCGGCCATGGCGTTCTGTGGCCGAATCACCGGGCTGACGGCGATCACACGGTCCAGCTGAAAGCCCTCGGACGGCGCGTTGCGCGCCACGCGCAACGCGAAATTCCCGCCGAGTGAAAACCCGACCAGGAACACCGGGCCCTGTTGATGCGCGCTGGCAATCTGCCCGACCGCCTGCAGCACCTCCTGCAAACGGCAGGAATGAAACAGATCCTCGTTCAGGTGATGCGATTCGCCGTGATCGCGAAAATTCAGCCGAAACGTGGCCATGCCGGCATCGTCCAGCGCTTGCGCTGCATCCAGCAGATAATTCGAATCGGCGCTGCCTTCCCAGCCGTGCAGCAGAATGGCCAGCCCGTCAGACCCGGATTGCAAGGGCTGATTACGGAAACCCTGCAGCCGCACGCCCTCGGGTGTGGTGATGATTTCTTCGACCGAGCGCCCGCGGTAGTCGGCCGTGCGTCGCCGCACCAGCCATTTGCGCCACGGGCTCGAGGTCAAAATCGACTGCACGTGCGCGTTCCTCAACAGGCCGTGCGGTTCGAATGGCCTGGTCCGATCAGTCGAAGGCATGGTCATACATTCCTCGTACGGATTGTTCCGCCTGTCGTGCCAATTCGCTGCGGCTCAACGGCTGCCCTGCACTCGAAACGGTCGGCAGCGCGGGTGCAATCATGATCTGACCCTCGCAGGGTGGGCGCGCCATCATCGACATGGCAAGAACCAACAGATTGACACCCGGGCCAAACACACGTTCGGCGTGCACATCACCATCGCGGTAGTAACGAATTGCCACCGGTACAATCGGCGCACCAACCCGCACCGCGGGTGCCAGCAAGCGCGCATGAAAGCGGCCGACCCCGCGTTCGATGGAAATACCGGCCTCCGGAAAAATTCCGATCGGCTGACCGTGCTTCAACAGCGCAGCCATGCGGCGCGCGACGCGCCTGCGCGACGCTTCCGAACCGCGCGCAATAAACACGGTACCCACGGCGCGGGCCACCCAGCCGACCAGCGGCCAGGAGCGAATACCGTCCTTCGCGATCAGCCACATCGGCTCCAGCGCATGCAGCAGCGGTATATCGAACCAGCTGATGTGATTGGCGACCAGCAGATACGGCGCCGGCGGCAGCGTGCCGCGAATCTTCAGTCGCACGCCGAGCACGAACAACAGCATACGCGCATAGCGCTGCTGGACCCGGTAACCCAGTCCGCGCCCGTCAACATCCACGTCACGAATCCCCGGCAATAATGCCAGCAGCAATACCGGCAAGCCACAAATTGCCAGCAACAGCAGGGTCGGTAATCGGTACAGGTATCGCCACGGCTGGAAGGGTCCGCTTTGAGCTTCTGCAATGGTTTCAGTCAAGCCGCAATCTCTTGAAATGGGTTTTGGCTGTGAGGAAACGCGTCACTGCGAAAATCCGTACACTAGCCCGCTTGTCAATTCATTATTGGCCAATCGACTATTTTAGCCGGACTAAGCAGCGCACAGGCCCGTGTCCCTGTATCGGATGCCAAAACCCGGGGAGTATGCAATCATTTCACGCTGAACCAGAATTTGACATGAGCAACCGAATCCAAATACAGAGCAGCCAGCGGACTTTCGAGGCCAAAGCCGACGAAACCGTGCTGGCGGCCGCGCTGCGCCAGGGCATCATGCTGCCCTATAGCTGCAAGAACGGCACCTGTGCCAGCTGTAGCTGCACGCTGGTCGAAGGCCGGGTGAATTACCCCTACAATCGCCCGGCGGCGCTCGAACACCAGGACCTGACGCAGGGCCGCATCCTGGCCTGCCAGGCCGTGGCAAACAGCAATGTGCTGATTGAAGCCACTGAAATCGCCCAGGTGGCCGATATTCCGGTGCGCAAGGTGCCGGCCCGAGTCGAACAACTCGACGAACTCACGCCCGACGTGCGTCGGATCCGATTGAAACTGCCGCGCGGCATGCGCATGCAGTTCCTGGCCGGGCAGTACATCGATATCCTGTTGCCCGGCGGCAAGCGCCGCGCGTTCTCGATTGCATCAAGCCCGAGCGAAGAAGACTTCATTGAACTGCACGTCAAGTTTGTCGACGGCGGCGGCTTTACCGGCCATGTCTTCGACGGCATGCAGACCGGCGAAATCCTGCGCCTGGAAGGCCCGCTCGGCATGTTCTTCGTACGCCTGAACAGTCCGCGCCCTATCCTGATGATGGGCGGCGGCACCGGCTTCGCACCGCTGAAAGCCATGATTGAAGACTTGATCTACGCAGGCGATGATCGACCGATCACGCTGTACTGGGGCGTGCGGACTGAATCGGATTTGTATGCTGATGAATTGATCGCCGAATTCGACCGAAAGCATCCGGCCTTTCAGTACGTGCCGGTGCTGTCCGAACCCGATGACCAGTGGTCAGGACGAACCGGGTTCGTACACGACGTGCTGCTGGAAGACCATCCCGACGTCAGCCCGTTCGAAATTTATATGAGCGGCCCGCCAATCATGGTCCACAGCGCCCGCCGCGAATTTCTACAGGCCGGCATCACCGAAGACCACCTGCATTACGACTCCTTCGACTTCGCGCCGGATATTCCGCCGGCTGATGGCGGCTAAAGGTGCTTTGGTCATTCAACCGGTGAGTTCAGCACGATCACGGCGATATTGTCAGCACCGCCGTTGCTGAGCGCCTGGTTGACCAGGCTCTGGCCGATCAGGTCGAGCGACATTTTGGCGGTCAGGGTTTCGAGCATGGCGTCTTCGCTGATTTCGCCGGTCAGGCCGTCGGAGCACAGCACCAGGCGATCGCCGGGCTGCCAGTCCAGTTTGCGGGTTTCGATGGTGGGAATGCCCTGCGGCTGGCCGATGCAGTCGGTCAAGACATGCCGATGGGGATGAACATCAATTTGATCGGCCGAGATTTCGCCCTGCTCATATAACCGCGTTGCGACGCTGTGGTCGGTAGTGAGCTGTTGCAGTTCGGGCTCACCGGCCCCGTGTGGCTGCGCGTGCGTCAGTAAATAGGCGCGGCTATCGCCAACCCAGGCCAGCTCGAAGCCATGCATGGTTTCCAGCACGGCCACCAGCGTGGTGCCCATGTTGTCGGCACCGGGCTCCTGGCGCTGGGCCAGCCGCACCCGGGCATGGGCCTGTTCGAATGCAGACGCCAGGTCACTGCCCTGCTTGATGGCGTGATGCAGCGCCGCACAGGCCAGTCCGCTGGCCAGATCGCCCTTCTGATGCCCGCCCATACCATCGGCCACCGCCCAAAGGCGCTGGACTTCATCGGTCAGAATCGTGTCCTGATTGCTGGTACGTACCAGCCCCTGATGGCTCAAAGAATAGAAACGCGCAGACAACGGGCCCTCCAGAAGCGACGTTTGCTGGATTACATTTTTATGTCTCACTATAGAGTAATACGCATTTCGGAGAAAAATAGGTCAAAAAAAAGCGGCGCCCAAGGGCACCGCTTTCATGGACTGCAGAATAAAACTAGTTCTGAACTGCAATCGTGATGTGCGCATCCGGTGCTTGCTCAGCATCTTCAGTCAGCTCAATCACACCAAAGCGAACAGGCCCGGCAGTGACATTGGAGACAGTAATTGTCAGTTCCTGCTCGCCAGTCTGAGGAATCGGATCCGGGTCGGCTTCGAAATTACCGATGAAGATGAAATCGCTTTGCGCTGCCAGTGTGAAGCTGGTCGGCTGAACATCAACGAAGAAATCGCCCTTGTTGAGCTCGAACGCATCGACCGTCCAGTTACTTTCGTTTGGCAGTGCCGAAGTCACGGTTCGTGTAAATGAACATTCCGGCACGCAGTCAACGTCGCGCACCGAGGGCAGATTCAGCTCACGCGGATCACCGCCAGTTGCAGGATCTGCATCGATGAAATTCTGCGTGGTTTCATCCATGACAATGCCGGCCAGCGCTGCAGCGGTCAAATCAACACGCCCGCTACCGACATCATCCCAGTCCCAGGGGGTATTGAAATCATCTTTTAACCCTTCTTGAATGGCTGTCATCTGCATGGCAGACTTCACTTGCATTGGGGTCCAGTCTGGCCTTGCTTGGCGAACCAGCGCAGCGGCACCCGCTACGTGTGGACTCGACATCGAGGTTCCATTTTTGAATCCATATTCGATTCCATTTTGATCGGCTGCAAAAATGCCAACACCGGGTGCAGTAATGTTGGGTTTCTGTACATTGACCGCAGGTGCAGCCGTAGGTCCACGAAGACTAAAGCCAGCCAACTCATCACCTTCGGAAAGCTCAAAAAAGAAGTCAACCTCACTGGTCGTTGCATTTGTATCAAGAAAATCAGAATAAGCCTGACCAGCCGTTTGGATCATAAAATATGCTGGTATGGTTGTTCCCGCAGTAGCCATGGTTACATTTCCTGGTTGATTGTTCCAAACAATAACCATGTCGGCACCAGCATTGGACGCATTGTTTATTTTATCAACGAAAGAACAACCCCCTCGACGAATCAGCGCAACAGAATTATCAAAGAAATTTGCAGGGAACTCGGGTGTAGCAGGTGGTGGATCCTGACCGGGTTGAGGAGGAGTAAAAGGGTTACAACCCTCTGCAATTGGATTTTGACTGTCATCCTTGCGTATGGGTTTGTCATTAAATGCAGCAGATTCAGGAGAGTCACCACCTAATCTAAGCGCGATCCCCTGCGTATCAGCCGGTGGGGTGCCAGGTGCAGCCAGAGATACTCGTGGGATAAAGAAATCCGCCTCGTCTCGGGTTGAGGCAGCAACCGTCATGACCCAGGGGCCGCGGTGGTTAACTTGACCAACCGGGTCTGGAATGGTGTCGCGAGTATTCCCGGCTGAGGCTGCTACAAAGGTTCCGATGTCAACCAGATCCAGCTTGGTGCGGTCAAAATCGTTCCATGGGTTTTGCCCACCGGAGATGGAATAGTTCATAACATCCGCATCACCGTCCAACAATACATTCTGCAGACTGGCCTGAAGATCAAAGGCCGGACAGCTGGTACCTGGGCAGGCTTTGTATGTGCGGAGACGCGCGCAGGGGGCTACACCGCTGATTTGAGTAAAACCTGCGGGCAGGTTCAGGTCCGGATCGTCTTCAGCCAAAACAACATTTCCGGCCACTGTACTCGCGGTGTGCGTGCCATGGGCACCGGTATCATCCGGGTTGCCGCCATCGCAGCGTCCACCACCGTCCGTGGATCCGCAGTCCACAATCGACAGTAGCTTGTCCGGTGCGCCGTCGACTCCATGGCCGCAAGAGGCATCGTTGGCAAATGAAGGGTGGTCAAAATTGGTACCGCTGTCGATGACTGCGGCGATGATGCCTTCACCGAGCA
>CAKZPB010000017.1 GCA_937138395.1 uncultured Pseudomonadota bacterium
ATCAATCATCCGCAATAGTCAAGAAATCCACCTTCCGAAACCCCCGCGGCAATAACCGCCCGCGCTGGGCGCGTTCGCCCCAGTAATTCTCGGTATCCGACCACGATAGGCGCAGGTAGCGCTGCCCTGCCCAGACCAGGCAATCCTGGCCTTTGACCAGCACAATGGCGCCAACCATGTGTTCGCCGTCCTTGCGGGCCTTGGGCGGGATGTTGATCATCTTGTTGCCTTTGCCTTTGGCCAGCTCCGGTAGCTCGTTCAGGTAATAGGCCAGCAGATAGCCGGCGCTGGTCGCGCAGACCACGACCGCTTCTTCGTGATCGGCCACGGCGGCCGGCGGCAAGACCTGCGCGCCATCCGGCACGGTCAGCATCTGCTTGCCGGCCTTCTGGCGCGAGTACAAATTACTGAGCTGAGTCGTGAAGCCATAGCCGGCCGTGGTCGCCAGCAGCACCTTGCTCTGCTCTTCACCCAGCGCCAGGCCTTTGAAGACCGCGCCGGCCGGCGGCGAGAAACGACCGGTGACCGGCTCGCCCAGGCTTCTTGCAGAAGGCAGTTCGTGCGTGGCCAGCTGATAACTGCGGCCGGTGGAATCAATCAGGCAGGTCGGCTGGTTGCTGCGACCGCGCGCGGCGTGAAGGTACTGATCGCCGGCCTTGTAGTTCAGCTCCTGCGGTTCGATGTCGTGGCCCTTGGCGGCACGAATCCAGCCGTTTTCACTCAACACCACGGTCACCGGTTCAGACGCGACCAGGTCGGTTTCCTTCAGCGCTTGCGCCGCCTCGCGCTGGACGATCGGGGAACGGCGGTCGTCACCGTATTGTTCAGCGTCTTCGAGCAGTTCATCGCGAATCAATCGGGTCAGTTTCTTCGGCGAATCGAGAATGGCTTCCAGCTGCTGTCGCTCTTCGTCCAGTTCGTCTTTTTCAGACCGGATCTTGAATTCTTCCAGCTTGGCCAGGTGGCGCAGCTTCAGGTCCAGAATCGCCTCGGCCTGGGTGCCGGTCAGCTCGAAGCGCTCCATCAACACCGGTTTGGGCTCGTCTTCGGTGCGGATGATATGAATCACTTCATCGATATTCAGAAACGCGATCAGCAGGCCGTCGAGAATATGCAGCCGATCGACGACCTGGTCCAGGCGGAATTCCAGCCTGCGCGTGACGGTGGTCCGGCGGTAGTCGATCCATTCGCCCAGCAGCTCGCGCAGGTTGCAGACACCGGGCTTGCCGTTGTTGCGAATCACGTTCAGGTTGACCCGGTAGCTTTTCTCCAGGTCCGTCGTTGCAAACAGGTGCGCCATCAATCCCTCGATGTCCACCCGGTTGCTGCGCGGCACCACGATCAACCGCGTCGGGTGTTCGTGATCGGACTCATCGCGCAGGTCGGTCACCATCGGCAGCTTCTTGGCCTGCATCTGGCTGGCAATCTGCTCCAGCACCTTGGCCGGCGACACTTGATACGGCAAGGCGGTGATGATGATTTCTTCGCTTTCGCGCTCAAAGACGGCGCGCTGGCGCACGCTACCGTGGCCGGTTTCATAAAGCGCGCGAAGATCATCCGTGGGCGTCACGATTTCACCGGCGGTCGGGAAATCCGGGGCCTGGATGTGTTCAAGCAGATCATCCAGCGTGCTGCGCGGTTTTTCCAGCAGCCGCAGCGTGGCGCTGACCACTTCACGCAGGTTATGCGGCGGAATGTCGGTCGACATGCCAACCGCGATGCCCTGGCCACCGTTCAGCAGAATGTTCGGCACGCGGGCGGGTAATAACTGCGGCTCTTTCATGGTGCCATCGAAGTTCGGCACCCAGTCGACCGTGCCCTGCCCCAGTTCGGACAGCAGCAGCTTGGCGTACGGCGCCAACCGGGATTCGGTATAGCGCATGGCGGCAAACGATTTCGGGTCATCCGGCGAGCCGAAGTTGCCCTGGCCGTCGATCAACGGATAACGATACGAAAACGGCTGCGCCATCAGCACCATGGCCTCGTAGCAGGCCGAATCACCGTGCGGGTGAAACTTACCGATCACATCACCGACCGTGCGCGCGGATTTCTTGTGCTTGGAGGCCGCCGACAGACCCAGTTCGCTCATGGCGTAGATGATTCTGCGCTGCACCGGCTTCAGGCCATCGCCAACATGCGGCAATGCGCGGTCCAGCACCACGTACATGGAATAATCCAGGTAGGCACGCTCGGCGTATTCCCGTAGCGGCACCTGCTCGAAGGGTAATAATTGGGATTCCGTAGTCATGGTCCTATTGTTGCTGAAAATCAGTTGCAGCGGTGTCCGTCGATCAGTACAGGATTCAGCAGGTTCGAGCAACGCAGCTACAATACGATCAGGTATTCAGGACTGACTGGCTTGATTGGATGGTTTCGTCTGGCGTGGTAGCTGCAGCAGCCAATCGACCGACCGCACGTTGTCGGCGATGGACGTTGCGATGACTGGTTTGATTACGAAGATCAATTACCGTGCGCTCGGTCTGCTGACGCTGGCCCTGCTGGTACTGGTCCGCGGACTGGTGACGCCGGGCTACATGCCGTCATCGTGGGCCGACGGCTCTCCGGTCACCCTGTGCCCGCAGGGGCTCGATGCCAGTTGGTTTGCAAGCATTTCGTCGACCACTGGTGAAATGCCCGGTGCGCATGCCCACCATCACCATGGGCATCAGCACGCCCATTCAACTGCCGTCAATGACCACGCGACGAATCAAACCGATCGCTCTCCACCGGGCGGCGAAGCCGATCATCCACTTGATCGATGCGCACTGGGTAGCGCGCTCAACCTGCTGGCGCTGCCGGCAACTGAAATTGAATTCAATGGCGTTGGCAATCGTGATGCCCTGATCGATAAGCCGCCGGTTCGTCCGGCAGCAACCAGCATCAGGGCGTTCCAGGCCCGCGCACCACCAGCTTGACGTTCCACTAACTCAATAGCCATGCGCACTGATCACCTGATTGCAGGTGGTTAATGCGCGTCTGGAAAATCAAGCAAAAGGAAACTTCATGAAGCTTTTTATTAAGCGCATGGCGGCATTTGCTGCCTGCCTACTCGTGCCGGCATTGAGCCTGGCCGACCATACCGAACCGGGCGAGCACCCGCGCCCCGATGACCACGCGCCGATTGGTGTCATGGGCGACCACGTGCACAAGGCCGGCGAGTGGATGTTCTCGTACCGATTCATGCGCATGACCATGTCCGGCAACCGAGACGGAACCGACTCGATCTCGCCGGACGACATCGCCACGACCGCACCGAACCGCTTTTTCGGCATGCCGGGCCAGCCGCCGACGCTGCGCATCGTGCCGACCGAGATGACGATGGATATGCACATGTTCGGTGCCATGTACGCACCAACCGACGGGGTCACGCTGATGCTGATGGTGAACGTTCTGGATAACGAGATGGACCACATCACCTTCGCCGGCGGCATGGGCAGCGAACGCCTCGGCACGTTCACCACCCGATCCTCGGGCTTTGGTGATACCCGACTGAGCGGTTTATTCACGCTGAACGAAACGCGAAACGGTCGGCTGCACGCCATCCTGGGCATCGAAGCACCGACCGGTTCAACCAGCGAACGCGATACGATTCTGACGCCGATGGGCATGCGCCCTGAAGTGCGGCTGCCCTACCCGATGCAGTTGGGCAGCGGCTCATGGAGCGCAGTGCTGGGGCTGAACCAGAGCTGGTCCTGGGACCGCTTCTCGGCCGGCGCGCAGTGGCAAAGCCTGATTCGCTTGAACGAGAACGGTGATGACTACACGCGTGGTGACGAGCATCGGCTCAACCTGTGGGGTGCCTGGCGCCTGGCCGACCGTGTCAGTGCGTCGGTCCGGCTCGAAGGATTTCAGCGCGGCAATACCGATGGCCAGGATCCGATGATCATGGGCCCGGTGCAGACGGCCGATCCGGATCGCCATCGCGCACGGCGGGTGGATCTAGGGCTGGGTCTGAACGTCGTCGTTGGCAAGGGCCATCGACTGGCGCTCGAATGGGTCAAGCCGGTGTATCAGAACCTCGACGGGCCCCAGCTGGAGGTCGATTCCAACCTGGTGCTGGGCTGGCAGTACGCGTTCTGACTCCACAACGTTGATCTGCTGAGTGAATCGTCGCGCCGGTCGCTGGCGCGGCGATCGTTCTCACTGAAAAACTGCCGTTCGCCTACACTGCGCCAGCCGAACGTCTCGCATAGGCCCACCCGAGAACCAGCGGCAGCAGAAACCAGGCGGCGCCCAGAAGCTTGAGCGGAAGAGCGGTCAATGCCCCCACCGCCAGCAGGCCGACAACAATTCCGATGCTGGACCATCCAATCACGGGTCGAATCAAGGAGGGCGGTCGAACCATCTCCACCAGCAGCAACGGCAGGAAGAGTAACAGTCCAGCTCTCCCGACTCGATAGAGGCTTCCAATCATTTCCAGCATCGGACGTGCAGATTCTGGATCGGCAAGGTGGAGTTCCAACAGCGGGCGATAAACGAGCAGAGTCACCACCATCATGACAGCGGCCAGTCCAAGCAGCAGCAGAAAGGCAGCCCAGACCACTGCGATCGCTCCCCTTGATGCCTTGAACAGCAAGAGGCTCGCTATCATGAATAAGCCGTAGGCCAGGGTCTGCAAGGACCAGATGGCCTGCAGTTCAGACCAGTGCTCAAGAATGAACGTCAGGTCTTCATTTCTCGGGCGCGCAGTGCCGATCCAGCCGATGACGTATTCGAGTGCAATCGAAATCAGAAACAAGCCGGCGGCAATAGCGAGCAGCCGGCCTCCCCACTGCAAGACAGCCCCGTGACTTGGCAAATCAGGATTTGTCATCGATGAACCTTGTTCCCACCGTCTGTGCGCTTCGTATGAGCTTAGGCTCAATCGTCGGTGTTGAAGCTCTGGATGATGTAGCCGCCGGATTTCTCGTCGTGCTTCAGCTTCATCAGGCCGGCTTTTTCGGCCTGCTCCAGCAAGTCGCCGAAGCTTTTGAAGCCATGGTAGCTCTCGTTGAAGCCGGGACGACGTCGTTTCAGGGTCTGCTTGACCATCGAGCCCCAGACTTTTTCGGACTGGTCTCGATCCTGAAACAGGGCCTCGACGGTTTCCAGCACGTAGTCGAACGCATCCTGGCGACGTTTCTCCTCGCCCTGATCATCGCTCGGCGAAGTGTCTGCATTGTTGTTTGCGCCGGCCTTGGCCTGCGTCTTTTTCTTTTTCTTCTTCTTGCCGGCAGCAGGCGCTCGACGTTTCTTGTCCTGCTTGCGGATCAGGTCGTCGTAGAAAATGAATTCGTCGCAGCTGGCGGTCAGAAGATCCGACGTCGAGCTCTTGACGCCAATGCCGATGACGTACTTGTTGTTTTCCCGAAGCTTGCTGACCAGCGGCGAGAAATCGGAGTCGCCGGAGATGATGACGAAGATATCCACGTGCTCTTTTGTGTAGCACAGGTCCAGCGCATCGACGACCATGCGAATGTCGGCCGAGTTTTTGCCCGACATGCGCAGGTGAGGGATTTCAATCAACTCGAAGGCCGCCTCATGCATCGGTTTCTTGAATTCCTTGTAGCGCTGCCAGTCACAGTAGGCCTTACGCACGACGATGCTGCCCTTGAGCAGGAGTCGCTCCAGCACCTTATCGATATCAAACGCCGCATACTTGGCGTCGCGCACGCCCAGGGCGATATTTTCGAAGTCACAGAACAGGGCCAGATTTGGCGTGTCGGAATTTCCAGACATGCGGTTGAACTCATTCGGATTAACTTCTTATTATCGCATTGATCCACGATCACGCAGGCGCGCAAGAAAAACTGACAGAATAGCCGGGTGAATAATCCTTTCAAACCCGTTCAGCACGCCAGGCTGGAATGGCATGGCGATACGCCGTTTGCGCCGGGTTTTGGCGATCACTATTTTTCGCCCGGGCAGGGTCCGGCCGAAAGCGAGGCGGTATTCATTCAAGGCAATGATCTGACCGCCCGCTTTTCAGCCCTGCCCGAACACGCAGTGTTTGTGATCGGCGAGACCGGCTTCGGCACCGGGCTGAACCTGCTGCTGGCCGCGGATTGTTTTCATCAATACGCCCCCGCAACCGCCCGGCTGAGTCTGATCTCCGCCGAGCAATTTCCGCTGACACGAGCCGACCTGGAACGCGCGCATCAGCACTGGCCAGCACTGCAGCGCTGGTCCGCCCGTCTGCTGAATCAGTATCCGGAAGCCGTCACTGGATTTCATCGTATACAGTTTTCCGACAGGATCGATCTGACGC
The DNA here is from genome assembly GCA_937138395.1 of uncultured Pseudomonadota bacterium. Classification (GTDB taxonomy): domain Bacteria; phylum Pseudomonadota; class Gammaproteobacteria; order Xanthomonadales; family Wenzhouxiangellaceae. The sequence continues at coordinate 6,248 of CAKZPB010000017.1, forward strand.
TGATGTACGGTGATGCCGAGTGCATGTGGAAGGCCTGCAGCTCAAGCGTCGATGCCTGGTTCCTGGATGGCTTTGCGCCGGATCGGAACCCAACGCTATGGGCCAGCCCCCTGTTACAAACGCTGGCCGAAAAGAGCCGTCCGGGCACCAGCCTGGCCAGTTTCAGCGTTGCTGGATTGGTCCGGAAGGGCCTGGCCGAGGCTGGCTTCGAGTTGGAAAAAAAGCCGGGCTTCGGCCGCAAACGGCATCGACTGGAAGGCCGTATGCCCGGCCAGCACCAGCCGCGCATTCAACGAACGGGCCATGCACTGGTCGCCGGCGCAGGATTGGCTGGTGCCACCACCGCCCGTGCACTGGCCGAGCGCGGCTGGCAGGTGACCGTCATCGATCGTCTGGGCATTGCCCAGGGCGCGTCCGGCAATCCGACCGGCGTCGTCTACACCACCCCCAGTGCGCATGCGACGCCGCAGAATCGCTTCTATCAGTCCAGCTATCTGCACGCGCTGCGATGGATGCAGCGTCATGCGGTAGCGGCGGCGGGCATCGGTCGATTCAACGGTGTCATCCAGCATCTGGTCAGCGAAGACAAGAGCAACAAAATGCAGGCCGCGCTCGACAGCGGCTACTGGCCCGCGTCGTTACTGCGATCGATCGATGACCGTTCCGTTGAGCTGATCGGCGGTGGCTATCTGCAGCCGGTCCGATGGTGCGAATACCTGCTGGATCATCCGGCGATCGAACTGCGTACGGCCAATGTCATCGACTGGACACGCAACGCATTGCTGCTGGACGACGAGTCGATCGAAGCCGAGCAGATCGTGCTGTGCCTGGCCGGCGACACGCGTCATATGCACCAGCTCGACTGGCTGCCGATTCGCCTGATTCGCGGCCAGGTCAGCTATTGCGCGGCAACGCCCGAAACAAAGCACTGGCAACAGGCTGAATGCCACCGCGGCTACCTGACGCCGGCCATTGACGGCGTGCATTGCATTGGTGCCAGCTTCAACCTGCACGACAACAGCCCAGAGCCAAGCCCGAAAGACGATCAAGGCAATCTGGAGCAGTTGAAGCAATACCGACCCAAGCGCTGGCAGGCACTGGGCGGCGACTCGATCCAGGTCGTCGACCGCCGCGTCGGCTTCCGCTGTCAGTCCAACGATTACCTGCCGATTGCCGGCGCCATGGTTGATGAACGTGGGGAAGCCCAGGCCGGTTTATGGCTGAACCTGGCGCACGGCAGCCGCGGGATCAGCGGCACGCCACTTTGCGCCGAACTGCTGGCAGATCAGATCAGCGGTTTGCCCGGCCCAATGGACGCTGCCATGGCCCATGCTATTGCCCCGGCAAGATTTTCCGAACGCCAGCGCAGACGCAAACCAAAGCGGCCTGTACCATCACGCTGAGTTCGACGCTAGAAGCATAAAGAAACGATAACGCAACAACCATTGTCAATCTGTTTCACGTTTTGTCTGATCCTGATCGTCCAGCGCTTCCAGCTTCTGGTCAATATCACTGATTCGATTTTCGAGCAGCTGAATATTCTCACGCAGCTGCGTATCTCTCACTTCCTGTGTGACCTGATCCTGATCCGCTGGCGCTGCATCCTCGCTTAGCGATTCACGCAGGCCCTCGAGGCGATCGGCCAACTCATCACGCTTCATGCTCAACTCGGCTGGGCTCATTCGGGCTCACGTTCAATGAATGGTTGTCGAATCATACCGAATCTGTAATGCTGTACAGATGAAACTCTATACGTTTCCCGCCGCCCCCAGTCCGCGCCGCGTGCATCTGTTCCTGGCCGAAAAGGGCCTGGATCTCGAGCAACAGATCATTGACCTTCGGTCAGGGGAGCATCTGGTGTCCGAGCACCTGGCCGGGCACCCACAGCGCACGGTCCCGACACTGGAACTGGACGACGGCACGCTGCTCACGGAAAGTGTCGCCATCTGTCGCTACCTTGAAGAGCGACAGCCTGAACCTGCTCTATTGGGCACCAATCCAGTGGAACGCGCCAGGATTACAGATGCGGATCACTGGATCGAGATGCACGGTTTACTGGCCGTGATGGATGCATTTCGCAATCACGTCCGCGGCATGAAGGATCGAGCGCTGCCCGGAACACGACCCGTTGCCCAAATTCCCGAACTGGCTAAACGGGGCCTTCAGCGCTATCACTGGTTTCTTGACGATTTCAATCAGCGCCTGGATGGCCAGGCCTATGCGGCCGGCGATCGATTCAGCGTTGCCGATATCACGGCGCTGGTGACCGTTGATTTTGCGCACAGCGCCATCAAGATTGGCCTGCCCGAAGATGCACAAGCAATCAACCAGTGGTATCAGCGGGTCTGCAAGCGGCCGGCCATACTGAAGGCCAATTCAGCCGACTGAGCACCACAAGCCTGTTTGAGCAATGGTGGACGCCAACACGCTGCTCAACCCATCCAGCCTGAATAAGAAAGCCCCCGAAGCCAGAGGCGATCGGGGGCTTAATACAATCAGCTGATTGTTCAGAGCCTAGCTGCGCCGCAGCTGCATCCCGGCCCCCAGCATCAAGACCGACAGGCCAAGCAGCATCAAGGCCCATGGTGACAGGGTCGGAACAGCCATCGGCGCATTCAACGTCGTAACCGTGCTGTCGCCATCATCGACCGGCGTGCCTACAGGTCCCTGGCCAATCGCAGTGGCAACGTTGGTGATGCCGCCCTGCGTCAGGTCGGATAGCTGAATCTCATAGCTCCCTGTGCAAACCAGTGACTGACCAATTGCCAGCGTCGCTGGTTGAGCTGGTGAGCACGTCAGCAGATCGAGCAGCGGATCATCGATTTGAACATTCGACAACGTGACGTTTCCACTATTGGTCGCCGTCAGCTCGTATTCGATCACCTCGCCTGCATCGCCCAGGCCATTGCCGTTGGTGTCACTTAAGGTCGCCAGCTTGATCAAATCAATCGCCGGAGCCTGAGCGATCGGCAGCGTGAGTGTGGTGTCCTGAATTGGAGACTGGTCGCTTTCGGCCGTAGCCACGTTGACGATCGTGCCTGCATCAATATCATCCTGCGTGACCTCGGTGGTGCCAACCAGCACACAACTTTCGCCGGTCGCGACCAGCGGACAGGTAATGCTGGAAGGCGTAATCCTGTTATCGGTCACGATGACATTGGACTGCAAGACAGCGCCGACGTTGGTTGCGGTAACCGTATACGTCAGCGTATCGCCGAGCGAAATCGTACCGGACTGGTCTTCATCCGCATTGGCGGTCAGCTCCTTGACCAGGTCGAGCTGTCCAAGTTGTGCACCACAAACCAGGCCGTAATCCAAATCATCGTCAACTGGATTGGCCGCAGTCAAAATACTGCTGCCAAAGAGCGTTGGCGTGGTTGCACCACAGCCGGGCGTCTGGCCACCGCGCGGCGATTGATCCGTGCCGCGGTTCCCTGGCAGCACGATGCAATTGCCGTCTGCTTCAAACTGCTGGGCCGAAGCTACATTGGCCGGGTTGGCCAGGTCCACACGCGTGCTGTAGCTGGTATCCAGCGCCAGACCCTGGAAGAAGTACTCGCCACGCAGGTTGGTCAGCCGGGTATCAATCAGGTTGCCACCCGCATCGAGCAGCTCGACGGATACATCGGCCAGACCACAGCGACGGAATTCGCCGTCATCCGGTTGGCCGTTCTGATCCAGATCGACCCACTCGAAATCCTCTGCGCTCAGCGGTGTTCCAACCGGGTTCAGCGTCAATACGCCATTGCCATCACCGTCGCGGAACTCATCGACGGTCTGATCTTCGTTGAAGTCGAACCAGACGAAGTCTCCGACCACGCCTTCCAGCGGCGGTGCGAAATTGAAGTCTTCGACCTCGGTGCCACAGCGCGTCAGTGAAACGGTCCTCACTGGCGGCTGCAAGGCATACAGGTTGAAGTTGTTCGCCAGGTAGGCTTCCAGCACGCGCACTTCCCAAGTGCCTTCTTCCACGTCAGGAAAGCGATACTCGCCGGTCGTCAGGTCGGCCGAGGTCACGATCAGATCGGCCGGATCTGCGCCTGGCACGCCCAGCGTGACAAACGAGGTCAGGCGCGGTTCGCCACCATCCAACACGTCATCGCGATTCAGATCGTTCCAGATCGTGCCGGTAATTTCGCCGGTCTCAAGCGCGCAGATACCAACTGATGCCGAGTCGGTATCGGTCAGATCAGGACTTTCAGGCACAATCGGATTCGGCGCCTGTGTCGTCGCAGTATTCAAAATATCGGTGCCGGCATCGATATCGCTTGTTTGAATCGTATACACCCCCGTACACACCAGTTGTTCGCCAGGATTCAACGTGGCTGGTTGAAGGGGCGTACAGTCCAATACAGGTAATAGCGGATCACTGATGCTCGTTCCCGGAAGTGCTACGGTTGAATTATTCGTTGCCGTCAAGGTGTAGTTAATGTCTTCACCCGCATCGGCTAATCCATTTCCGTTCGCATCATCGAGCGCTGCCTGCTTGACCAGACTCAATGCCAGCTCGCCAACCGGATGGTTGGTGACACAGCTCGGACATTCCGGCTCTGGATCACCGCCACCGTTCGGCACTACGCTATTGCCGACCGATCCGGCTGCATCCTGATTGACTGTAACCGTATAGGTGACGCTGTAGCTACCCGGTACTGTGCCTACTGGCAGCGTAAAGATCAGCGGATTGCCGGCTGTGTTGTCAGCAAATGCACCGGGGCTGGTGACCGAGTCGAAGCTCAAGCCCGCGCCCAGCGCATCGGTCAACGTCAGTTCGCCAGTCAGCGCTGCATCGGTAATGGTCACCGTCAGCGTATAGCTCAGCGTCTGGCCGGCAACTACTGTAGCGCCCGGGGCTGGAATTGATGATTTAGTGGCCACCACTTGAGGAGGAATTACAGGCGTAATGGCGGTATCGATCACCGGTTCTGGCAGTTGGGCAGTACTTACAGAAACGGTATTGACCAGATCAGCACCAGAAATGATATCGGCAGGCGTGGCCTCGTAGCTGATCGTATAGGTCCAGGTCTCACCAACTTCGAGCTGGCCATCGCTGGTGATCGACTCGGTCGGGCCGCTTAGCACTCCCGGACTGCCGTCAGGCAGCACATCGGTCGACTGAACATCCGTCTGCGTGACATTGCCGTCATTCTCGACCACGATCGTATAGTCAATGACTTGACCGACTGCAGTTACCGGGTTGGGACCACCGGTCTGTGACTTGAGCACATCAATCGATGGGTTTTGCGGCACCGGTTCCATAAGGCTGGTTTCAATTGTCGGTGTCTGATCAGAATCACCAAACGCCGTATTGTCAATCTGTCCGGCGTCGACGTCGAACTGCAGTACCGTATACGTACCGACCAAAACGCAGGTTTCCATCGGCGCAAGCGTCGGACAAATAACTGAATCCGGTGTAATCAATGGATCGAGAACGCTGACGTTTGTCAGTACAACGTTGCCGGTGTTAGTCACCGTGATGGTGTAGGTCAGCGTATCGTTCAGTGAAATCGTGCCGGACTTGTCGGCGTCATCATTTGAGGTCAATGCCTTGTCGATCGAAATGGACGGCATTGTGACCGGAATGGGCGTCGGGTCCGACTCGTCCGGTATCCCGTCGTCATTCGGATCTGGATCCAAACCATTTTGCGAGACATCATTGGTGGGCTCACCACCCGGACCTTGACCGGATGCCGTTGCCGTGTTCAGGAACGGTCCAGTCTGACCGGCGTAATCAATGTTGATGTCCAGCGTAATAAAGCCAACGTCTCCGAGCACCAGCATACTGGTCGCGGCGTCGAGCAGATTGGTATCGGTCACGCCGTCATAGGCTGGATTTGCGACCAGGCCACCCGTGGCGGAAATGCCAGTGACAGAAAACGCAACCGGCGCTGGTAGCGCTGCGGTCAGGTCATCAACGACCTGAACATTAGTTAAATCAACGTTTCCGAGATTCTCGACCCGGAAAGTAAACTGAATATCCGCTGTGGCATCGGTGTTGAATTCGATCAGTTCAGCCAATTTGGCCAGGCCAATGACCGGATCGACCGCGCACGAAACTGGATAGACAAATACATCGTCAACCTGCTGGACCGAAGCATATTTCCAGGTATCAATCAGGTTTTCATCACGATAACCAAGCACACCGTTCTCCCAGTTATGCAGCGATAAGCTGCCGTCGGGCCCGCTCGTTGTGCCTCCGCCGGGAAGACTGGTGATCGATGGATTGCTGTCGTCCCAATAATACAAGTCGGTGGTAGCAGTAGGAGGAATGCTGAACGGCAGGATTGTGGGCCCGGGGGTGGCGTCCTCTACATCGTAAAACGGGAAATGGACCTCACCTGTGGTCAGGGTAAGTTCGATCGCATAATTGTTTCCTGGTGCAATGATCGCGCCACTCGGCAATGTGCCGTCCCATACAACGGTATTGGTTCCGGAAAAAGAGGTTCCAGTCAGAATGACTTCGTTCAGATCAAACTGACCATTGTTGTTCTCATCGACTCGAATGGTGTAAGGCAATTCGCCAATTGTCTGGAAACGAAGAACTACATCATTGGATACGCCAGGCGTACAAACCGATTCAATGGAATCGATCGAACCGACAATGCCAGGTGTCACTACCGGCTTGGCCGGAGGATTCAAATAGATCGGATACTGGGGATCGAGCTGCGGCTGCGGCACTGCCGACCCACCGATAGACTGATAATTGTACTGCGCAGGACCCACACCACGCGCGTTTGCAAAGAGCTGGAATCCGAACGGGTTGATATCTTCAAGATCCAACAGCCAGGTCACACCAAGATAATCCGATCCACGATCTTCACCGGCCACTACATAGAATTGGGCGCCAATGCCGCGGTTGGAGGCCGCCATGCTCAACGAATATTTGTCGGACCAGACCCGACCTGATTCAAGCGTGGATGTGACAGTGTTCCGAACGCGAATATCCCAATACAGCTGCCCGTTGCGATCGATTAACGCACTGGAATATCGTACGGTATAAACGCCCGGCTCGCCGCAGGAAGCATTGCTACCAGTCAGCGCATAGGTTACCGGTGAGATACTGCGTGGCAGCGCCTGCACGTCAACTACGTCCGCAAAGCTGGACAGCGCGCCGGATCCGGCTGAAAAATCTGCGGTAAAGTCTGGCGTCGGCGGCGTGTAGGGAGCATCAGGCGTTGGCGACGGCAAGACGCCAGGGCACCAGATCTGAATATCCGGGGAACCGGTCAAGGCCTGGCCATACAAGTCAATGACCTCGTTGGCCGGGTCGAAAATATCGACCCTGAGAAACGTCACACGATGCTGGTCGTAGTTGACGTTGTTCGCATTCAGACTACCTTCAAGGTAGATGACGTCCGAAGTTGCGGTGCCTTCCCGCAGTTCAAACGTACCTTCAGCCTGAAGGGGCTGAAACGGAACGACAAAAAATAAACAAACAATTCCTACAACCGCCAGTTTGGCGGCAGTATAAATACTGGACATGGTAATCCCCTTTGCGAAGTGACCGATCAGCTGCTCAGAACTTACTGCCGCACTATCAATGCAGCCCCCTTTCTATTCAGCGATCAGTCGTTTCAATCAATTGTTAGATCAATCAAAGCATTTCTTGTTGTAACAAACGGTGCGGATAGTATCACTTCCGCGTAAAAAAATAAAACTGTCTCACATTTATATTTATATGTTGAGAGATGCAACAATTGGGCCAAACCATGCTAATGACTTGCGATCTTTCATTAATTTATTAATATTTTCAGTATCTTATTCTTCTATATCAAATATCTGCCAGCGTACTGCACCCATGTGTAATCAGTCAAAACTGGACCCTAAGTGTCAGTATTGGATCGGGTACCCGATCTGCAAGTATTCAGCTGTTCCTGGATGCGCACGAGCAGGGATGCGCACGAGCAGGAACCCGGCCTTCAATCCGATGTAAAAAGGTCAGTGAGCTAGTGGGCCAATCCACATCGCATCGCCGTAGCTGAAAAAGCGGTAGCGCTGCTCGATGGCGTGCTGGTAGGCGTTGAGGACATGTTGCCGATCGGCGAACGCTGAAATCAGCATCATCAGTGTCGAGCCGGGCAAGTGGAAGTTGGTCACCATGGCATCGACCACGTTGAACTGGTAGCCGGGGTAAATGAACAGACGGCTTTCGCCCGTCATCGCCCTCAGCTCCCCTAGCTGGGCTGCGGTCTCCAACGAGCGAACGACCGTTGTGCCAACGGCCACAACGCGTTTGCCAGCGGCCTTGGTGGCTTGAACCTGAGCAGCCAACGCTGATGTAACCTCCAGCCATTCCGGATGCATTCGATGCGCCTCGACTTCGTCAACTCGCACGGGCTGGAAGGTGCCTGCCCCGACGTGCAGGGTACAGAACGCGCGCTGCACGCCCTTGGCATCCAGGGCGTCAAACAGATCCTGGTCGAAATGCAAGCCTGCAGTCGGGGCCGCAACCGCGCCCGGCACTTCGGCATACACCGTTTGGTAACGCTCCTGATCCTCAGGGCGATCGCCTGTTTTTTGATTCCGCTCGATGTAGGGCGGCAATGGCACATGACCGTGACGATGCAGCAGCGATAACCAATCATCACTCTGACTGCTGCCAGTCAACTCGAGCCGCCAGAATTCTTGCTCACGCCCCAGCACTTGAAGTTCACCGGCATGTTCATCCAAGGCCGATGTGTCGATCATCAGCCGGCTACCGGGCTCGGGTTTTCGGTTGGCCTTGATCTGCGCCAACGCCTGACCCTGATCGAGCACACGCTCGATCAGGATTTCCACCCTGCCGCCGGTTTGTTTGTGCGCAAACAGGCGCGCCGGTATGACCCGGGTATTGTTGAACACCAGCAAATCGCCCGCGGCCAGCAGATCAACCAGATCGCGAAATCGCTGATCGCTGAATCGGCCGGTCGAGCGATCCATCGCCAGCAGGCGACTGGCAGAACGATCGGGCAGCGGTTGCTGTGCAATCAGTTCCTCGGGCAAATCAAAATGGAAGTCCGATACTTTCAAGACCTGGGCTCCTGCATGGCTGGGATCGTGGTTTGCGCTGTTGGCATTCTATCGGCTGGCACGACCGTTGGCAGCCAGGATGCTGAAATCACCGCCCGGCCGAATCGTTGAAGAAAACCAGTTGAGGAAAACAATCTGATGAAGCGGCCTGTCGTGGGTGTCTGAAAGTCGAAGTTTTTGCCCAACAGGGTCTTGCCCGACGCAGAATAATGCTGTAGTATTTCCGCTCTTAACTTGTCAGTACCTTATTTTGGAAGTATCTGAAATGAAAACATTCAGCGCCAAGCCGCACGAAGTGCGCCGCGAATGGCTCCTGGTCGACGCCGACGGCAAGACCCTGGGGCGTTTATCCAGCGAAATTGCCCGTCGTTTGCGCGGTAAGCATAAGCCCGAGTTTACGCCGCATGTCGATACCGGCGACTACGTCGTGGTCGTCAACGCCGACAAGGTGCGTGTGACCGGCCGCAAGCTGACCGACAAAGTGTATTACCGCCACACCGGGTACATCGGTAACTTGAAGTCCATCACGTTGGAAAAGCTGCTGGACAAGAACCCCGAGCGGGTCATCGAGCACTCGGTGAAGGGCATGATGCCCAAGAATCCGCTGGGACGCGCCATGCTGAAGAAGCTGAAAGTCTATGCAGGTACTGACCATCCGCACACGGCTCAGCAACCACGCGCCGTTGAACTATAAGTCAATTTGAATCGCGCTGACGAATTCGGAAACTCATTATGTCTACAGAACAATTTTACGGAACCGGCCGACGCAAGACCTCCACCGCACGCGTTTTTTTGCGTCCGGGCAACGGCCAGATCACTGTCAACAAGAAGCCGCTTGAAGAATTCTTCGGTCGTGACACTGCGCGCATGATTACCCGTCAGCCGCTGGAACTGGTCAAGTTGACCGACAAGTTCGATATTTTCGCAACCGTCACAGGTGGCGGCACCACCGGCCAGGCCGGAGCGCTGCGTTTGGGCGTGTCTCGTGCATTGACAGAATATGATGAGAATCTGCGTGCCGAACTGCGCGTCGCCGGCTTCCTGACGCGGGATGCGCGTGCGGTCGAGCGGAAGAAGATCGGATTGCATAAGGCCCGGAA
>CAKZPB010000018.1 GCA_937138395.1 uncultured Pseudomonadota bacterium
CACTGACAGCACCATTGGCAGCAGCAATTCGGCCTACAGCGCCAATTTTTGCGGCACCTCGATGGCCTCACCCATTGTGTCGGGCAGCGTGGCGCTGTTCGTCGAACAGTATCGCAATGATTTCGGCATCGACCCCAGTCCGGCCCTGGTCAAGGCGCGCTTCACGCCGGTCGCGATGGACCTGGTTGGCAACGACGATGCCGACGACAACGCGCTCGGCCACCGACCCGACCGCAAGCAGGGCTGGGGCCGGCTGGATCTCGATGCCGTCATCAACCCAGCGGTATCGATTGAGTTCATCGATCAGACAGAAATCTTCGACGACACGGGCGACTTCTGGCAGACCGACTGGATTGTGGATGACCCTGAGCAGCCCATCCGCTTGATGCTGGCCTGGACCGACGCTCCCGGTCCCGGAGCCGGAGGCACTACACCGGCATGGGTTAACAACCTGGATCTGATCGTTCGCATTGGCGACGACATCTACTATGGCAACAATATCAGTCAGGCTGATGGATTCTCCGAGGCCAACGGCACACCCGACGAGATCAACAATCTGGAGGGCGTCATGCTGAGCCCGGAACAACAACAGCAGGGTATGCTGAGCATTGAAGTCCTGGCTTCAAACCTGGCAGGAGACGGTTTGGACCCCTGGACCCCCGCCCCGGGTTCGACCCTTCAGGATTTTGCCCTGGTTTGCTACAACTGTTCAACAAAAATCGAGGTGTTCAAAGATGGTTTCGAGACGCCAGAGAAATAAAAAACACGCTAACTGCAGTGATTGAATCCGTTGCTCAATATTGGAACCCGACGGCACCATTGAACATTCAATAGCGCTATCAGTAGCGGAAATACGAGAAGCTTAAATTGTGATGCATTTCAAAATAATCTTTGCAAATGTAGACTTTAGTCTGCCAGCAACCTGTCGATAGCACCAATCCATGACAATTATTTGACGCTGTAGTCCCCACTGAGGAATAATCAACTCCCCCACTCCCCAGTCAGGTAATTCATGCAATTCAATTCGCCTTGCGCTAGTTTTCGTTACAAGCCAAAACATCATCTGTTGTTCCTGCTGATTCTCGGTCTGTGTCTTTCGGGACAAGCATTCGCCAAGGATCGTCCACCGCCACTAAGCTGGGACGGCAACCAGAAATCATCGATTGAATCGGTCGAAACCCTCGATTTCGGCCGTTTGGACGTCGAGGCGATTGCTGCGGAAGACCAACTGAACGAAGCGTTCGGCGCACCACCACGCTTTGCCATTCCGAATGCGGTCTCGATTACGCCGCTGCTGCACGGTCACTGGGCTGAGGCTGGCGATCACAGCATCTGGCGCTACCGGGTTGCGGCCGAAGTCGCAACCTCGCTGAATTTCGGTTTCGATCAGGTCTACATGCCAGAGGGCGCGCAGCTGTTTATTTACACCGTGGACGCCGCCGAACGGGGAGACATGGACCTCTATGAAGTGCTGGGTCCCTACAGCACCGAAATCAACGAAGTTCACCGCCAGTTCTGGTCGCCGATTATCCAGGGCAAGGATGTTGTGATCGAACTCAATGTTCCGACGCGCGTCCGCGACCTGGTCTCGCTCGAGCTGACCCAGGTCAACCAGGGCTATCGTGGTTTTGGTGAAGCGTTGGCAGGCTACGTGCATACCGATCAGCTATTTGGCGAAGGCAAGCAAAGCCAGAGTGACTGCGCCAAGGATGGCGCCGGCGGCCGTTCCGGTTCCTGCAATATGGATGTCGCCTGCCTGGCAGAAGATGATCCATGGAACGATCCGCGACGGTCTGTGGGCGCCTATACACGCGGCGGAACGGATATTTGCACAGGCTCGCTGGTCAACAACACTGCAAATGACCGCAGAATGCTGTTTGCCACCGCAACGCACTGCGGCAACCTGCCCGGAAACGTACCCTCGATTGTCGTGTATTGGAACTATGAATGGCCGACGTGCCGTACGCCCGGCGCATCGGAAGGCACCCAGGTTGGGCCACGACCCGACACGATCAACAGCGGCGCCTCTATTGTTGCTCAGACGGATAACCCGTTTTCCAATAATCCGGCGTTGACCTGTTCAGCACCCGGGAATTGTTCGGACTGGACCCTGTTGGAACTGGACGATCCAGCTGATCCCGAATTCGATCTGTACTGGGCAGGCTGGGACCGACGCAGCACGCCCGCCGCCTGTTCACAGATCGGCACCGACGGCTCCACCGAAGGGCTATGCGCCACGATCCACCATCCCAGCGTGGATGAAAAGCGCATTACTTTTGTTGCCGATGACTTCTTCGTTGGCAATATTGCCGGTGCTCAGGGCGTTCATTGGACTGCCCTGTGGCATCAGGACCCTCCGATTGTGGCCAACATTCCGGAGCCGCAGCCTGCTTCGATTCCACCGCAAGTCACTGAACCCGGCTCGTCCGGATCGCCGTTGTATACCTCGGAGCAGCGTCTGATCGGTGTACTAAGTGGCGGTGCGTCTTTTTGCGGCGCATCACCTGGCCAATTGAATGACGAGTACGGCGGCCTGTTTCATGCCTGGGATGGCCTCGGTACCGTGGATACCCGCATGCGGGATCACCTTGATCCGCTGGGCGGCAATCCGGAATTCATCAACGGCATTGGGGCTGCGCCATTTCAATTGGCTGCTGACCCGGGTTCGGCAACGGCTTGTGCGACCGACGGCAGCGTTGATTTCACAATCAGCGTCACACCGGATCCTGGATTTTCCGATCCAGTCAACTTGGGCGCCAGTGGTGAACCGGCTGGTTCAACCGCTAACTTTTCGGTGAATCCGGTCAATCCCCCGGGTGACTCGGTGCTGACCATTGGCAGCCTAGGTTCAGCGACCGAAGGCAACTACAGCATCCAGGTCACCGGCACCAGTGGCACCGAGGAGAACAGCACCAGCATTCCGTTCGCGTTGGCCGCAGCTGCGCCGGTTGGTGCCAATCTGACTTCACCGGCTGATGACGAGACCGGCGTATCAACCTCGGCGACGCTGAGCTGGGATGCGATTGCAAACGCCGTGAATTATCAAGTTGAAGTGGCCGATAACCCGGGGTTTGTTGACCCGGTGTTCGACCAGACCACAACGGCGACAGAAATCAACGTGCCGGGCTTGAATGTGCTGACCGAATACTACTGGCGCGTCACTGCCGACAATGCCTGCGGTACAGGCGCACAGTCAGCGACCTTCAGCTTTACCACAGCCAACCAGTTCTGCTCGGCCCCGGGTACCCCGCTACTGGATCCGGACAACGGCGGCGGCAGTGCATTCGATAGCATCGTCATTCCCCAAGAAGGTGCCACCGGTTCAGTCGTTGTTGACGTCAATCTGGCGCATTCCTATGTGGGGGATACACGACTCGAGCTGACTCATGTTGATTCCGACACATCAATTGTCTTATATGACCGTCCAGGCCGCATTGATGATGGCTTTGGTTGCAGTGGAGACGGTATCACGGCAACGTTTTCTGATAATGCCAGCGTACCCGCAGAAGAAGAATGCACGTCTGACGATGGCCTGGTGGGTGAATTCCTGCCGATCGATCCGATGAGCACGTTCAACAATTTAGCCAGCAATGCGGAATGGCGTCTGGAGTTCTACGATGACGAGCCGACCGGCACAGACGAAGGCGAACTGACCAGCTGGTGCATCAGCGTTGAAGCCTTGCCGGAAGAAATCTTCGACGATGGTTTTGAAACGCTGGTCGTGCCGCTGACTCGCTGAAGCGGAAGTTGTGGCTGACTCTCTATAAAGCCCGGCATCGCCGGGCTTTCTTTTTGCTGGTCAACCCTGCCGCTTTGGAGCAAATTTCGCAAGCACCATCACGGTGGGAGTTTGTAGGCATCAGCCGGTTCGTATCAATGCGGAGAAGATAGAAAGATCCAGGTCAACTCGAATTTCATGCTGCCAGCCTGATCGAAATTAATTGCTTGCGCGTGATTGCCAGTAAGGAAAAACCCGGCGGATGCCGGGCTTTTTTGGTAGTCGCGTTAAAGAGCGCGTTCAGAAAGTCTGTTCAAAGCCATCGGCAAAAATATCCTCCAGACGTTCCGGACCCAGAAGATCGAGGACAACGGGCTCGCTCCCTCCGGTTGGGCCAAGCTCGATCTCGACTTGGGTTGCAACCGGTGGGCGATCGGACTCGAAGCCAAAGGTGTAGGCCTGGCCCCAAAGCAGCGGGTTCGAGGCTGGAGAAGAAAACACTTGCGCGCTGCCAGTCGTTGCCGAGCCCCACTCGTTGGTTTCATCCTGGTCCGGATCATGGAAGTACCAGCTGTCGACCTCGGCTGAGGTCAGGATTGAAAACTGTTCAATACCATGGTCGACATCGTAGTTCTTGACGACGTAGGTGTACCGCCAGCGCTCCGGTGCAATTTCCTCGACCTTGGCCAGCACCTGCAGGTGTCCAACCGGGTCATCCTGGAACACGACGTTCATTTCACCCGATTCCGGTGTGCCGCCGGGTGCAATCCAGGCGTCCAGTGCGCGGCCCTGGGCAAAAGCTCCCAGGCTGTATTGCCAGCTGCTGCCGCCCTGGAAATTTGGGGTCAAGGGGTGGTAGCCCATGCCGTTGAAGATATTGATGTCGTCGCGAATCACGTACCACGATTCGAACAGATATTCAGCGCCAGGCGTCTGCAGGTCTTCGACCCAGACCTTCATGCGGTTTTCTCCAGGCGCGGAATCGGTATCCTGCACGCCATTTCCGCCCGGCGGCATCTGGTCAAAAAAAGAACCGAACGATTCAAAGATTCCAGTGCGCGGATTGATCTCGCTGCGTGGACCAATATCACCGGGGCTGTCGTTATTTCCAACGCCATACACGTCTTCGCAACCTGGCCACAGGATATGACCCGAAGCCCCCGGTATGCCGCCGTCACCGCAGTTGATCGTGCAGCTGACGTTGATGGTAAAAAAGGCATACTTCGCGCCAGAGACACCCACCTGCTCCAGGCGGCCCTCACTGACACGGTACAAGTTCCAGACCAGAAACGGGTGCTGATCATTGTTATAGGGTGGGAACGGGCCGGTGAACTTGGTGTACCAGGGCACATCGGCTGCTCGTAAATCAGGATTGTTACGCAAGCGAGCCGACGGCGTCAGGATTTCAAAGGTCTTGCCGTCTTCAACGACCGTACCGCGGTCCGACACGGTCCCCATCGCGATCAATTCCACGTCAACATCGAAGCCATCAGTAGGCCACTGAGGACGATCGGCACAAGCATCACCGCGCTGGGTCAGATTGGCACCGGCGGGAATATGCAAAAGCGCATCCAGGGCCAATTCACCAACAAACATTCCGCCCCATTCGGTAGCGCCCAACCGGTCGGCCAGCGCTTGTGTCATCCGCACATCCATGCGCTCCATGACCAGCTGGTTTTTTTCGAGCAATGTGTAGACATGCACATGGCTGGCTGAAAACAATGGGTTGCCGCTTCCGTCAAGCAACAGCAATCCATGGATATCGTCCGGGTTGCGCTGGATAATCAATCGATCAATAGTGACGATATGCCCATCACGGCGAAGCTGAAGATCAGCCGCCAAAACCAGACGGCCCTCCAGGAACTGCTCGAAATTTCCTGCTGGGGCATGAAACTCCAACGCACCCAGGTTCAAGTCCGAGAATCGAACACGACTCCCATCCGCACGCTTTTGACCGCCCACCGAAAACTCGATATCAGCCAAATTCAAGCTGTCCGGATACACATGCAGTTCTGCACTGGATGACCACGCCGACCAGATTTCAGTTGAATTCTTGATTTGAGGCGCATCGGTCTTTGCGCAGGCCATACCTGCGGAAAAAAGTACGATTGTGGCGAACAGTATGCGGGGCAGCGTCATCGGACTTGTGCCTTGTAATGGGGACGTGAAATGGTACCTGATTCGCGTGACGGGATCAAAAGGCGTAGTCTGCAAGAAGTTCTTTATTCTGTGTCTGACTTCTTGTTTTGTTTCAGAAAGATCCGGTCCTCGGCAAACAGGGCTTCCAACTGCTTGCGGCTGCGGCGGCCGATCTTGATCAGTTCATCAAAGTCGTCCTTGTGTTCGACCTGCTCGCGCAACGTTTCTTCGTCGTGCCGGCGAAATTGCTCAATGTAGTCATCGACCTGACGCACTTCGAGCGCTTCCAGCGTGGACCGTGCCAATTCGATGCTGGATAGCCAGGTTTCACGAACCACGAAGTCGACCTGCAGGTGCATCAACTCCAGCGCATGCTGGCGGTTTCGGGCGCGCGCGTAGATTTTGAGGTGCGGAAAATGACGCTTGACCATTTCAGCCGTGCGCACCGATATTTCAATATCGGAAATCGTCAGAACAAATAATTTGGCATGGCCTGCGCCAGCGGCTCGCAACACGTCCAGATTGGTGGCGTTACCGTAGTACACGCGGTGGCCGAACTTGCGCACGAAGTCGACCTGCTCCTGGTCATAATCCAGCGCAGTAAAATGAATATCGAGCATCGACAGATTGCGGGCGACAATCTGTCCGACGCGTCCGAGACCCGCAACAATGACCTTCGGTTCGCTATCGTCGTCAGGAATCTCATGATAGCCCTCGTCTTCATCGTCCGGACGGGCCAGCCGCGGTTGAATCAACCGTTCATTGATCAGATACATTAATGGCGTCAGCGCCATCGAGATGGTAATCGCCACGATCAGAGGGTCAACCACGCTGGGGCTCAAGACCTGCTCTTCCAGGCTGACCGTAAACAGCACGAAGCCGAATTCACCGGCCTGCGGCAGCGCAAAGGCCAGCGACAATGCCTCGCGGTTGCTGAGCCCGGCAAACCGCCCGACGAATAACAGCACCAGGAACTTGACCGTCATCAACACGGCAACCAGTGCAAAGATCAGACCCGGGCCATCAATCACGCGACCAAAATCGATCGACATGCCCACGGCAATGAAAAACAGCCCGAGCAACAAGCCCTTGAACGGCTCGATGCCGGCTTCGAGCTCGTGACGATATTCTGAGTCTGACAGCAGCACGCCGGCCAGGAATGCACCCAGCGCCATGCTCAAGCCGGCCCAGTCAGCCAATAGTGCGGTGCCCAGGGC
Organism: uncultured Pseudomonadota bacterium; assembly: GCA_937138395.1. Lineage (GTDB taxonomy): Bacteria > Pseudomonadota > Gammaproteobacteria > Xanthomonadales > Wenzhouxiangellaceae. The sequence goes on from CAKZPB010000018.1 coordinate 7,075, forward strand.
GACCAGCAACACGGCGGCCAGGAAGATCTCGCGCACGTCGCTCATGACAATCACGCGGAAGATCGGGCGCAGGAACAGCCGCCCCCCGAAAATGATGGCTGCGATAATCAGCGAAGTTTGCAGAATCGGCACCAGCAGGCTTTCACCGCCGGTATCCAGGCCGGCAGCGCCGCCAAACAGCGGAATCAGCGCCAGTAGCGGAATGACTGCAATATCCTGGAACAGCAAGACACCAAAGGCCTGCCGCCCATACGGCGCGGTCAGCTGCTTTTTCTCGGCCAGCATCTGCAGGCCGATCGCCGTCGAGGACAGCGCCAGTACCACCGACACCAGCAGTCCACTGCGCCAGCTCTCCAGCCACCAGGCGGCCAGCGGCCACAAGACCAGCGTGGTCAGAAACAGCTGCATGGCACCGTTGACGAATATCAGTTTTCGCAGCACCATCAGGCGGCTCGGCCGGAGTTCGAGCCCGATGACGAACAGCAGCAGCACGATGCCCAACTCGGAGAAATGCAGGATGGTTTCAACATCCTCGATCAGGCCCAGCACCCAGGGGCCAATCAAAATACCAGCCGCCAGATAACCAAGCACGGCACCCAGGCCAAATTTCCGCGCCAGCGGCACCATGATCACGGCGCTGCCGAGGAAGATCACCACTTCACCCATCATGGTCATTGCTGGTGGCTTGCCTGGTGACGAAAAAAGGGCATCAGTGATCAGGACTCCTGCTTCAATTCAACACAATCACTACCCCGCTTATCGAGACAGTGCGTCTCGTCCAGCATACACGGCGCGCTCATCAAGCCGCTGGTGAATTCTGAGCAGTTGGTTGTACTTGGCCACTCGATCCGAGCGGCACAGCGAGCCGGTCTTGATTTGTCCAGCGCCGGTCGCGACCGCCAGATCGGCAATGGTCACGTCCTCGGTTTCGCCGGAACGATGTGAAATGACGGTGCCAAAGCCGGCAGCGCGCGCCAGATCGATCGCCTGCAGCGTCTCCGTCAACGTCCCAATCTGGTTGGGCTTGATCAGAATGGCATTGGCAATCTTTTCGTCGATGCCACGCTGCAGAATCCTGGTGTTGGTCACAAACAAGTCATCACCGACCAACTGGACCGCACCGCCGATGGCGTCGGTCAATTCCTTCCAGCCGGTCCAGTCATCTTCATCCATACCATCCTCGATCGAGAAGATCGGGAACTTGCTGACCAGGCCGGACAAGTAGTCGACAAATTCCGCGCTGTTGAAAGCACGCCCCTCGGAGTCAAGCACGTAACGACCGTCACGATAGAATTCACTGGAAGCAACGTCGAGCGCCAGCGCCACCTGTTCGCCCGGCTTGTAGCCGGCTTCCACAATGGCCGTCATCAGCAATTCCAACGCGGCTTCATTGGAATTCAGGTCGGGCGCAAATCCACCTTCATCACCCACTGCGGTACTCAAACCCTGGCTCAACAGCGCGGCTTTCAGCGCATGAAAGATCTCGACGCCGGCTTGCAGTGCACTCGGAAAATCCGGTAGCCCGACCGGCAGGATCATGAACTCCTGGATATCGACCCGGTTATCGGCGTGCGCGCCGCCGTTCAGGATATTCATCATCGGCACCGGCAAGCTGGGCGATTGGCCCGACGACTCCATTAGGTGCTCAAACAACCACTGGTTCTTGGCATTCGCCACAGCATGTGCGGCAGCCAGCGACACACCCAGCAGCGCGTTTGCACCCAGTGTTGATTTGTTGCTGGTGCCGTCCAATTCAATCAAACGCGCATCGAGTGCTGCCTGATCCGTAGCATCCGTTCCTTTCAGCGCAGTGCCCAAAACCTCATTGGCATTCTGCACGGCCTTCCGAACACCTTTGCCGCCATAGCGGCCTGCTTCATCATCTCGCAGTTCCACGGCCTCATGCACGCCGGTCGACGCCCCGGAAGGCACCGCCGCGCGCCCAAAGGAACCATCGTCCAGCCAGACCTCGGCTTCCAGCGTCGGGTTACCGCGTGAATCGAGAATTTCACGAGCATGAACAGCAGAAATTTTCATTTGAGCTCCGTCATTTGTGGGCAAAACCGGTAACCACAGATCTCGCCGATTTGGCAGATTAATAGTACAAGCATCAAAAAAAGCTGGCTCTCAGTATCGACTTGCAAACCAGTCAAACTCACCTTCAAAACCAAAGTATCAAGCATGCTGACCAGCAGCCCTTCATTCCCCAGTTTTCGTTTTTATATCTGCGGTATCAACGTAATCCATGATTCCTCGGCAATTAGTGTCGGTTTCCCTGGCTCATCAAGTAGTTCGCATGAGTGGATTTTCGATATGTTCATACCAAGCCCGTTGTTTAAGTCAATAACAGCAACCACGGATTACACAGATTGGTTAATCAAAAAAAACCGGTCGACTATGCTTCTCCAAAACCAAAATATCAATCGCCTGTTCTGCTGTTTATCTTTTTGTATCTTTTTAATCTGCGAAATCTGCCTAATCTGCGGTTCCCCGGCTTCAAGATTTAACCGCTCGATCAATCGCGACCAGCGTTTCCAGCAGGCCTTCCATGTCCGACAGCCGCATCGAGTTCGGCCCGTCGCACAGCGCCTTGTCGGGATCGGGGTGAGTTTCGGTGAAGATGCCGGATACACCCACGCCGACCGCAGCCCGTGCCAGCACAGGAATAAACTCGCGGGCACCGCCTGAGCTGTCGCCCTGACCACCCGGCAGCTGCACCGAATGGGTCGCGTCAAATACCACCGGGCAATCGGTCTCGCGCATGATCGCCAATGAGCGCATGTCGGCCACCAGGTTGTTGTAGCCGAACATATAGCCCCGCTCACACACCATCAATTGTTCGTTGCCGGTGGCCCGCGCCTTCTCGACCACGGTGCGCATTTCCCATGGCGACAGGAATTGGCCCTTCTTGATGTTGATCGGCTTGCCGGTGCGGGCCACGTTCTGGATAAAATTGGTCTGTCGGCACAGAAAAGCCGGCGTTTGCAGTACGTCGACCACGTCGGCAACCTCATCCAATGGCGTGTCTTCGTGCACATCGGTCAGGACCGGCACGCCAATCTGGCTTTGCACGGCCTTGAGCATCTGCATGCCTTCTCCCAGCCCAGGACCGCGGTAGCTTTTGACCGAAGTGCGGTTGGCTTTATCGAACGAGCCTTTGAACACATAAGGTATACCCAGGCGCTCGGTCACCTCTTTCAAATGACCGGCGACGTCCAGGCACAGCTGCATCGACTCCAGCGTATCGGGTCCGGCAATCAAAAAAAACGGCTGGTCCAGACCAACGTCAAAATGTGTGAGCTTCATTGATACTCCGTGAAAAGTCAAAAAAAGTAACCGCAGATTACGCAGATGTACGCAGATTAAAGCCGAATGTTGTAGGAGCCTGCTTGCAGGCGAACACATTGGGATTCAGCTTAAAAGTCTGTTCGCTTGCAAGCAAGCTCCTACTTCGCTTCGCGTGTGCTCAAGAATCAAAATTGAGTTTTAACTTTAATCTGCGCACATCTGCGAAATCTGTGGTTTCTGATCACTGTTGGTGGTTGAATATGCCAACGCAGCCTGGATAAAGCCGGTAAACAGCGGATGACCATCGCGTGGCGTCGACGTGAACTCCGGATGGAACTGGCAGGCCACAAACCACGGGTGATCGGGCAACTCGACCATTTCAACCAGCATGCCGTCCATTGACAAACCGGCCAGCAACAGGCCGTGTTCGGTAACCGCGTCGCGGTAATGGTTGTTGAATTCATAACGATGCCGATGGCGCTCGACGATTTCCTGCTTGGCGTAGAGATCCATCGATCGGCTTCCTTCAGCAAGTCGGCAGCGCTGGGCACCCAGACGCATCGTGCCGCCCAGGTCGTCGTCTTCGCCGCGCAGTTGACGTTGACCACGCTCATCCAGCCATTCGGTAATCAGTCCGATGATCGGATGGGGTGTGTCCGGATCGATCTCGGTCGAGTTGGCCCCGGAAAGCCCACACACATTGCGCGCAAATTCGACCACGGCAGCCTGCAGGCCAAGGCAAATACCCAGGTATGGAATCCGGTGTTCGCGTGCGTGCTGGATTGCTGCAATCTTGCCTTCGAAGCCACGCTCGCCAAAACCACCCGGCACCAGGATGGCATCAACGCCGTCGAGGACATCGAGCCCTTCCTGCTCGATCTGCTCGGATTCGACCGGGCGGATGTTGACGCGAATGCGGTCCTGCAAGCCGCCGGCCGACAGGGCCTCGTTTAGTGATTTGTACGCATCGGCATGCTCGACGTATTTACCGACCATGGCCACGGTCACTTCATGCTGCGGATCGGCCTGGCGATCGACCACGTTCTGCCAATCCGATAAATCGGCATCGCCGGCCTCCAGGCCCAGGCGATCCAGCACGATCCGATCCAGGCCCTGCTGCTGATAAAACAGCGGAATCTTGTAGATATTGTCAACGTCGACGGCTGATATGACGGCTTCTTGGGTCACGTTGGTAAACAATGCGATTTTTTCCCGCTCGTGATCCGACAGCATGCGCTCACAGCGACACAGCAGCACATCGGGCTGAATGCCGATCGAACGCAGCTCCTTGACCGAGTGCTGGGTCGGTTTGGTCTTGATCTCTTCGGCCGCGCGCAAGAACGGCACCAGCGTCAGATGCATGAACAGCGCCTGACGCCCAAACTCGGTGCCGAGCTGACGAATGGCTTCGAGGAACGGCAGCGATTCGATATCGCCCACCGTGCCGCCAATTTCGACCAGCGCAACATCGTAGCCGTCCGCGGCGCGCTTGACCGACTGCTTGATTTCATCGGTGATGTGCGGAATGACCTGCACCGTGGAACCGAGGTAATCCCCGCGCCGCTCGCGCGCAATCACATCCGCGTAGATACGGCCCGTGGTGAAATTATTGAGTTGGGTCATTCGGGTTCGGACGAACCGTTCGTAGTGTCCGAGGTCAAGATCGGTTTCGGCACCATCTTCGGTCACAAAGACCTCACCGTGCTGAAACGGGCTCATCGTGCCGGGGTCGACGTTGATGTAGGGGTCGAGTTTCATCATCGTGACCTTGAGCCCGCGCGCTTCGAGTATCGAAGCCAGCGAGGCCGAGGCGATGCCCTTGCCAAGGGAAGAAACGACGCCACCAGTAACGAAGATGAAAGCGGCCATGACCGGAAATCCGAATATGATTGATCCGGGAGATGATTGTACCCGAGCGGAAGCCAGCATATCTCCCTGTAGGCCTTTTGATTGTCATGCACTCGCTATGTCGCAACAATAGTCATGAACCACCGCCCTGACAGCGCACAGCCCGGGAATGACTCGTCATCGCGACACCTCAAGCCGCCTATTCGCCGATATTGATTGCCTCGGAGCGTTGCTCGCCTACGGCCTGCAGCCGCCTAATCATGGCGTTGAAGTCTGCATCGCGGCTCGACTGCATGCTGTCGCTGCTGACTTGCACCGAAGGCAGTGCCGCATAGGCCTGCATCAGCGCGATCAACGGTTCGGCCCGCTCGGCGCCCAGTAATAAAGAGTCGAATGCCGACAACGCACCGGCAACCGACGGCACTGGACCGCCCAGGTGCTGCTCCAGCTGGTTCAGGCTGCGCAGCGCAAACCGACGCACCGCCGGATACTCATCGTTCATTGCATGCAGCAAGTGCCAGCGCCACTGCGCCGGCTGTTCAACCTGCCCGCGCTGAATCGATCGCCCGATCATCGTCGCGGTCACGGCACGCTCGACCGGATCACCTGCATGCAAGCGTGCTACGCCGTCGGCCAGGCCGGCTTCCAGACCGTCCGCACGCTGAACTGGCTGAGCCTGCACACCCCAAAGTGCTTCGGTCTGTTGCTCGGCCCACTCGACCGACTGGTCAAGATGGCACAACGAACAGGCATTCGGTCGGCCATCGGCTGCATTGCGCGCAGGACGAGGCACCTCGATGCGGTGTGAGCGGTGAATCTCCATGACGCCGTAGACAACCTCCGGCATGTGACAGTTGTAGCACAACGACCCCGGACTGTCTTCGGGGTGATGCGTGTGCGCCACCACGTCTTCGGCAATCGGTTGGTGACAAGCCAAACAGGGCTGATTGGTCCTGTTTTCCTCGGTGATCATGCCGTGGGTGTCGCCCTTGTGCATGTTGTGACAGGTGCCGCAGGTCATTTCGGATTCCTGGTAGCACTCGGACTGCAGCAGCCCCTGGTACTCGTAGGCAGTCAATCGTGGTGTGCGATCGGGCCAGAAGCGCAGCGTAAACAAATCGCCCATATGCCCACCAACCGGCAGTTGGCTTTCCGGCCAGACCAGCTCGACCGAATCAAACAGATTGTCGCCGGCACGGTAGATCGGACCGGTCTTGATGAACTCCCGCATGACCTCGACGCTGACCGGAATGCGCTGACCGTGGCATTGACCGCAGACCTGGGTCGAGGCCTGTTGATCCAGTTTGTTTGGGTGCACAACCGTGTCATCAGGGGTATCGGTCAGGGTATAGAACAACCGCGTCAGCCAGTTGGAATGCTTGGCCACGTGATCGGCCGACGGGCCGTGACAGCTTTCACAGGAAATGCCGAGCTCGGCCACGCTGGAATCGAACTCGCCCTCGAACTGGGCATCGACGGTTTCGCCGGCAGCGGCCCGCTTGAGCAGCTCGTCGTAGTTGGTCACATTGGGTTCGGGACCGGTGTTGTGGCAGAAAATGCAGTTGTTGTTCCAGACCGAAACCTGGTCATCGAACTGCTGCTCATCCGGGCCCAGAAACGCGGCGTTCATGTGAATCCAGCGCTCGTCCTGGTTGTGCCACAGCATGTGCAGCCGATAGAAATTGCCGCCGTCGGGGTCGCGCGTCAGGTACTGCTGATAGCGGTTCGAGCCTACGGTCTTGTAAATTTTCTGTTCGACCAGAAGCGCATCGGAATCAGGCAGTCGGTATTCAAACCAGTATTCGTCGCCGCGCTGCACTGGACGCACATCGATGCCCCACTGCTGGACCGTCTGACCATCAAACGCACCCTGCACCGACTCTTGGGTCGCCAGCTGCGTCATCGTGCGGTGATAGGTCCGATGCCAGGTGCCAAAACGATCACGGTGGCAGGTGTGGCAAGCCGCGCTGCCGGCCCACTCGGACGCCAGCACCGGGGTTTGCGGCAACGCCAGCATCAGCAAACAGAGCAAGCCCGATCCGGTCTGAAACAAGCGTCGAATTACATTGTGGATCACACGCATATTGTGCCTGAATCAATCGCCTGATTCAGTCATTGGGCGATCCCTGATGCGCTCATTGCGCTGAATTGAACAACCCGACCATTGGCTTGGAACCCTCTGATTTTGGTTGTGCGGCCGGAAAGCCGTATCTGGCGCGGTGCATTACTCAGCCGTAGCTGCAGCGACTGTGACCCGGGCCGAACCACGCAGTCTGCGGCTTTACCGAATGGAATACGCGCCGAGCAGGGTTGTTCAGCGCTCCTCAAGCGTTTTGCTGATCGACCGACTCTACCGGCAGATATTCCTGACGCGTCGGCACATCCGGCCAGAACTCGTTCAGCTTGCGGCTCTTACCGCCGCTGAGCACGATACAGGCATGCTGTCGGCCCAGTTTGCGCGGTCGTGCAACGCCGCAGGAATGGGCAATGATTTCGACCTCTTGCATGATATTGCGCGCATACCAGGCCACGCGCTTGGCCTTGTCGCTCGGTACCAGCCCTCGCTGCAGGCGCTTGTTGTGGGTCGTCACGCCCGTCGGACAGGTATTCTTGTTGCACTGCAGGGCCTGAATACAGCCCAGCGCAAACATGAAGCCGCGCCCGGACAGCACGATATCGGCGCCGGCGCAAAAAGCCCAGGCAACGTCGGACGGGTTGATGCGCTTGCCGGAAGCAAACACGCGGATGCGCGGTCGCAGGCCATACTCGGTCAGTTTGTCGACCACGGTCGGCAGCGCTTCATCGAGCGGCAGCCCGACGTTATCCATCAGCGACATCGGCGCAGCGCCGGTACCACCATCGCCGGAATCCACGGTAATGAAATCCGGGGCACTGTCGAGACCGCGCTTGTGGATGGCCTGACCCAGCGCATCCATGAAGTCACCCTGGCCGACCACCAGCTTGATGCCGGTCGGCTTGCCGGTCACCTCGCGGATGCGATGAATCATATCCAGCAGTTCATCGGCGTTGGCAATATCATGATGACGATTCGGGCTGATCGCCGGCTGGTCCATCGGGATGTGCCGAATGGCTGCAATTTCCTCAGTGATCTTGGCCTGCGGAAGAATGCCACCCTTGCCGGGCTTGGCACCCTGGGCCAGCTTGAGCTCGAACATCTTGACCTGCTCGTGAGCCGCAATACCGGCCAGGCGCTGGTCACACAAATCGCCGTGCTCATCACGCACGCCAAACTTGGCCGTGCCGATCTGAAATACCAGATCGCAGCCGCCTTCCAGATGCCACGGCGCCAGACCGCCTTCACCGGTATTCAACCAGATGCCGGCCTCCTTGGCGCCCATCGACAGGGCACGAATCGCGGGCTTGGACAGGGCGCCATAGCTCATGCCGGAAATATGAAAACAACGGTCGGTGGTATACGGCTGACGGGCGCCCGGGCCAATGGTCAGCGGCATCAGTGGTTCGGCCTCTTCATCCAGGGTCGGAAAGGCACAGTTCAGAAAAATCGCCGTCCCTTCGCGCTTCAAGTCACGACTGGAGCCAAACGCCGCCGTGTTGGGCAGGTTTTTCGAGGCGCGATACACCCACGAGCGCTGCGCGCGATTGAACGGCAGCTCTTCCCGGTCGCTGGCAAAGAAATACTGGCGAAAGAATTCGCCGAGGTGCTCGAACAGGTAGCGGAAACGGCCGATGACCGGGAAGTTTCTGCGCACGGCATGCGTCTGCTGGGTGCGATCCACGACATACATGCCGGCCAGAACCAGCAGGCCGCAGCCGAACGCAACGACCAACAGCACGGCCATGAACTGCAGCACTTCCCGAGTCAGAATCAGAATTTCAGTCATAGCCATGTCTCTGGTCAATCGATTGTTGCATCAAGCCGCATCATCACGGCCATTGAATCTCGGAATCACGATGCTCGGGCGCTCCCTCGATCCTGATTCAGCGGGTGACTAGTTTATTCCAGCCAGATCAAGCTGGCCTGTCGTCCGCAGGGGGCACTGCGACGATGGGAAAAGTAATGCGCCTCATCCTGATAGGTGCAGATGCCGCTGTCAATGACCCGGCCTACACCCGCGGCGCCCAACTGATTCACTGCAATTCCCTGAAGACTGGCCTGCCAGCGGCCATCCGCGTTCGGAACAAATTGGTCAGCATGTTCCGGAAAAGCCTGGACCACCTCAGCGCCTACCTCGTAGGCCGGTTGGCGAATGGACGGGCCAACCCAGGCCATGCTGTCGGACGAGATATCGAGCTGGTCAAGCACGGTCGGAATAATGCCATCGGCCAACCCGCGCCAGCCGGCGTGTATGGCAGCCACCCGGCCCTGTCGCGAATCGGCAATCAATATCGGCAGGCAGTCGGCGGTCAAAACCACGGCAACCTGACGCGGTCGGTCGGTCCAGGCGGCATCGGCCTCAACGCCGGGTTGCCAGTCATCAAGATGGATCAACTGCGTACCATGAATCTGCTGCAGCCAGCCGGGCTCCGACGGTAGCTCTGATGCCAGTCGCTTGCGATTGGCCAGCACCTTGCTGGCCTGATCATCGCTGGAGAGGCTGAGATTCAACTGGTCATACGGTGACGGGCTGCAACCGCCAACGCGGGTGGTCGAACGCGCCTCGCAGGGACGATCGAAGCCGGGATTGATGCAGGGGAGTGCCGTCATGAATCAATCGCTCAACACGCGGACCAGTCCGGCGAAATCAGCCGGCAGCGGCGCCTCGACACTGATCGCTCGGCCGGATTCGATCGGATGCTCGAATTCGAGCTTGACCGCATGCAGCGCCTGTCTTGGAAACGCGCGCCAGGCGTTTCGCTGGGTTTCACTCAAGCCCGCCGGGCTGCCGGCCCGACCATACATCGGATCGCCAATCAGCGGAAAGCCGGCGTGGGCCAGATGCACTCGAATCTGATGCGTGCGGCCGGTTTCGAGCTTGACATCAATCCAGGTCGACGACGTCAGGTGCTGATGAATCCGATAGTGCGTGACTGCATCCCGGCCGTCCGGACGCACTACCTGGCGGCGGCGGTCGACCGGGTGGCGGCCAAGCGGGGCATCGACGGTGTCACCGGCAATCATCCGTCCCCACACCACGGCCTGGTAGTGGCGATGAATGTCGCGTGCCTTCAAGCGTGCAACCAGCACGCGATGGGCGCGGCTGGTGCGGGCAATAACCAGGCAGCCGGAGGTATCCTTGTCGAGCCGATGGACGAGCCCGGCGCGCGGCAACGGCGCCAGCGCAGGATCGTGGTGCAGCAACGCATTCACCAACGTACCCGTCGCATTGCCTGAACCGGGATGCACGACCAGACCGGGCGGTTTGTTGATCACCAGCACCGCGTCGTCCTCATAACAGATTTCGAGCGCGATCGGTTCTGGCTCGTCTTGTTGACGATGCGGTTCCAGCCGGGCATTCAGGTCGAGCTGTTCGCCACCGTCCATGCGTCGATTCGGTTTGACTTTCTCGCCATCCACGGTCAATTCGCCGGCGCGGATCATGGCCGTCAGGCGACTGCGCGAAAAGTCGGCCCAGATGGTGGCTGCGGCCTGGTCGAGCCGCAGCCCGGCCAGATCAGGCGGCACTTCGGCCTGCAGTTGTACGATCGAGGGTTCAATGGTCATCTATACAGACTCTTTTTCGGCCGACATTCGATTGAATAGCGATTTAACGCCACAGGCAGTATCATAGCGGCCATGAAAACGCATGTACTTACCCGTTTCCGAATCATCGCCATGGCCTTGCTGCTCGGCATCGTCCTGACTGGCTGCCGCGGCGGAAATGATGTGATCGAAGATGCAGGCCCCGGCCCTGAAGAATTGTACGCCTTGGCCCAGAATGCCCTACAGGGCGGAAACTATCAGCGTGCCATCCAGCGCTATCGAGAGCTGACGGTTCGCTTTCCATTCGGGCGTCACGCCGAACAGGCCTTGCTCGACATGGCCTACGCACAACACAAGGGCGGTCAAGGTGAGTCGGCCATTTCCAGTCTGGACCGCTTCATCCGCACCTATCCGACCCATCCGAATGTCGATTACGCCTGGTACTTGAAGGGCCTGATCAACTATGACCTGTCGATGGGCTTTATTCGTCGCCTGTTCCCGGATCAGGCCAATGATCGCGACCAGCAAGCCGCGCATCAAGCTTTCCGCGACTTTCAGGAACTGATCCGGCGTTACCCAGACAGCCGGTATATTGCCGATGCGCGCCAGCGCATGGTGTTTCTGCGCAATACCATGGCTGAATATGAAGTCGAGGTTGCCTCGTACTACGCGCGAAGGAATGTCAATGTCGCGGCCTTGAACCGTGCACGCTATGTACTCGAAAACTACCCCGGCGCGCCAGCCAGCGTCGATGCGCTCCGCATCATGATGCAGTCTTATGAACGTCTCGAAATGCCGGAACTGGCGCAGGACACCCGGCGCGTGATGGAACTGAATTATCCGGACCGGATCGAGGAAGAAAACGAACGCAGCTGGTTTGGCTGGCTGTGGCCGTTCGATTGATCCGACCAGATACCCTCCTCCGCCTGGATCATACGGTTGGTCGACGCATCGTCACAAGGTAGCGACGCAGATCCGCGCAAGGCCGTGGTGCTGTTGTCCGGCGGTCTCGATTCGGCAACCACACTGGCCATGGCAATCGATGCTGGCTATGAATGCCATTCGCTGGCTGTGGATTACGGCCAGCGCCATCGTGCCGAACTCGATGCCGCTGCCAGAATCAGTCAGGCCCTGAATGCGATGAGTCATCGCGTGGTCCAGGTCGATCTGCGCAGCATCGGTGGCTCGGCGCTGACCGCCGATATCGATGTGCCAACCGAACAGACCGAAGGTATTCCGGTGACCTACGTGCCGGCTCGCAACACGCTGATGTTGAGCCTGGCGCTGGGCCTGGCGGAAACGCTGGCAGCTGAATCCATCTTTATTGGTGTCAATGCAGTGGACTATTCGGGTTATCCCGACTGTCGGCCGCAGTTCATTGCGGCCTTTGAAGACCTCACGCGGCTGGCGACCAAGGCCGGCGTCGAGGGACACCCGTTTCACATCCAAAGCCCGTTGATTCACCTGACCAAGGCCGAAATCATCCAGGCCGGCAGCGCGCTGGGCCTGGACTATGGGCAGACCATCTCGTGTTATCAGGCCGATGACAGCGGGCGTGCCTGCGGCCGCTGCGACTCCTGCAGAATCCGTCGAGCCGGCTTCAAGGAGGCCGGGCTACCGGACCCCACCCGTTATTACGACGAACCTGTCGGCTAGATACGGTTAAACCACCACAGTGACCGGGCTGTGCGCATGACGCACCACTTTCTCGCTGACGCTGCCGAGCAATAGCTTCTGCATCGTCGATAAACCGCGCCGACCGATGACCACCAGCAGCTGTTCATCGTCTTCAGTGCAGCGGATGATTTCTTCGGCTGCGTCGCCGACCGACGTATCATCACTGATGGTCACGCCGATCTCGCCGAGCTGTTCATGCACTTCATCGAATACCCGCTGTGCAGCTGCCTGGGCGGCATGGTCGATGTCATCACGACTGATGCCACCCATGCCGATGACTTCGACCGACGAGACCGGAAACACGTAAAACAGTCGGATCCGCACGCCAAGAGACTCGGCCAGCTGCACGGCATAGCGCACCGCGCGCATCGCGTTGTCGGATCCATCGACCGGAACAAGAATTTCACTGATTGCCTGCATATTGAATGACTCCAACCAAAACGAACTGGAATGTATGCGTAGCTGTATTCTAGCGTGGATCAGCGTGTGGTTCGATCCACCCGAATTCCATGGCTCGTTCTATTGCTCGAGCCCGGCCAGTAATTCCAGTAGATCCGCCTCATCGATCACCGGCACCTTCAATGATTCAGCGCGGTCCAGCTTCGAGCCCGGGTCGGCGCCGGCGATCAACGCGTGCGTCGATTTGGAAACGCTGCCGCTGACCCTGGCCCCCAACTGCTCCAGCCGCCCTTTCGCTTCGGAGCGTTTGAGTTGCTCCAGTCGCCCCGTCAGTACAAAGGTCTTTCCATCGAGCGGTCGCGATCCGGTTTCGCGAACGGCCTCAGCTTGCCACTCGACCCCGGCATCCAACAGTTTCTGAATAACCGCGCGGTTGGCCGCTTCATTGAAAAACTCATGTACGTGCCCGGCCACGATCGGACCGATTTCATCGACCGCCTGCAGCGCCTCCGTATCGGCTGCCATCAACGCATCCAGCGTGCCAAAGTGCCGCGCCAGCAACTGCGCACTGACTTCGCCAACCTCACGGATGCCGAGGGCAAACAACAGCCGTCCAAGCTGGGGCCTGCGACTACGATCAATCGACGCCGCCAGGTTTTCCGCCGATTTCTGACCCATCCGGTCCAGGCTGGTCAGCGTTTCAACATCCAGTCCATACAGATCGGACAGGTCATGCACAAGCTCCTGATCGACCAGCTGTTCGATCAACTTGCTGCCAAGGCCATCGATATCCATGGCGGTACGCGAAGCGAAGTGCTCCAGCGCACGCTTACGCTGGGCCGCACAGACCAGGCCGCCGGAACAGCGCGCATCAGCCTGCCCTTCGACCTGTTCGACCCTGGAATTGCAAACTGGACAGTGACTCGGCAACTGCCACTCGGCCAAATCCTCGCTGCGGCGCTCGACCATGGCGCGCACCACCTCGGGAATCACGTCGCCGGCCCGGCGCACGATGACCTGATCACCCACCCGTACGTCCTTGCGCCGAATCTCGTCCAGATTGTGCAGCGTGGCGTTGGTCACCGTCACGCCGCCAACAAAGACTGGTTCCAGCCGTGCAACCGGCGTCAACTTGCCGGTACGGCCGACCTGAACGTCGATATCACGCAGCCTGGTGATGGCCTCTTCGGCCGGGAATTTATGTGCCAGCGCCCAGCGCGGCGAACGGCTGACATACCCCATCTCGAGCTGTTGTTCGAAGTCGTCCAGCTTGTAGACCACGCCGTCGATGTCATAGTCGAGCGCATCGCGCTGGTCGGCTATTCGAGCGTGATAGTCGAGCAGGCCCTGGAGGCCTGAAACCGACTGCACCAGCGGGCTGACCGGAAAACCGATGTCGGCCAGCCGCTGAAGTACCGCTGACTGGCAAGTCAAGGTCTGCGGACTTGAATCCTGGTCCTGCTCCAGGTCGATGGCCGCATAGGCAAAAAACCGGAGTGGCCGGTCCGCTGTGATGGCCGGGTCCAGCTGACGCAGGGTACCGGATGCGGCGTTGCGCGGATTGACAAACGGCTTCTCGTCCTGGCGCTTCAAGCGTTGATTCAACTCGGCAAAACCGCTGCGGCTCATGAAAATTTCGCCGCGGACCTCAAACTGTTCGGGCAGACCGGAATCCGATACCGTCAACGGAATCGACCGAATCGTCCGCACATTGGCGGTGACATCTTCCCCGGTCCTGCCGTCGCCCCGCGTGGCGGCCAGCGCCAGCCTGCCGTGTTGATAGCGCAGGCTGATGGCCAGACCGTCCAGCTTGGGCTCGGCCAGATAGTTCAGTTCATCCAGATCCAGCTGGTCACGAATCCGCTGATCGAATTGTGCAACTTCTTCATCGTCGAAGGCATTGGCCAGCGACAGCATGGGCGTGTGGTGCACAACGCTGTCGAAGCCGTCTTCAATCTTGGCCCCGACGCGGTGCGTGGGCGAATCCGGATCGTCCAATTCGGGATGTTCGCGTTCCAGCGCTTCAAGCTCGCGCATCAGGCGGTCATATTCGCCGTCAGGCACGGTCGGATCGTTCAGCACGTAATAGCGGTGGTTGTGCTCCTGGATCTGCTGGCGCAACGCCGCTACCCGGGCGTTCAGATTCTCACTGCCAGGGGATTCAGCCATGAGATTTCCAGACCGGCGCCAATCCGCTCAAGCCTAGCTCCAGTCGTGCTTGCGATCGAACTCGCGCATTTCTTCGCGCAGCTGAGACAGGCGCTGACGCGTGACTTTGCACTGCGCATCGTCGAGCAGGTCAGCCTCGAGCAGCTCCGATAGACGCTGACCGGTGGCCAGCATTGCATCCCAGGCATCCAGCGCAGACAGCGGCCCCGGCAGCATCATGAACAGCGTCACGCCGGGCGTTTCAAACAAGTTCCAGGTCGACGGATCAAAGCTGCCCGGACTGGTCAGATTGGCCATGCTGAAGACCGGATCATCGGAGCCGCGATGTGTGCGGTGAAATATATTCATGTCGCCAAATCGCAAACCGGCCTTGATCGCTGCATCAAGCAGGCTGACGCCGCTGATGCGCCGGCCCTGGCGCGCGCGCACATACAGTGTCACGACCTGCGGTGTGTGCGGCGACGAACTGCCTGATTCAGACGACTCGTCGGCATCGACGTGATCCTGAGGCCAGATATCCGGTTCGGGTAATGCTTCCTCCCGATCCAGGTGCTGTGCATCGTTCCAGACCGGCTCGCGCCGACCATCAGGCCCGGCATCAGCAACTGGCTGCAATGCCGCCTGGTCTTCGTTCAACGATGGCAGCATGGTTTGTTCCGGCTCGCCGATTGCATCATCCCGTTTGTCCTCATCACCCTGAATCGGCCGGTCCGGGCGGGCACCGGGCTTGTTCAAGCCGGGCTCGGCACGCGGTTGATCGCGCCGCACGGCGCCGGGGCGTCGCGAGCCGCGTGGCTGATGAAAAAACCAGATCAGCGCCAGGATGACCAGGCCGATCAGGATCAGAATCAAACGAAGATTATCCATGGCTACCGATTCTGTTCGATCTGGTGCGTGGATGCAAACGAGGACATGGCAAAGTCGGCTCTGTTCAGGCTCAGTTCGAGGCCAACGCGACGGCTTTGTCGAGGTCGACGGAAACCATTCGGGAAATACCCGGTTCGCGCATCGTCACGCCGAGCATCTGGTGGGCAATTTCCATCGTCACCTTGTTATGCGTGACGAACAGAAACTGAACGCGCTCGGACATCTCACGCACCAGTTCGGAGAAGCGCGCCACGTTGGCATCATCGAGCGGCGCGTCTACTTCGTCGAGCAGGCAAAACGGTGCCGGATTCAGATTGAAGATCGAGAACACGAAGGCCACAGCGGTCAGCGCTTTCTCGCCACCCGACAACAAGTGAATACGACTGATGCGCTTGCCCGGGGGCCGCGCCATGATTGCGGCGCCCGAAGTCAACCAGTCATCCCCGACCATTTCCAGGTACGCGTGGCCGCCACCAAACAAGCGCGGAAACAGGGTTTCCATATTGGTATTGACCCGCTCGAAGGTTTCGCGAAAGCGGGTCCGGGTGGTTTTGTCGATGCGCGCAATGGCTTTTTCCAGCGTTTCCAGGGCATCGGTCAAATCATTGTTCTGACTATCCAGATACTCCTTGCGCTCGGACTCCTGATCGTATTCTTCAATTGCGGCCAGGTTGACCGGCTCCAGGCGCACAATCTGCTGTTCCAGCTTGTTCAGTTCTTCAACCCAGGCTTGAGTCTCGGCGCTATCGGGCAGCGTTTTGACCAACGCTTCGAGGTCTCCGTCCAATTCCGCGACGCGCTGGGCCAGGCGCTCGACTTCAATTTCCTTCTCGCGCAGTTTTAACTGATGCTCGGACTGCTGCTGGCGAATCTGCTCGGCCTGGTTTGCCGACTGCTGCCGCTGCTGATCATGCTTGCGCCATTGCGCTTCAAGCTCACCGAGCTGGGCGCGGGCTTCTTTCAGGCGCTGCTCGATGGCCAGCCGATTGTTCAGCAGACCATCACGTTCGGCCTGCTGCTCCCGGACCGGCTCATCGCCTTGCGCCAGGGCCTCGGATAACTCGACAAAGCGCGACTGCAGCTGGCCGATCTGGGTATCCATTCGAGCAATGGCCTGTTTCAGCGATTCCATGCTGGCGCGCGCAGATTCAAGCTTGAGCGCCTGCTGCTCGCGCTCCAAGCGGGCTTCACGATAGCGATGCGAGCAATCCGTCCGCTGTGATTGCGCATCATTGCGCTGCTGCTCGGCCTGTTGTTGGGCCTGGTCGGCTTGCTCGAGCTCAGCCAGGCACTGCTCCAGTTCGGCCCGGGCTGAAGACACCGCCTGCTCGTCCTCTTGCTGTCGGGTCTTCAGCGACTGTTGTTCCTGCTCGCGCTGACTGCGCTGACGCTCCATCGCCTCGAAGCGATGGTCCAACCCGGCCTGGATACCGGCCAGTCGCGCGCGCTCGGCCTTCATCTGGTCCGTGCTTTGAGTGGCTTCGCGCTGCTGCTCTTGAGCGTGTGCCCACTGTTTTTCAAGCGCGCTGAGCGCCGACTGCTGCTGTTCGATCGCCTCCGTGGTGTTGCTGAGATCCTGATCCAGCGAGCGGATCTGCTGTTCACGCGCCAATTGACCGTCATTGGTATCGGCCTGACCCTGAACCCAAAGCCAGCCAGGGCCCAGCCACAGGCCATCGCGCGTAATCACGGATTCACCGGCTTCAAGTTCGGCCATGCGGGCATAGGCCTGGTCGGTTGAATCGGCGAGCTCCACGCGGTTCAACTGCTCGGTCAATGCACCGGCACCCCGGACAACCGATCCGAGCCGGCCCGGTCGCCCGTCGGGACCACGCCCCAGAATCAGGCCAAGTTGATGCGCCGGCGGTTCTCCCGGCAAGTCGTTGGCGCAAGTTCGCGCATTCAGCCAATGGCCGAGTACCGCTTCAACCGCCTGCTGCCATTCCGGCTCAACGTCGATCTGCTTCAACAACGCCGGCGCATCGGCCAGTGCGTGCTGTTCAAGCCAGTGGTCCAGCTCATCATCGGTCTGGTCGGCCTGGTTCAACACGCGCAGCGATTCCAGACGCCCCTGGAGCTCGCGGCGCGCGCTCTTGCCTTCATCGATTTGACCACGCAGTTGTCGGGCCTGAGTTTCCAATTCGGCAATATGCTGACGCTGATCGGCCGCCTTGCGTTCGGCCTGGTCCAGCTGCTGTTGCACGGCCTTCAATTCTTTCGCCGTTGATTCACGCTCATCGGCCAACGATTGAGCGCGGTCGTCCTGCTGCTGGCCAAACTGAGCCAGGCGTTCGGCCGCCTGGTTCATGCGTTCATCCAGGTGCTCGATGCGCAGCTTCAGCAGCTCGGCCTGCTGGCGGGCCTGGCTGGAGGCTTGCTGACTTTGCTGCAAGGCCTGCTGCGATTCGGTCAGTGCCTGATCGGCCTGATCCAGTTGTGTCTGCGTGCGCTGCTCGCGCTCGCTGCTCTGCTTCAACTGCGGTTCCAGTGTGCCGATCAGGCCGGTGACATTCTCGACCTGGGCCTGGTCAAGCACCAGATGTTGCTGCAGTTCATCGAGCTGCGACTTGGTTTCATCGTGCTCGGCCTGTCGCCGGCGCTTCAAATCCTGCTGATGCTCGATCGATTGCTCCAGTCGCGCGATCTGGCTCGTCACCTCGTACAGTTCGGCCTGCACCGAAGCGCTCTGATCATTGGCCTTGTGCTGTTCTTCGCGCAGGCTCTCGAGCGCCTTTTCGGCCTCGCGTTGCTCGGCAATGACCGACTGCAGCCGGGTCTCGGTGGCTTTCAGTGTTTGTGACTGCTGCTCGCTGTCCGACACCGCCTGACGCCAGCGCAACGCCGTCAGGCGGGCTTCGTCCTGGCGATAGCGTGCCTTGAGTTCCTTGTAGCGCTCAGCGGCTTTGGCCTGACGTTTCAGCTTGGCCAACTGTTTGGTAACTTCTTCGCGCAGATCGGACAAACGATCAAGGTTCTCGCGCGTATGGCGAATGCGGTTTTCCGTTTCCCGGCGCCGCTCCTTGTAGCGCGAGATACCGGCAGCTTCTTCGAGAAAACTGCGCAAGTCCTCGGGCCGGGCCTCGACAATCTGCGAGATCATGCCCTGCTCGATGATGGCGTAACTGCGCGGACCCAGCCCAGTACCCAGGAACAGATCGGTAATATCCTTGCGCCGACAGCGGCTGCCGTTCAGAAAATAATTCGACTGACCGTCCCGACTGACCTGGCGACGAACCGAAATTTCACTGTAGCTGGCGTACTCGCCACCGGCACGGCCATCGCTGTTGTCGAAGGTCAGCTCAACCGTGGCCGTGGTTACCGGCTTACGCGCGCTGGAACCTGAAAAGATCACGTCACTCATGGACTCACCGCGCAATTGACGCGCAGAGCTCTCGCCCATGACCCAGCGAACGGCATCGATGATGTTGGACTTGCCGCAGCCATTCGGGCCGACAATGCCCATCAGATTGGACGGAAACTTGACCGTTGTCGGATCAACGAATGACTTGAAACCAGCCAGTTTGATGGCGGTCAGTCGCATGCTTTAACCATGAATCAGGTGAACTCCGGGCCATTTGAACGCGTATTGTGTTGCTGCCCGATGATGCCGCTTCAACGACTAGCCGATGACGATTGTTGACACCACTTGCCAGTCAGGAGGACAAACGAAATCATCACGCAGGCTGCACAGGATCATCGTGCAATATGGATTATTCTATGGCCTTTAGGCGATCGAGTGGTTGCCAATTGCACGTTCGCGTTGATCTGATCCATGAAGGAAGCCTGATGCCCTCAGAACCAAGCAAAGACCTTGAAGTCTTTCCGAATCCGCAGACTGAAAATGACTACACCATTCACATGCGGGTTCCGGAATTTACTTGTTTGTGCCCGAAAACCGGCCAGCCTGATTTTGCCGAAATGCGACTCGACTATGTGCCCGACAAGCTGTGCGTCGAGCTCAAGTCTCTGAAACTGTATATGTGGTCGTTCCGCGAGCACGGTGCATTTCACGAGGCTGTAACCAATGAAATTCTTGGCGATCTGGTGGCAGCCACCCAACCGCGATTCATGCGACTGACCGCCGAATTCTGGGTTCGCGGCGGCATCTACACCACCATCGTGGCCGAACACCGGGCCGTCGACTGGCAGCCGAAAACACCGGTTCAACTACCCGCAGCTCGCTAGCATGGGGCGTCGAGCTCGGGTAGAGTAGTCAATCCCCGGCACTGGCATGACACAGTAGGCCTTTGACATCATCTGACGCGCCCATTCAAGCCTCCGGTCAATCTGGAATCATCCGGCTCCGGGGCGACTGGACACTGCCGCAGGCAGCCCTGCTGGAACAATCCATCGTGGACTGGCAAGGCCAGGTCCGGCAACTGGATGCGCGCACCGTCGATCGCCTGGATTCGAGTGGCGCGCTGCTGCTGATCCGGCTGTTGAATCAGCGGCCGATTCCGGCCGGTGCTGTCCAGCTCAAACAGGAACATCAAGCGCTGTTTGACGCCGTCGTCGCGGCGGTCGATTCGACCGATGAGGCCATTCAACCCGAACAAACGCCGCTCTGGCAATCGCTGTTTGAGCAGGTCGGGCGCGCAGTCATGCGCGTGCTGGGCAATGCATTGGATCTGATCGGCTTTCTTGGGCTGGCACTGCACCGCTTGCTGGGCACGCTGATAGGTCCGCGACGCATGCGCTGGACCTCGCTGGTTCACCACATGCAGGAAAGTGGTTTGAATGCAGTGCCGCTGTTGATTCTGCTCAGCATCATGATCGGCGCCGTGCTGGCCTTCCTGGGCGCCACCGTGCTGCGCGATTTCGGCGCTGAAATCATGGTCATTGATCTGGTCGTGTATGCCTTTTTACGCGAGTTCGGGGTGCTGTTGACGGCCATTCTGCTGGCCGGTCGCACGGCCAGTGCCTTTTGCGCGCAGATCGGCATGATGAAGGGCCAGCAGGAGATTGATGCGATCAAGACGATCGGCCTGGATGCGATCGAGCTGCTGGTGATTCCCCGACTGGTCGCGCTGCTGATCATGCTGCCTGCACTCGCCGTACTGGCCACACTGGCCGGTCTGGTCGGTGGCTTGATCGTGTCTGTGCTATCGCTTGGCATCGGCCTTGACCTGTACATCGAACGGGTCAGTCAATCCATTCAGCTCAGTCACTACCTGGTTGGCCTGGTCAAGGCACCGATCTTCGCGCTGGCCATTGCGCTGATCGGCTGCTCGGAGGGCTTGCGCGTTGAAGGCACCGCGCAATCGGTCGGTGAGCGAACCACCTCGGCGGTCGTGCGCAGTATCACCATGGTGATTGTCATCGACGCACTGGCCGCGGTGTATTTCATGGAGATCGGCTGGTGAGCGCAGTGCGGCATCAAGGCGCGGCTGAGGCCCCAGCACTGGCCATCGAGGTGCGCGGGTTGCGTAATGCATTTGGCGATTTCGTCGTACATGAAGACCTGGATCTGGAGGTCAACAGCGGCGAGATCCTGGCCGTGGTCGGTGGTTCCGGCAGCGGGAAATCCGTGCTGATGCGCAGCATTCTGGCCCTGCGACCACCGCAGGCCGGCGCAATCCATATCTTCGGTCAGACCATCGAGCCGGAGGCCGAGCGTCAACCCGAGCTGGAGCAGCAGGCCGGCGTGCTGTTTCAGGACGGCGCATTGTTTTCTTCATTGACCGTCCTGGAAAACGTCGAAGTGCCGCTCAAGGCCCATCAGCCTGACTTGTCCGACAGCCTGCGGCAGGAAATCGCGCTGCTGCGAATTCTGATGTCCGGCCTGCCGCAATCTGCCGCGCACAAGCTGCCATCCGAGCTGTCGGGCGGCATGCGCAAGCGGGCCAGCCTGGCGCGCGCGCTGGCGCTGGAACCAAAATTGCTGTTTCTCGACGAACCGACTGCCGGGCTGGATCCAATCGGCGCGGCCGCATTTGACCGGCTGTTGAAAACCCTGCAACAATCGCTGAATCTGACCGTGTTTCTGATCACGCATGATCTGGATACGATTGTCACCATCTGCGATCGCGTAGCCGTACTCGGCAACCGCAAGGTGCTCATCGCCGATACGCTGGAGAAAGTCGCTGAATACGACAATGAGTGGATCCAGGATTATTTTCACGGCCCGCGCGGCCGGGCCGCAGCGGCGGCCGGCCAGCGCACAAACGGATCAAGCTAGGAGACGACCATGGAAACGCGCGCCAATTACGTACTGATCGGGGCCTTCACGCTGGCAGTTGCTGCGCTTGGCCTGGTCTTCGGTCTGTGGGCCGGAAAGTTTGCTTCCGACCGTTCCTGGAACGAATATGTCATACGCTTCACTCAATCGGTGACCGGCGTTTCGGTCGGCAGTCCAGTGCTATATAACGGAATTAATGTAGGCAAGATCATTGACTTGGAGCTTAATCTTCAGGATTTGCGCGAAGTCATTGTCACCATCCAGGTGGATGCCGATATACCGCTGCATGAAGATACCGAGGCCGGACTGCGCATTCTGGGCGTCACCGGCATGGCGGCCATACAGCTCAGTGGCGGCGCACCGGGCATGCCCCTGCTCGACCGCGAGCCCGGACAGGGTCTGCCCGAAATTCCGGCCCGGGAATCAGCCTTGCTACAAATTCTGGAATCGTCGGAAGGCATGTTCGTCACGGCCAACAATATCCTGCTGCAGATGCAGAAGCTGCTTAACGACAGCAATATCAAACAAGTCAGTGAAACGCTGGCCAGTTTGCAGGTCGTGTCAGCAACCATGGCTGAGCAGCGCGAGGAATTCGCGCGCCTGGTGCAACAATCCGAGCAGGCCAGCGCCCGAATCAATGGCCTGTTGGCGTCTGCAGACGGAACGTTTACCCAGGCCGGCCAGTTCATCAGCGAGTTTGATGAGCGCGTCTCCGCAGCACTGCCTGGAATCATTCAGGCGCTCGATGAAAGCCTGGAGAATATCGCCTCGGTCAGCGTACGGGCGAATGCCATCATGGCCAGCAACCAGGAGGCGCTGATGGGCGTTGGCAGCGAAGGACTCAACCAGATCGGACCGGGCCTTGAAGAGCTCAGAGCCCTCATACGCGAGCTATCGGTCATTGCTGAAAATCTCGGTCAAAACCCGGCCGAGTTTCTACTCGGCTCGGATACCGCAGAGGAGTACCAACCATGATTCACCGCGTCAATTCGCATCGCCGGGTTTCGGCATCGGTCCGCATCCTGGTGCTTGTACTGCCAGTTGCACTGCTGATGTCCGGCGTCAGCGGCTGCCGGCTGCTGGAACCCGCCCCACCGGCGCGGGTCGTCGAACCGCAAGTCGAGTGGCCTGCGCCCATCGCCAGCCAGGCGCAGCACGGCACGCTACGCGTGATGCGGCCGGAGGCCGACCTGACGCGCGACGCGCGGCAGATTCTGGTCCGTCGAGACGACGCCAGCCTGCAGCGGATTCCGCGCTATCTGTGGCTGGAAAAATCACCTGATTTATTGCGCTCGCTGGTACTGGACAGCGTGCGCCGGGCCGGCCCGTTTGACGATGCCGCAGCCAGCGGACCGGCCGATTGGGTCTTGAGCACGACCCTGCGACGATTCGAGGGCGTGGATAGCGATGGACGCTATGGCGTCCAGATACAGCTGTTTGCCCGATTGATCGATCAGCCGTCCGGCAGCACCGTGGCCAGTCGCTTGTTCGAGATCGAGCAACCCAGCCGCGACAATACTCCCGCATCCTTCATCGCCGCCTTCGAGCAGGCACTTTCATCATTGATGCTCGACCTGTCGAACTGGCTTGCCGAACATAGCACCCTGACAGACCAGTGATCTGGATGCGATAATGGGTGTTTGACTGAATTGACAGGGCAACCGCATGAGCCATAACACCCAGACCATCCTCGACGCATTGGGCATTCAGCCCCGCAATGCCGGCGCCTGTTTTGGCCCCGGCCAGTGGTCGAACACGACCGACCAGGGCCTGATTGATTCGATCAATCCATCCACCGGTAAAGTCATTGCGCAAGTCCATGCGGCATCCGAAGCCGACTACGAGCGCGTGCTCAATAATGCCGTCGAAACCGCCCGAATCTGGCGCACCGTTCCAGCTCCGCAGCGGGCCGAGGCGGTGCGACTGGTCAACGAAGCCCTGCGCGACTACAAGGACCCTTTGGGCAGCCTGGTGTCGCTGGAAATGGGCAAGATCAAGCCGGAAGGCGACGGCGAAGTGCAGGAAATGATCGATATCGGTGATTTCGCCATTGGCCAATCACGCATGATGTACGGCAAGACCATGCACTCCGAGCGCCCGGGCCACCGCATGTACGAGCAATGGCACCCGCTCGGTGTCGTCGGTGTGGTTACGGCCTTCAATTTCCCGGTGGCCGTCTGGGCCTGGAATGCGCTGCTATCGGCCATCTGCGGCAACGCGACGATCTGGAAGCCGAGCCCGAAAGGGGTGCTGTGCTGCCTCGCGGTGCAGAACATCGTCAATGAGGCCTTGCAGGACCAGGATTTTCCGCCCATCTTCACCAGTTTCATGGAAAACGGCCACGCACTGGCCGAGAAATTCATTGACGACGAGCGGGTCGCGCTGATGTCGTTTACCGGCTCCAGCCAGGTCGGTCGCAAAGTCGGCGAGCGCGTTGCGGCCCGCATGGGCAAGAGCCTGCTTGAACTGGGCGGCAACAACGCCATGATCGTCGATGAAACCGCCGATCTGAAGCTGGCCATTCCAGCCATTGTGTTCGGTGCGGTTGGAACGGCCGGTCAGCGCTGTACCTCCACCCGCCGCCTGTTCCTGCACGAATCCATCGCCGACTCGGTGATCGAAACACTGGTCGCGGCCTACCAGCAGGTTCGGATTGGTGACCCGCTTGAATCCGGCACGCTGATGGGCCCCCTAACCGATGAAGCCGCAGTTCAACGCTATATGGATGCCCTGGACAAGGCCAGAGCAGCCGGTGGCGAAGTGCTGACCGGCGGCAACCGGATCGAGCGCGACGGCTTTTTTGTAGAACCCGCCATCGTGCGCGCCGAGAATGACTGGGATATCGTGCAGGAAGAAACCTTCGCGCCCATTCTGTATGTGATGACCTATTCGGATCTGGACGACGCCATGGCCATGCACAACAACGTGCGCCAGGGCCTGTCGTCGGCCATCTTCACCACCGACCTTCGCAACGCCGAATACTTCCTGGGCCACCTGGGCTCCGACTGCGGCATTGCCAACGTCAATATCGGCACTTCCGGCGCAGAAATCGGCGGTGCCTTCGGCGGCGAAAAAGAAACCGGCGGCGGGCGCGAGTCCGGCTCGGATTCCTGGCAGGCCTACATGCGCCGGCAAACCAACACCATCAACCATTCGACTGAACTGCCGCTGGCGCAGGGCATCAAGTTCGATCTGTAGATGGAACAGGCGACGACCCGCACCAGCACGCTGGCACTGATCAGCCTGGTTTCAGGCATCCTGGCCTGGGCTGCCCTGCCATTGCTGGGCAGCCTGGTCGCGGTCGTCACCGGCCACATGGCGCGACGTGAAGTCCGATCCTCGTACGGCGAAGTGGAGGGCGACAACCTGGCCCTGGTCGGTTTGATACTGGGCTGGGTCCAGCTCATATTGATCGCGTTGTCCCTGCTGGTCGCCACCTTCCTGATTGCTGGCGCCTTGACCGGCAGCGTGCTGCTGATCGCCGCTGGCCTGGGTTTTATTTTGTTGTTGATGGCCTTCTCGCTGGCCTGAGGCGAACGAAATCCAATATGAGTCGTTTGTATCCGTGGCTGCGCAAAGGGCTGTTTACGCTGCCGCCGGAAATCGCACACGACGTTGCGCTGAAGGCGCTCAAGGCCGCGCACTTTACCCGGCTGTTTCACGCCGAGCGATCGGATGGTCTATCCAAGAACCTGCTCGGCCTGACTTTTGCGAACCCGGTGGGCCTGGCGGCCGGTCTGGACAAGAACGGCGACTACATCGATGCATTAGCGGCACTGGGTTTCGGGTTTATCGAGCTTGGTACCGTTACCCCTGCCCCACAAGCCGGCAATCCCAAACCGCGCATGTTCCGGCTGACCGAACATGAAGCGCTGATCAATCGACTCGGCTTCAACAACAAGGGGGTCGATCACCTGGTCGAAAAACTGAAAACGCGTCACTGCCGAATCCCGGTCGGTGCCAATATCGGCAAACAGAAAGAAACGCCGGTCGAGCGGGCAGCGGATGATTACAGCTATTGCCTGGAACGGGTCTATCCCTACTGCGATTACGTGACCGTCAATATTTCATCGCCCAATACAGCCAATCTGCGCGAGCTGCAGGATACCGGTGCACTAGCCGAACTGCTCAGCGAGTTGCTGCACTGTCGCGCGCGTTTGATGAAAGAATTTGCCGTCTATCGCCCGATGCTGATCAAGATTGCGCCCGACTGGGACGAAGCCGCGCTGGATGCATCGCTCGAAGTCATCCGGACATCGGGCATTGACGGCCTGATCGCCACCAATACCACGCTCGAACGAGACCCGGTGGCCGGTCATCAACATGCAAATCAGGCTGGTGGCTTGAGCGGCGCACCGGTCAAGCCCGGCGCCAATCGGGTTCTGCAACGGGCCCGTCAGCAGCTTGGCCCGGATTTTCCGATCATCGGTCTGGGCGGCATCACCACCGGGGCCGACGCGCGCGAAAAAATCGAGCTCGGCGCCAACCTGGTTCAGTGCTACACCGGCTTCATCTATCAAGGTCCGCGCCTGATTCAAGACTGCGTTCAAGCCATTCATGACGCCTGAACCAGCTGCGATCGAGGTGCAGTCCGGTGCCCGGCTCGACCAACTCAGCACGTTCCGGCTACCGGCCCGCGCGAACGAACTGGTTGAACTGCACCATGCGGGTCAGCTGCCCGCCGCTTTGGATACGCCGTTGCCAACGCTGATCATCGGTGGCGGCAGCAATACCCTGTTTATCGACGATTATCCGGGTCGGGTCATTGTCAATTGTCTGCATGGGATTCGCACAGAATCCATTGATGATGACCAAGTACTGGTGACGGCCGCCGGCGGCGAAAACTGGCATGACTTGGTCCTAAAAACCGTTGATCAAGACCTTTGGGGCCTGGAAAACCTGGCGCTGATTCCGGGTTCTGTTGGTGCCGCACCCATGCAGAATATCGGTGCCTATGGCGTTGAACTCAGCGATGTGCTGCATTCGGTCCAGGTGTTCGATCGCAATACTGAAGCCATTGACTGGATTGCAGCCGATCAGTGCCAGCTGAGCTATCGGGACAGTCGCTTCAAGAACGCCGATGCTGGTCGCTTTGTCATTCTGGCCGTGCGCATGACGCTATCGCGATCACCCGATCCCCGGATCGAGTATCCGGCACTGCAGCATGAACTGGCCAGCCGGAATTCATCCCAGCCAACCCATCCGCGGACCATAGCCGATGCCGTGATACGAATCCGGCAGCGCAAACTCCCGGATCCTGACCGGATTCCGAACGCCGGCAGCTTTTTCAAGAACCCGGTGGT